>JAVJPA010000099.1:0-3748 GCA_040216495.1 Amphiplicatus sp. | reverse complement strand
CAAGACCATCCTCATCACCGGCGCCGGCTCAGGGTTCGGCGAAGCGGCCGCCATCGGCCTCGCCCAACAAGGACATAACGTCATCGCCGCAGCGCATGTCGCGCCGCAGGTCACGCCGCTCCGCGAAAAAGCCAAGGCGCTCGGCCTGAAGAACCTCACGGTTATCCGGCTCGATCTCACCGACCCTTATGACATCGACCAGGCGCTGACATTCGACATCGACGTGCTCTGGAACAACGCCGGCATGGGCGAAGCCGGCCCTGTCTTCGAAATCCCGATGGATCTCGTGCGCAAGAACTATGAGGTCAACGTCTTCAAGCCGCTCGAACTGACGCAGCGTTTCGTGCGCAAATGGATCGACGCCAAGAAAAAAGCCAAGATCGTCTTCACCTCTTCGATGGGCGGCCTTTTCACGCCAGCGAACTGGGGCGTCTATGTCTCCACCAAGCATGCCGTGGAATCGGTTGCGGAAGCGCTTCAACAGGAACTCAAAGCTCACAACATCCAGGTGCAGACGATCAATCCCGGCGCCTACTACACCGGTTACAATGAAACGATGGCCGACGCGCCGTTCCGCTGGCTTGACGACGCTAAGCACGTCACCAAGCGCCGCGCCTTGCGCGAAGAGTTCGACAACTTCCTCAACGCGCCATCAGGCCATCTGGACGCGCAGGAGATGATCGACCGCATGATCGAGATCGTCCCGGCCGACACCGGCAAGTTTCGCAACGTCGTGCCGCAAGCGGTCGAGGATATGCTGAAAGAGCATCAGCTCGCCGCCTGGGAAAACCGGATCTGAACGGACGGCGAGGGCGGCGGCAATTATCCCAACCGCCGCCCTCCATTCCTCGCATCAAAAGGAACATAGACATGACTCCCAACCATAAATTCTTCCGCCGCCTTCCCGCCGCAGCCGCCGCCATTCTCGGTCTCTTCTCCTCCAATGCCGCCGCCGAGTTCAAATCGCCTATGCAAAGTGAGAAAGCTTCGGAGACGGAGAACCGCAACAAGGCGCTCATCGCGGAGAGCTTCGCTGCATGGGCCGCCGGAACCGGAGGGCCCTACGATCTGCTCGCGGAAGATGCGAGTTGGACCATCGTCGGCAACACGCTCGCCTCTAAGACCTATCCAAGCCGCGAAGCGTTCATGAGCGAAGTCATCCGCCCGTTCAACGCCCGCATGCGGACAGGGTTGAAGCCGCATATCCGCAACATTTATGCTGAAGGCGGCGCCGTGATCGTCTTCTTCGATGCGAGCGGCGAGGCCCGTGACGGACAGACCTACGCCAACACCTATGCATGGTTCCTCGACCTCAAGGACGGCAAGATCGTCAGGTCTCACGCCTTCTTCGACGCCGTCGTCTTCAATGATTTCTGGACGCGCATCGCGCCTTGAGCCGCTACCCCCAAATCTCCATGACAAGCCCGCGCGCGTCGCGGGCTTCGTCTGTGAGGCGGAGGGCCTCGCCATTAAGGCGCGCTTCCGCTGTCAGCGACAGGGCGATGGCGTCGAACACATCGTCGGGTTTCGCGCTGCGGCCAGCGCCGGCGACAAGGGCTGAAAGACCATCCACGCCATGGCGCGTCAGCAGCGCCATGCGCACCTCGCGCCCTTCGCGCTTTCGCTTTGAATGAAGGCACGCCTTCGCGCCGTTAAGGCGCGCGAACGCGACTTCGGGGTGGCCTTCGCCGAGACGCGCCTGATGGGCGGGCGTTATCAACGCGTCGATCTCCCGGATGCGCGGGAGAATGGCCCAGGTCTGCTTAGGCAACCCGCCGCCGTTCTGCTTGCCTTGCGCCTTGCCCCACGCGTTCGCCGCCGCGTAATCGCTAAAGTCCAGCATCGGCCGGCGCGGGGTCGGGAAAACGCTGGAGGCCCTCGGCGAGCCGAGCAGGCGGCGCGCCAGTTGCTCGCAGGCGCGCCGGCCCGAGTCCGTGAGGCCGATCGGCATGTCGACAATGGTCATCGCAGCGTCAGCGCCGGCTTCGACGACATTCCTGAAGTCAGGCGCGATGGAGACGGATATTTCTCCTGTCAGGAGACTTCGCCGCGCCATAACCCACCCGCCGCGGCAGCCGTCGACGCCGATAACGCTGTTTCGGGACGGTTTTCGCCCATGGGTTGCTGGCATGTGCATTGCTCAAAGCCCTGAACGTGAGGCGGGACGCCGCGGAGAGGCGTTAACTCAATTCCTGTTGTCAGCGGCGGATCGGGTCGGCATCCTGAAAGAAGAGACGAGGGCGGAAGGTGATTTCAAGCATGAAAGCGGCGGACACAGAGCAAGGGGCCGCAACGTTCGTCCAGTCCGAACTGTTCGCCCGCACGTTCCGCGAAGGCATGACGCTTGTCGAGGACACGGCGAACTATCTCGACGGCGCGGGACGCGACTCCTCCAAGGGCCTGTCGCGCTCGGCGGCGCTCGCCTACGCGGGCGCATCGATGCGTCTGACGACGCAACTGATGCAGATCGCCTCGTGGCTACTCGTCTTGCGCGCCGTGCGCGAGGGCGAGATGACCGTCGACGAGGCGCGCGATGACAAGTTCCGGGTGAAACCGCGCGAGACCGTGCTCGGCGACATGCACGAGGAAGGCCTGCCGCCGTCGCTGATCGAACTGGCCGAGGCCAGCGCCCAGCTTTATGCGCGCATCGCCCGGCTAGACAGCGACCTCTTCACCACGACGCGCTCAAGCCCCACCGAACGCGACGCCGCCGCGCAACAGCGCGCGCTTCTGGAAGCGTTCGGCGGGCGGCAATAAGATCAGCGGCGACAGACGGCGGTCTTGAGTCCGCGGCGAACCGCATGCCATTTTCCTCCGCAAGCGTGTGAGGAATGGAATGACCGATCGACCGACTGAACAGACGTTGTCACGAGCGGAGCGGATCAATGTCCGCATCTCCGTCACACAGACCATTCTCGCCATCGTCGGGATCTTCATAGGATCGGTCGCGCTTTACGCCGCTCTCGGCGAATCGGAAGCGGTGCGCAAACAAACGGAAGCGTCCGTATGGCCGCGCCTCGATATGGCGGTTGTCTATTACGGTTTTGAGGGCGAGGAGCGTATCGACATCCTCGCGCGCAATCGCGGCATCGGGCCGGCTGTCGTCGAATTCGTTCACGTTGCTGTGGACGGCGCAACAGCGACCAACTGGTCAGACGTCATCAGAGCCGTCGCGCCGGACGAGGTCATCGCCACCAGCAATCAAAGCATAGAGCGGACGGTGGTCAGCCCCAACGAAGACATCAAAATGCTCTCGGTCGAAGAGAAATATTCGAGCAATGCGCTCACAAGGGCCATCCGCGATGCGATTGGCCGCGAGCGTATCAAGGTCGAGATTTGCTACTGCTCGGTTTTCGATTCCTGCTGGAAAACGAAATTAAGCGGCGGCGCGCCCGATGAAGTGGACGCGTGCGAGAAAAAAGACCCTACAGCTTTTTGAAAAAGAGAAGCCGCTACTACTTCTTGATGCCGAACGCGCCGAACTTGGCGTTGAATTTCGACACGCGGCCCTTCTCAGTGATCTGCTGCGGGCCGCCGGTCCAGGCCGGGTGGCTCAGGGGATCGATGTCGAGGTTCAGCGTCGCATCCGGCTCGCCATAGCTCGAGCGGGTCATGAAGGAAGTCCCGTCGGTCATGACGACCTTGATGAAATGGTAGTCGGGATGGGTGTCCTTTTTCATGACGGCGACCTGCTTCTCTAAGCTCATGGGGGTGTGGCCCGAACCTCGCGGCCGGGCGGAACGCGGGC
>JAVJPA010000098.1:0-11308 GCA_040216495.1 Amphiplicatus sp. | reverse complement strand
CTCTTCCTCGACGGCGAGCGCTTCACCGCCGGCGATCTGATGATGGCGACGGTGCTGCGCTTCCATCCTGACGTCCGCAAGCGCGATCCGCGCCTCGCCGACTATATCGACCGTTGCACCACCCGCCCCGCTTTCGCCCGCGCGCTGAATGCGCAGCTCGGCGACTTCAGAAAAGCCGCGTGAGGTCATCAAGGCTCTGCGCCGAGGAGCTGAACGACAGCGTCCCGGCGCAGCGCAGAAATCATCTCCAGCTAGAAGGTTGAACGACCATGACCGCACCATCTGAGAAAGCCGGACTCCCCGCCATGCGCAAGCCGCCGATCGTGTCGCGGCAGGAGTGGGAAGCGGCGCGAGAGCGAATGCTCGCGAAGGAGAAAGCCTTCACCCGCGCCGGCGACGCGCTGGCCGCGGAACGTCGGCGGATGCCGTGGCTGGCCGTCGAGAAAGAGTACAAGTTCGACGGACCGGAGGGCGCAGCGAGCCTGCTCGACCTGTTCGAGGGCCGCCGCCAATTGATCGTCTACCGCGCCTTTTTCGAACCCGGCGTGCACGGATGGCCGGAGCATGCCTGCATCGGCTGCTCCCTTGGGGCCGATCAGGTTTCCCGCCTCGCTCATCTGAACGCCCGCGACACGACCCTCGCTTACGCCTCGCGGGCGCCGCAGGCGGATATCGCGCGCCTGAAGAAACGGATGGGCTGGGAAATTCCCTGGTACGCCATCACCGACACTTTCGACGCCGACTTCGGCGTCGACGAATGGCACGGTCACAACGCCTTCATCCGCGACGGCGAGCGCGTGTTTCGCACCTACTTCATCAACAGCCGCGGCGACGAAGCGATCGGCACGACCTGGAGCTATCTCGACATGACAGCGCTCGGGCGACAAGAGACATGGGAGGATTCGCCGGAGGGCTATCCGCAAACGCCGCCTTACAAGTGGTGGAACTGGCGCGACAAGTACGCAGACGAAGCCGCGCCCGACCCGAAATGGATCGAAGTGTCAGACGCCGGAGAGGCCGCTTTCCGAAAACCCGTCGCGGGAAACGAAGCGTGAGGGCGGAGTATCGCGCCGGATCGACCAGCCGCGCGCTTAGCGGGGCCGACTGGCTGCGTCTCGCCGCCGCGCCGACCTTCGCCGTCATGGCGCTGGCGACAATCTTTCTCGGCGGCGGCGAGCCGGACATTCTGTGCTCCGTCGGGCGGAAGGCGGCGGCGCTGGACGGAATGGCGGTAATGTACCTGCTGATGAGCGCCTTCCACTCGGCGCCGTGGCTGACGTTGATAGCCCAATGGCGAAACGCCGCCTGAGGATCAAAACGCCTGAATCTGCTTATTTTTCTGGAGAGAAACGAAGGTGGCCCTCCGCGTCTATTGGGGGAGAGAGCGACGCGAAGGGCCGTGCAACTGGGCCTGAGGGGGAGAGCCAGACCTTCGCTGCGCCGTGAAAATAGTCAGCGATTTCTGCGATACAAGCGCAATAAATGCGACGTTTTAGACGCCTCGCGCGTAATTGATGCAAGAACAACGCGCACGAAAATTATTCATGCCCGCATGGAATAAATCGAGAAATACTCCGCACCCCGATGAGGGATGATTCATTGCGCGGAGTTCATTAAATCGGCCTCATCAAAGCCAAGCGCATCGAGACAGGCGCAAACAGCCTCGAACGCCAGCATTGTCGAAGCATGGCGCTGCGGATAGGCGCGCACCGGCTCCAGCGCGGCGAGTTCGGCCCAGCGCTCGCCGGCGGGCGGCGGCGCGTTCTCCTTCAGCATCGCCCGCATTTCGCCGCGCAGCCGATAAAGCTCGGCTGGAGCCGCGCCGATGATGTTGCGCGCGAGGATGGACGCCGACGCCTGGCCGAGGGCGCAGGCGCGCGCCTCCATGCCGAAATCGGAGATTTTCCCGTCTTTCAGCGCGAGATCGACCTCGACCTCGGAGCCGCAGACGCGGCTCGCCTTTTTCGCCGAAGCGTCAGGCGCGGCGAGCCGGCGGGCCGGCGGGATGGCCGTCGCCGCTTCAAGTATCCGGTCGCTGTAAAGGTCGCTGAGCATAAGAACCAGGAAACGGGGTTAGGGAACAGGGATTAGATAGGGCAGGCACCGACGCGCTCCTAGCCCCTCATCCCTGTTCCCTCGTCCCTTTTACGGCAGGTCGAACAGAAGGAACTCGGTTTTCGGCGCGAGCGCTTTCAACCTGAGAACCTCTTCCTGTTCGATCCGCGCGCCGTCGCCCGCCTGCATCACGGCGCCCGCCACCTCAACGCCGCCCTTCGCCACCTGCAACCAGCCATACCGGCCCGGCGCGAAACGGTGCTCGACCTCGGCGCCTTCATCGAGCACGGACGCGAACAGATCCGTGTTCTGATTGATCTTGATCGAGCCGTCGCGGCCGTCACCGGAGGCGACAAGCTTCAGCCTGCCGTTGCGTTCGTCACCGAAAGCTTTTTCGGCGTAGCCCGCCTTCAGCCCGCGCGCATTCGGCAGGAGCCATATCTGGAGGAGATGGAGCGGCTCTGTCTTCGACGCGTTGTACTCCGAATGCGTCACGCCCGCGCCGGCGCACATATATTGCACCTCGCCCGGACGGATGACGCCGCCGCCGCCGGTCGAATCCTTGTGCGCCACCGCGCCGTCGAGGACATAGGTGATGATCTCCATGTCCTGATGGGAGTGTGGGGGAAACCCGGCGCCGGGCTCGACCGTATCCTCATTGATCACGCGCAGCGCGCGAAAACCCATATGGTCGGGATGATAGTAATTGGCGAACGAAAACGTGTGGTTGGCTTTCAGCCAGCCATGATTGGCGTGACCGCGGTCGATCGCCTTCCTGATGGTGATCATGGAAGCCTCCTTCGGAGCAGATTGTCAGGGATTGGGACGCAAGACAAAGCGCCCCGTCGCCCGCCATATCGGAGGGCAGGGACGGCCGCGCAAGCGGCCCTTGCGTCACGAGCGTGTGATTGCGCGGCGCCGCTCAATCCTTGAGCGGATTGTCCGGCATGACGCCGGTCGGCGTGAACAAAATGATCAGCGCCGCGGCGAGCAGCAGAACGCCAAGCGCGATAATGTTGATGCGCACGGCGTTCTTGGCCGAACGCCGCTCCAGCCATTTGCGCGGGCGGATGCCCTTGTAGGCGTAAACGCCCTGCGCCGAGAGCATGATGCAGAGCACGTTGACCGTCAGCAGCAGCAGCGCGCGCGCCGCGAACATGAATTCGCCGGCGCCGATAAAGAGCCCGATCGCCGCCGCCGGCGGCAAGAGCGCCACCGCCACCATGACCCCGACGAGCGCGCTCGAAACGCCGGTCGCAATGGAGAGAGCGGCGGCGGCGCCGGCGGCGAGCGCCAGCGCGATAGAATCGAGACCGACGACAGTGCGGCTCATCAGCTCGTGACTCTGAAGGCTGAGCGGCATGACGAGGCCGATGGCGGCGGCGGCGGCGATGCCGAGCGCGAGGCCCGCGGCGGCGTTTCGCGCGGCGCGCACGATCAGCTTGAAGTCGCCGAGCGCAGAGCCGAACGAGAACGCGAGTATCGGCCCCAAGAGCGGCGCGATCACCATGGCGCCGATGACGGCGGCGACATTATCGGCGTTGAGGCCGATGGCGGCGACGATGGTGGACGCGAGCGTCAGGATGAAGAAATCGGACGACAGGGCGGCCCCGTCGACGACGTCTTCGTAAATCTCCTCGCGGAGCGCCACGCGGCGCTGCTTTTCGCGGTCTTCCTGCTTGTCTTCTTCGAGCACCGGCGCGGTCGCCTCGACCGGCAGCACCAGAATCCGCCAGCCCTCGCTCGCCTCGCAGATGGATTGCAGCCGGTCGACAAAGTCCTGGATGTCGGTCTTGCCGAAAAACGCCTTCAGGAGCCGCGAGCCGTTCTCGTCGGCGTCGAACATCCGGTAAGAAACCGGCCCGGCCTTCTCGACAGCCTCACGCACCTTATCGGCGCAGGACTTGTCGAATGTCGCTTCGATCAGGCGCATTTCTTATTCACGCCGCCAGGTCGCGCCTTGGGGGCCGTCCTCGATGATGACGCCTTTGGCCGCGAGGTCATCGCGGATGCGGTCAGACGTTGCAAAATCCTTGGCTTTCCTCGCTGCGGCGCGCTCGGCGATAAGCGCTTCGATTTCTTCCGCTGACGGACCGTCTTCGCCGCCTTGAGTGAACCATGAAGCGGGGTCGCCCTGCAACAGCCCCATGAGCGCGCCCGCCGCTTTGAGGTTCGCGATAGCGCGGGCCTTCGCCGGGCCCTCCACCTGCACGGCGATATCGCGCAGCTCGTGGAGACCGGCGATGGCTTCGGGCGTGTTGAGGTCGTCGTCGAGCGCAAGGACGATCGATTGCGGCGGCTTGTCCGAACCAGATCCGGGCGCCTCTGCCAGCAGCCGGTAAAAGCGGTCGAGCTGGCGCTTCGACTGCTCAATCAGGTCTTCCGTCCATTCAAGCGGCTGGCGGTAATGCGCCGAGAGCAGCGCGAACCTCAGCGCTTCGCCAGGCCACTTCTTCAGGAGATCGCGCGGCAGGACCACATTGCCGAGCGACTTCGACATCTTGTCGGCCCCCATGCGCAAGAAACCGTTGTGCAGCCAGTAGCGGGCGAGCGGCGCCCCGTGCGCGCAGACGCTTTGGGCGATCTCGTTTTCATGGTGGGGGAAGCGCAGATCCTGCCCGCCGCCATGAATGTCGATGGTCGGGCCGAACGCTTTTTCGATCATGGCCGAGCATTCGACATGCCAGCCGGGACGCCCCCTGCCCCACGGCGAGTCCCAGCCGGGCTCGTCGTCTTTCGACGGCTTCCACAGCACGAAATCCGCCGGATTCTCCTTGTACGGCGCAACTTCCACCCGCGCGCCGGCGAGCATTTCGTCGCGGTCGACATTGGAGAGCCTGCCGTACTCGGCGTAACGCGCGACCGCGAACAGGACATGGCCTTCCGCAGCGTAGGCGAAGCCGCCCTCGACGAGCTTTTCGATCAGCGCTGTCATCTCGCCGATATGGCCGGTGGCGGCCGGCTCCAGCGTCGGCGCAAGATTGCCGAACGCCTGCGTCTCCTCGCGATAAATCTTGGCGTACTTCGCGGTGATCTCGCCGATAGGGGCGCCGGTCTCCGCGGACGCCTTGATGATCTTGTCGTCGATGTCGGTGACGTTGCGGGCGTAGACCACATGCTCCGCGCCATAGTGATGACGCAGCACGCGGAACAGGAGATCGAACACGATCGCCGCGCGGAAATTGCCGATATGGGCGTGATTGTAGACCGTCGGCCCGCAGACATACATCGTCACCCGCTTCGGGTCGGCGGGAACGAAGTCGCGCTTCTCGCGGCGCATCGTGTCGTAAAGGGCGAGGGCCATAGATTTAGGAGTCAGGTTTTGGGTTTTAGGGAGCGCGGGTTTCCTGTAATCCCTAACACCGAAAACCTAAACCCCGAAACCCGGCGACCCATGCAGGACAGCATCGAAGAAACGACCGACTTCCGCCCGAAATTCGGGGCGGACGGGCTCATCGTCGTCGCGGTTACGGAAGCCTCGACGCGCCAGCTCCTGATGCTCGCCTGGATGAACCGCGAAGCGCTCGACAAGACGCTCGCCACCGGCGACGCCTGGTACTGGTCGCGGTCGAGACAGGCGCTGTGGCGCAAGGGCGAAACTTCCAGCCATGTCCAGAAGGCCGTCGAACTCAGAACCGATTGCGATCAGGACGCGCTCGAACTCGTGGTCGAGCAGACGGGGCCGGCCTGTCACACGGACCGCAAAAGCTGTTTTTACCGGGTCGTTAAAACCGCTGAAAACGGGGCACGGCTCGTTTTCAAAGAAACGGCGGACTGAAGCATAAACGCCGCTTAACCCATGCCGCTCACGCCGTCGCGCCGGGAGTGCTTGCGGTTATCAAGGATCTTCACCCGGACGGCGAGCGCAATCCAGCCCCCGTGAAAGACGACAAGAAACGCAAGGACTCCCGCGCCCGGGATCGGCCCTACCGCCATGCGCGAAAGCATCTCGCCCCACGACTCCAGCGGCGTCGGGTGCACGACGATCTTGCCGAAATAGGCGACCGCCTGAAACATGAAAATCCACATGTAATTGCGCCGCAAGCGCCGGCCGATCGCCCGCCAGAAACCGATATGGTATTGCGGCGTGAGATAGTCCTTGGCCAGAATATCCTGCCATTCTCCCGGCTCAGGCCGGTGCGAGCGCAACAGGAGCGGCGCATAGAAGTTCGTCTCGATCCAGCGGCAGCGCGCGCGCCACACATTGAAATAGCGATAGCGCCGCGCCTCGAGAATCAGGAACATCGCGATCAGGATGACGACGAGCAGCAGCGGCAGGGCCGATACGTCCGGGTCGGCGTAAGAAATCGACAGGGCGAGGCCGAGCGTCACCACCGACCAGTTCGTCGTCGCATCGAGGCGCGTGCGCCAGATCGTCGAACGATAGACCTCGCCGCGGTAAAGATGCGCAAGGGCGCCGATTTCGGCGTTGTCGAATTCGTTTCCAGTGCCCCCCGGCGGGCTCTGCCAGTTGCGCCAGTCTTCGGTCATGGTCTCGAGTCTCGGCTTGTTGGCGCTTTCTGACAAGGCGCCGCGCCGCGGATGACAAGCGGCGCGCCAACCCTTAAGCGTTTGGCGCCCGCCCGCCTGCAAGACAGAAACCATGACCGCCGCATCGCGCCCAGGCGCCGCCATTTCCTACGCCGAGATCATCCGCCTCGCCTGGCCGGCGTCGGTCGCGGCGTCGGTGACGCCGCTCCTCGGCGCCATCGATGTGTGGGCGCTCGGACAATCGGACCGCCCGCTCGACATCGCCGCCGTCGGGCTCGGCTCGGTGATCTTTTCCCTCGCCTACTGGACGTTCGGTTTCATCCGCATGAGCGTCGCCGGGCTCGCCGCGCAGGCGGCGGGCGCGGGCGACGAGACGGAAGCGCGCGCGTCGCTTATTCGCGGCGTCCTTCTCGGCGGCGGGATCGGCCTCGCGCTCGTCATTCTGCAAATTCCCATCGCCCGTCTCGCCTTCGCGGGCCTCGCCGTCGATTCCAACGCCAGCGCGGAGACCTTCGCCTCGGCGCGCGCCTATTTCGATTGCCGCATCTGGGGCGCGCCCTTCGCGCTCGGCTCCTATGCGGCATTCGGCTGGCTCTCGGCGCGCGGGCGCACCGATTACCTGATGATCGTCAGCCTGCTGATCACAGGACTCAATATCGTTCTCGACGTGTGGTTTGCGCTCATCCTCGGGTGGGGCGCGGCCGGCGTCGCGGCGGGAACGGCGATTGCGGAGTTCGCCGGGTTTCTCGCCTGCCTTTATTTTGTCGCGCGCATCATGGCGCGAAACGGCGGGCTCAAGACCGACTGGAGCCGGGCGACGCTGCTCAGGCCCGAAGCGCTGGCGCGCACCATAGCCGTCAACCGGGACATTTTCATCCGCACCATTCTTCTGGCGTTTTCATTCGCCTGGTTCGTTCAGCGCGGCGGCGCCTTCGGCGACGTGACGCTCGCGGCGAACCAGACGCTCCTACAGCTTTTCCTGTTCACCGGGCTCGCGCTAGACGGCACGGCGATCGCCGCCGAAACGCTCGTCGGACAGGCGATCGGCGACCGGGACTGCGCGCGCGGAAAGGCGCGCTATCTCGCCGCCGTGCGCCGCACTTTCATTGTCGCCGGCCTCGGCTCGCTCGCCTGCGTCGCCTTCTACGCCGCGTTCGGCGAAGCGATCATCGCCCTCCTGACGCCGGACGGCGCGATCCGCGAGGCGGCGGGGCGCTACATGCCATGGGTCATCGTGAGTCCGCTCGCCGTCGTCGTCGGTTTCCAGCTCGACGGGATTTTCATCGGCGCGACGCGGGCGCGGGAGATGCGCAACTCGATGCTTTTTGCGGCGCCCGCGTTTATTGCAATTTCGATTCTTTTCGCGGAGTACGGCAATCACGGGCTTTGGGCTTCTTTTTTCTTGTATTTCCTGTTGCGGGCGGGAACACTTGTTCTTTACCTTTCACACATAAGAAAGATCTTCTTTAACTAGGAGACCTCATGCGGTCCGGAGACGCAAGTCTCACCTGCGAAAGGATGGTCTTGGAGACTCCGGTGACAAGACGGCTAGCCCTGCGCCTCAAGCATGAAATTTTGCAAACGCCGTTTGAGCCAGCGGCGATTTTTGCTGCGACCCGTCTCGTGCCATGGCTGCGCAGCGGCCTTGATCACTCGCCCTCCCCGCTGACTTTTGAATCTCTTCACATTGAAAGGGCCATCGGTCGAATTCTAACTCCAGCCATGACCTGCATCGATGTCGGCGCGCATATAGGGCGGTATCTAAGCACATTCACCCGGCTTGCGCCGCAGGGCGCGCATATCGCCATTGAGCCTACGCCATGGAAGGCGGCGTGGCTGAAACAAAAGTTCAAATCCGCCAAAATTGTCGCCGCCGCCCTCGCCGACACTTCGGGAACGCAACAATTTGTCGAAGACGTCAACGCTCCAGCATTCAGCAAACTTCATCTTGTCGCGAACGGCAAGTATTTGAATGAAGATCCACGGTCGCTCAAACGTTATGAAGTGCCGGTTGAGACCCTCGATGCAGTAACAGTCGGTTTGTCGAAAATTGGCCTGATAAAACTCGATGTCGAAGGCGCCGAGCATCTTGTTTTGCAGGGCGGCGCGGAGACTATTGCTCGCAATAAGCCCGCCATTCTGTTCGAGGCTGGCGCCGTCGCCTCGCGTCATGCGCAGGAAGGCTCGTCAGAGACCGCATATTTCTTCCTGACCGAAAAGCTCGGCTACAAAGTGCAGACGCCTCTTCAATTTCTCATCTCACATAACGCGTTGACTTTTGAGCAGTTTGTCGGTGCCCGATCTTATCCTTTTACAGCTCTCAACTTTATCGCGACCCCTGACGAATCGGT
Source organism: Amphiplicatus sp. (assembly GCA_040216495.1). Taxonomy (GTDB): domain Bacteria; phylum Pseudomonadota; class Alphaproteobacteria; order Caulobacterales; family Parvularculaceae; genus Amphiplicatus. The sequence goes on along the minus strand of JAVJPA010000098.1, from coordinate 2,411 downwards.
CAGCCTGCGCCAACCGCTTCGGCGACAGTCGCAAATCCGTCCGCTTGCAGAAAATCCGGCAACTCCTTGACGATGCGGAGGACGAGGCCGGGCCCGTGAAAGACGAGCGCCGTGTAAAGCTGCACGAGCGACGCCCCGGCGAGAATTTTCACATAGGCCTCGCGCGCCGACGAAACGCCGCCAACGCCGATCAGCGGAACCGCTCCGCCAAGCGCCTTGTAAAACTCGCGCAGCAGCGCTGTGGAGGGAGCAAACAGGGGCGCGCCGGATAGACCGCCCTTCTCCACAGCGAACGGACTCGACAGGCTTGAAGGGCGCGCAATCGTCGTATTCGACACGATAAGCCCGTCGAGCTTCGACGCCAGCGCGGCGGCGGCGATGTCGGCTTTGTCGGCGTCCGCGAGATCGGGCGCGACTTTCAGGAATACCGGCGCTTTATGCCGGAGCCTGTCGCGCGCCGCGAGCACGCGCTTCAGCAAGCCGTCGAGCGCGGCGCGGTCCTGAAGCGCGCGCAAGCCCGGCGTGTTCGGCGAGGAAATGTTGACCGTGTAGAAATCGACCAGCCCTTCCAAGCGTTTGACGCCCGTCACAAAGTCTTCAACGCGGTCGTCAGAATCCTTGTTGGCGCCGAGATTGATCCCGACGACGCCGCCTAGACGGCGACGCGAGCGCAGGCGGTCGGCGATTTTTTCAAGCCCGTCATTGTTGAAGCCATAGCGGTTGATGACGGCGAGATCGTCGCGCAGGCGGAACACGCGCGGGCGTTCGTTGCCGGCCTGCGGGCGCGGCGTCGCGGCGCCGACCTCGACGAAGCCGAAGCCGAGCGCGAGCATGGCGTCCGGCGCCTCGGCGTTCTTGTCGAACCCGGCGGCGAGGCCGAGCGGATTGGGAAACTCGAGGCCGGCAACGCTGGTTCTCAAGCGCGGATCTGGCGCAAACCGCGCGCGCGGTCCAAACCCGGACGCCATCATTTTCACGGTGAGCGCATGAGCCCGCTCGGGATCGACGAAGCGCATGGCGCGGGCCGCCGCGTCGGCGAGGTAGAGCGGCGTCTTCATGCGCGCTCTCCGTCAGCAAAGACAAACGAGCCGTCCGTCTGCTGAACAAGCGCGCGGGCGCGCCTGACGCTTGCCGCCGGAAGCTGGCCGTAAAGATGGGGGAACATCTCGCCGCGTTTCGGCGCCAGTTCGAATTTCAACTTTGCGTCGATCCCCGCTCGCGGGATTTCAAGCGCCAGAAGATCGGTTGCGCCGCTGAAGTGCAGTCGCGCCGTCTCCAGCGCCTGCGCCGCTGTCGAGAGGTGCATAAAGCCGTCGCGCTCGTCGACGGCGCTCCGGACGACGACGCCCGACGCTTCGGCGGTCGCCCAGTCAGGCGCGCGCACCAGCTTATAGAGAATTTCCTCGCTCATCGCCGCCTCGCCTATCGCGACGCGGGCGACGCCGCAAGAAGCGGGATGGCGCGGGTGGACAAGAACGCCCGAACGCTGCCCAATGCCGCCCCATGAAATGGGGGCGCATCCTTTCCGGCATCGTGTTCGCCGCGCTCGTGTTCCTCGGCGTTTCCGCCGCGGGCCAGCCGGAGAAGATCGTCTGGACAGCGGCGATCACGGCGCTCACCGCCTTCTGGTGGATGACGGAAGCCCTTCCGATCCCCGCGACCTCCATCGTTCCCTTCGCCCTCTTCCCCATGGCGGGCGTGCTCGACGAGCGCCAGGCGGCCGCTGCGCTCGGCAGCTACGTCATCATCCTCCTGATGGCCTCGTTCATGTTGTCGCGGGCGCTCGAAAAGTCCGGCGCCCATGAGCGCCTCGCGCTTTACATGATCAAGCTGGTCGGCGTTTCCGGGCGTCGGCTCGTTTTCGGCTTCATGATCGCCTCGGCGGCGCTCTCCATGTGGATCTCGAACACTGCGACGGCGCTGGCGCTTTCGACCATGGCGCTGGCGATCATCGCGCGCGCTGAAAATCCGAGACTCGCCGCCCCGCTGCTCCTCGGCATCGCCTACGCCGCTTCGCTCGGCGGCACCGGCACGCTGATCGGCACGCCGCCCAACCTCATTTTCGCCGACGCCTATTTCAAGGCGACCGGCGAGGAATTCACGTTCGTGCGCTGGATGGCGGTCGGCGTTCCCGGCGTCATTATCGGCGTGCCGCTGATGGCGCTGTGGCTGACGCGCTCCATGGGCGGCGTCATGGCGCCGATGCTGAAGAGCCCGGGACCGTGGCGCACGGAGGAAATCCGCACCCTGACGGTCTTCGGCCTCGCCGTTCTGGCGTGGATCACGCGTTCGGAACCGTTCGGCGGGTGGGGCGGTCTTCTCGGCATCGAGGCGGCGGGCGATTCGACGGTGGGCATTCTTGCCGTCGTGCTGATGTTTCTTGTCCCTGACGGCAAGGCTGGCCCCGACGG
>JAVJPA010000097.1:0-19098 GCA_040216495.1 Amphiplicatus sp. | reverse complement strand
AAGAGGCCGCGCCGCAGGAATGATTCAAATTTAAGCATTTGTTTGAGACCGAACGCCAATGGGATTTTAATGACTCCCCTGATAATGCCTGCTGCACGACGGTTGGCATGACACGCTGTGACGGCTGGGAAATCGATTCTTCGGCCCGGAAGGTGTTATGTTCAAAAACCAAGCCTCGACAGCAAATGAGTCTATCGGCCTTCATTGGAGCGACGGCGGCGTCGGTGCAAAAGGCGAGATCCCGCAAGAAAACGCCGTAGCCGATGCGGCCGGAAAGATCGTCGCACGGCCCCGGCCCGCCGACCTGCGGCTGCATTTCGGCCCCTACTTCTTGAGAATAATCGCGGGCAAAGAGCGCCGCAGTCCCGATCGCCTCAAACAGGACCGCAAGGAAAACCCTGCATTCACCCTCAGGAACCTTCCCTTGATTATGCTCATCTGGTTCTTGTCGGGCGCTGCGTTGTTATACTTCCTGGGTCGCACCCTGGATATAATCGCGCAGATGTAGGGCTAGAACGCCGACGCCGCGAGAAATCCGGCGGCGCCCGCCGCGACGATCGCAGCGCACGCCCCGCCGACCCAGAGGCCCGCGCCGCGCCCGGCGATCGACAGCGTCATGCCGACCTTCACAAGCGTGTTGGCGGCGACGGCGATCAGCACCGCCGCGCCGGCGACTGTCACGCCGATGCCGCCCGAGCCCGCTTGCTGGCCGGCGGTCAGCGTAATTGCGTCCACATCCGCGAGCCCGGTGAAGAAGGCGAGCGCATAAAGCCCGCTGTCCCCGAACGTCTCGGTGGCGAAATGCGAGGCGACCGAAATGAACGCGATCAGCGCCGCGAAGATCAGCGCCGGGCCGAGCTCCATCGGATTGCCGAGCTTCATCTCGCTCCCCTTCTCCCTGTCGCCGCGCCAGAGCAGAATAGCGACGACGCCCCCGGCGACAGCGCCGGCCGCCAGCGCAGGCCACACCGCCGCCAGCACGGTTTGCGAAACGGCGAACAGGAGCACGCCGACCCGCGCCAGCATGACGACGTTCGCGCCTATAATTCCCGCGGCTCCGGCGCGCGCTGACGTCGTGCCGTCGCGCACCAGTCGCGACAGCGACAGCGTCGTCGCCGTCGATGAGGCGAGCCCGCCGACGATCCCCGTAAGGAGGATGCCGCGCGATCCTTGCAGCTTGGTCAGCCAGTAGCCGAGAAACGAGAGGCCGCTGATGAGCACCACCATCCACCAGATGTTGCGCGGATTGAGCGCGTCATAGGGGCCGTAGCCCTTGTCGGGGAGGATCGGCAGGACGATCACGGAGATGGCGAGGAACCGCAGCGCCGCTTTCAGCTCGCGGGCGTCCATGGCGCCGGCGGCGCGCGTCGTCAGCGGTTTCAGCGCCAGCAGGATCGTCGTCGCCGCCCCGCCGATCGCCGCCAGCACCGGCTCTTCCGCCGCCGTCACGCCAAGGAGATACGCCGCAAGCAACGCGATCTCGGTCGTGCCGCCCGTATCGGGCTCAGCGCGCGCCTTGGCCCAATAGGCCGCGATGCTGATGGCGCCGAGGACGATAAATCCGGCCGGAACGACGAAAGGAATGCTTGCGAGCGCCGCAAGCCCGCCGACAAGCCCCGTCAGGGCGAAGGTGCGCGCACCTGCAAAAGAGCGCTCGCGCTGCTCTTCCTCGCGCCGCCAGTCGCGCTCAAAGCCAATGATGAAGCCGATCGCCGTTGCGATAGCGAGCGCTTGAAGATCGTTCAGGTCCATTGCGGCGCCTTTCAGCGAAGCTGTCGCACCCTACGCGATTGCGTGAACCGAGTGCAATTTGTGCGGCCGGACAGGCCGCCCGCCTTGACTCCGGAGGGCGTTTGATTGTCTTTCGCCCCGCAACCCCGGAGTCTCCAATGGAAGTCAACGTCGCCATCGTCGGCGCCACCGGCAATGTCGGTCAGGAAATGCTCGCCATCCTCGCCGAGCGCCTGTTCCCGGTGAAGGAAGCGTTCGCCCTCGCCTCGCGCCAGTCGATCGGGCGCGAAATTTCGTTCGGCGACAAAACGCTGAAATGCCGCGACATGGAGACGTTCGACTTCTCGCAGGTTCAGATCGTGCTGATGGCGGCTGGCGGGTCGGTCGCCAAGGAATGGGCGCCGAAAGCGGCGCGCGCCGGCGCGATCGTAATCGACAATTCCTCGCATTTCCGCATGGACCCCGACGTGCCCCTCGTCGTGCCGGAAGTGAACGCCGAAGCGGTGCGCGGGTTCGCCAAGAAAAACATCATCGCCAACCCGAACTGCTCGACGGCGCAGCTCGTCGTCGCGCTGAAGCCGTTGCATGACGCCGCGACGATCAAGCGCGTCGTCGTCTCGACCTATCAGTCGACCTCCGGCAAGGGCAAGGCGGCGATGGACGAGCTGTTCACGCAGACCAAGGGCATCTACGTCAACGATACGCCGTCTCCGGAGCAATTCACAAAGCAGATCGCCTTCAACGTCATCCCCCATATCGATGTGTTCATGGAGGACGGCTATACGAAGGAAGAGTGGAAGATGGTGGTCGAGACCAAGAAAATTCTCGATCCGAAGATCAAGCTCACCGCGACCTGCGTGCGCGTGCCGACCTTCGTCGGCCATGCGGAAGCGGTGAATGTCGAGTTCGAGCGCGAAATCTCCGACGACGAGGCGCGCGAAATCCTGCGCGAGGCGCCGGGGCTTCTCGTCGTCGACAAGCGCGAGGACGGCGGCTATGTGACGCCCGTCGAATGCGTCGGCGACTTCGCAACGTTCGTTTCCCGCATCCGCGTCGATCCGACCGTCGAAAACGGCCTAGCCTTCTGGTGCGTTTCCGACAACCTCAGGAAGGGCGCTGCGCTGAACGCCGTGCAGATCGCCGAGCTTCTGCTTAACCGCGGGCTCGTCAAAGAAGCCGCGTGACGACGCCTGCGCAAGGGCGCACGGCTGAGGAAGAAACGCTTCGCATCGGCTTTATCTGCGGTGTCGCAGCGTATGCCCTGTGGGGCGTGCTGCCGGCTTATCTCAAACAGCTCTCTTTCGCATCGTCATGGGAGATCGTGGCGCACCGGATTCTATGGTCGGTGCCTTTCGGCGCGATCCTTCTCACCTTCCGGAAGCAGTGGCCCGAGGTGCGGCGCGCGCTCGCGACCCCGCGCGTTCTCGCCATGCTTGGCGTCGCCGCCGTCTTCATCGCCGCCAACTGGACGCTTTATGTCTGGGCCGTGGTCAATGCGCGCGTACTCGAAGCGAGTCTCGGCTATTACATCAATCCGCTGATGTTCATCGGCGCAGGCGTCATCGTGCTGCGCGAAAAACTGAACCGGGTACAGATCGCCGCCATCGCGCTGGCGGGGACAGGCGTGCTGGTATTGACCATCGGGTCTGGCGTCTTCCCGTTCATCTCCGTCGGACTCGCAGCGCTGTTCACTGCTTACGGTTATGTCCGTAAAACGACGGCGGTCGGCGCGATGCCGGGGCTTTTCGTGGAGACGTGCCTTCTCGCCCCGTTCGCCGGATTCTTTCTTTACATGCTGGCGCGCGAAGGCGCTCTAGCCTTCGGCTCTCACGGGCTTGGCGCGGATTTTCTCCTGACGCTGGCGGGACCGGTCACGGTCGTGCCGCTCGTCCTGTTCGCGCTCGCCGCGCGGCGCCTGACCATGACGACTCTCGGCTTTCTCCAGTATATCGGTCCCACGGGACAGCTTCTGCTCGGCCTTTACTACGGCGAAGCGTTCACCATCTTTCACGCTGTTTGCTTCGGGATGATCTGGGCGGCGCTGATCCTGATCACCGTCGATGCGGTGAGGCGAAACCGCGCCGAAAAGCTCGCCCGCTGCGGCGCCGGCGTGCTGCCGGTCAGTCGAGCCGCTTCAGAATCCCCGAAAAGCTCATAAGCGGCTTGCCCGCGGCGCTTATCTGGCCGCGCGCAAACAGAAGTCTCTTGCCGCCGCGGGTCAACTCGCCGGTCGCCTCGATGAATTCGCCGATCGGGCCGGCGGCGAGAAACTCGCTGTTGAGCGTCACTGTGACCGCCCTGAACGGACCGACCGAGCGGAAGGCGATATCGAATAAAGACATGTCGGCGAGCGTCAGAAGCGCGCCCCCGTGAATGATATTGGCGTGGTTCGCATGATGCGGCGCTGAAAAAAATCCGACCCCGGGAGTCGCTCCCGCTGACCGAAAATAAAACGGGCCGGCGTGACCGCTGAAGGTTTCACGGTGGTTTTGCAGCACCCAACCTTCAGGGGCGGCGGGGACAGGAGGCGGCGTGTCGGTCATTTCTCTGCCTGTAACGGATGGCGCTTCCTCGCGAAAGCCGTGAGCGCAGGTGCGGCCCGCCCTTGCGGCGGAATTGAGCTCCAGCCATGCTCCGCGCCATGCAAGGATTTCCCGAAAAACGCATGGTGGAGGCTGGCGGCGTCAGGCTGGCTGTTTACGAGGCTGGCGCCAAAAATCCCGGCCCGCCCGTCATTCTTGTTCATGGCTGGCCGGAGATCGCCTATTCCTGGAAGAACCAGCTTCCGGCGCTGGCGGAGGCAGGGTTTCGCGCCATCGCCATCGACGTGAAGGGCTTCGGCGCCTCGGACGCGCCGCGCGATGCGGCGCTCTACTCCAGCCGTCAGCTGACGGACGACTTCGCCGCATTGCTCGATGCGCTCGGAATCGAAAAAGCGGTCTTCTGCGGCCATGACTGGGGCGGGGCTCTTGTCTGGGCTATGGGACAGCTTCATCCCGAGCGCGTCGCCGGCGTCATCGGCGTGTGCACGCCGCTGAAAGCGCGCCCGCCCGCCCCGCCGCTCCAGATCGTCAGGAAGCGGATGGGCGACAAGCACTATTTCATCCATTTCCAGACGCCGGACGAACCTGAAGAATTATTCGAAACCGATCCCGAGCTTTTCTTCCGCATCATGTTCCAGAAGCCGGCGCCGCGCGAGCGCTGGGCGGCGCTGCTCCCGCGCGTCTTCGATCTCAAGGGTCGGTTCGAACATGGCGGGGCGCCGCCGGACGACCAACTTATCCTCAGCCATGAGGATCTCGCCGTCTATGTCCAGGCTTACAAACGCTCAGGCTATCATGGCGGGATCAACCTCTACCGCAACATCGACCGTAACTGGGAGATGATGGAAGGGCGCGACCAGATCGTGCGCGCGCCGTCCCTGTGGGTCGGCGCCGACCTCGATATGTTTTTGCCTGTCGAGGCCGCCGACGATCTCGAAGCGCTCGTCCCGGATATAGAAAAACACATTCTGTCCGGGTGCGGACATTGGGCGATGTGGGAAAAACCCGCCGAACTCAACGCGTTGCTGGTCGACTGGCTCCATCGCCGGATGCGCTGACAATTAACGGCGATTTTGAGCGGCATTTGGTTCAACCTTCCCCCCTTGTTTTAGACAAAATCCCCCATCCGCGATCATTTTTCCGTGAGACTTCGCCCGCACGCTTCGCATGGGACGGAAGGGAGCGAGGGCATGCGAAACTATCGCAAAAGGCGCGAGTCCGCGCAGCGGGCGATGCGGGCGGCGGCGTTTCTGATCGCTATGTTCGGCGTCTTGTGGTCGGGCGCAGCGATCGCCGAACCGGCTTGCGCCGATGCGGCGCTGGGATTTGTCGCCGACGACGACCATGAAAATCGACACCTCGTCGGAAGCTTCAGGCTCGCCGGCGCGGACATTTCCCTGATCGCCATCGGCCGCGCCGCCTACGCCGATACGCAAATGACGCGGGATGCGATCGAGGAGGCGCAGGAGATGGGCAAATTCATGCCCGGCTATCCGCAGCCGGCGCACGTGACCGTCAGCCTCAGCGTCTCGTTCTGAAACTATAAAACGTCGTACACGGCGTTGATGAGCCTGAGGCTGCGCGGATCGCCCACCAGATGCGGCGACATCTTGTTCATGACGTAAGCGGCGGTGAGCCCGAGCGCCGGATCGATGACCACGGCGGAGCCGCCGAAGCCGGCATGGCCGTAGGCGTTCTGCGACGGTCCGAAATGGGCGTTGACGTTGCGCATCAGCCCCGCCGCCCAGGAGAGATGAAACGGCAAGACCAGATCGTCGCCGTTTATGCGCTCGGCCAGAGCCTGCTCGATGGCGTTCGAAGACAGAATCCTCTCGCCGCGGAACAGGCCGCCATTGGCGAATGGCTGTACGATCTCGGCGAGCGAGCGCGCGTTCGCATGCGTGTTGGAGGCAGGCAGCTCCGCCGCCATCCACGCCTCGCGCGCGACGCGTCCCGGCGCCGACCAGGGCTTGAGAAACGCGTATTCCTTGAGCGGCGTAATCGGTCCGAGATCCGGCGCGCGCGGCGGCTTCGGCATGTAGGCGGCGCGGGCGATCTCTTCTTCCCGCATGCCGCAGAACAGGCTGAGCCCGTATGGCTCACAGAAATCTTCGCGCAACGTCACGCCGATGGTGCGTCCCGTGGCCCGGCGGTGAATTTCGTTGGCGATGAAGCCGAACGTCTGCGGGTGGTAACCGGATGCGGACCCCGGCGGCCATAAGGGCGCCATGCGCCCGAGCCGCGCGGCGATCGCCGCCGCGTCGAGCCATTCCTCTGGCGGCATTTCATCAGGAAAACCGCATAACCCGCCTTGATGCGACAGGGCCTCCGCAACGGTGATGCCGCCCTTCCCTCCTTGCGCGAATTCCGGCCAGAGGTCCGCCACAGGCGCATCGTAGTCGAGGAGGCCGTCGCTCGCCGCGCGCGCGATCAGCATCGCAGCGGCCGCCTTGCCGCTTGAATAAAGGCAGGCGAGCGTTTCCTCTGTCCACGGCGCCGCCCGCGCGCGATCGGCATAGCCGCCGATCAGATCGACAACCTTCTCGCCGTAGACGAAGACGGCGAACGACGCGCCGAGATCGTCGCCGCTTTCAAGATTTTGGACGAACGCGTCGCGCACGCGCTCAAACGGCGCAAGAGCGGAACCGGAGACAGGGATGGAATCAGCCATGCGCGGAACTTAAGCGAACGGCCGGCATAATAAAGGGGTCAACTGAACAGCGAGCAGCCCATATTGGCGCCGATGAAAGCGCGCTGCACCGGCCCGCTCGCCGACAAGACGCTTTCGCGCATATCATCTTTAGACGCGGCGCGCTCCACCAGGGCCGCGGCCTCTTCCTCCTCGTCTGCATCAAGGCTGTCGGCGATGCGCCGCGCGAAACACTCGCCGCGTTTTTCGGAGGCGCCGAGCCGCTGCATGCCGTCGCGGATGCGCAAGGCGGAAGCGGCGTCAGCAACCGAAACGCTCTCGCTGGAAGAATACGCGCATCCCGCCGCGACAAGCGCGGCGGCTACAATGAGAAAATGGCGCGCGCGCATTAGCCTCCGAGCGCGCAGGTGATCGCGGAAGCCGCGACCGCCGCCGCGGCGCGCGTGTTGTCGATAGCGGCGAGCCGGTCGATTGTGCCGCCCGCCGACTCCGCAGCGTTGATGTCGTCAAGGAAATCGGCGACCTCGTTGAGATCGGAGCGGTCGAGCCGGTCGCTCAACTCGTCGGCGATGCACGAGGCGCGCGATTTGGAAATGCCGAGATCGACAAGCTGCGACTGGATCCGCGAAGCGGGAGACAGGGTCGCGCAGGCGCCGAGGATCGCGGCGGCGGCGATAACGGCGGAACGCAGGAATAGTTGGCGCACGAACAAGACTCCTTGGCTTCACGGCTGAGAATCAGCAGGCGGAGAATACGGGCAAACAGCGCATGGCGTCCACCAGCGCGATTCGCACCTGCAATATTCATTATGAAAACAACCGACTAGCGGCGCTTAAGCCCGAGTTGATCCATTCGCCACACAAGCGAGTCGAGCCGGTCCTGACCGAAGAAAGGCTCCTCATCGAGGACCATCAGCGGCACGCCCCAATGATGGCGAAGCTGCTCGGTTTCATTCTCTTCGATGACGCGCGCAACCGTTGCGCTATTGTTTTTCGCCCACGCCTCAAGCGCCGAAAGCTGAAGTCCCGCCTCCGCGGCCGCTTCTTCGAGAACGGTTCCTTCGTGCCAGTTTTCAACGCCGCCCCAGATGCGCCTGGCGGCGGCGTGCGCAAAGTCGAGCCCCTTGCCCGCTTCGACGGCGGCGACCGCGAGCGCCATCAGCCGGTCCATTTTCGGCTGCGCCGGATCGACCTTGCCGCTCGCCATGTCCATGGCGATGGGATCGGGCCGCGGCGGGGCGATCCTGATCCCGAGGCGCAGCGCTTCCCGAAACACGTCCTTCATGAGATAGGGCAGGAATTGCGGGCGGGCGCGTTCGAAAAAATCGCTCTCGCGCATGGCGAGAGGCCGCACCGGACGGAAACGGATCTCCGCCGCATAATCGCGCGCGATGGCGCAAAGCCGCTCGGTCGCCAGCCACGAATAAGGGCTCCGGAACGACCAGAAAATGTCGAGACGCGCCATAATAATCCCTCAGCCGCCGCCCGGACCCGCCGCGCATTGAATGTTGGGTCCCCCGACGCTATCTCGTCAACCGGCGCGGGCAGTCTGCCCGCGGAAACGAGGCTCGATCATGGCTTACAATGTGCGCATCGCCGTCCTTCAGGCCGCCTTCGGCGAGGACATAGAGGCGAACATCAAGACGGTTGAGCGCCTCGCGCGCGACGCCGCCAAGGACGGCGCCAACGTCATCCTGCCGCCGGAGCTGTTTCAGGGCCCGTACTTCTGCAAGACGGAGGAAACGCGCTGGTTCTCCTACGCTCATCCGTACCGGGAGCACCCCGTCGTCACCGCTCTCGCCCCGCTGGCGCGCGAGCTCGGCGTTGTGCTGCCGCTTTCGATCTTTGAGAAGGCCGGTCAGGAGTATTTCAACAGCCTCGTCATGGCCGACGCGGACGGCGAACTGCTCGGCGTCTATCGCAAGAGCCACATTCCCGACGGGCCGGGCTACGAGGAAAAATTCTACTTCAAACCGGGCGACACCGGCTTCAAGACCTGGCCGACAAAGTTCGGCCGTCTCGGCGTCGGCATCTGCTGGGACCAGTGGTTCCCGGAAGCGGCGCGCGCCATGATGCTTCAGGGCGCCGACATTCTGTTCTATCCGACCGCTATCGGTTCGGAGCCGGAGAATCCCTCGCTCGATACGCAGCCGCGCTGGCGCCGGGCGATGCTCGGCCATGCGGTGTCGAACGTCGTCCCCGTCGCGGCGGCTAACCGCATCGGCGACGAGGGCGGACAGGTGTTTTACGGCTCGTCTTTCATCACCGACGAAGGCGGCGATTTCCTCGCCGAGATGGGGCGTACGGAAACTGGCTTCATTGCGGCCGACATCGATCTCGCCCGGATCGCCGAGTTGCGCGCCGGCTGGGGCTTTTTCCGCGACCGGCGCCCGGAGCTTTACGGCCCCCTCGCGAAAGCCGATTTTGCGCGCTGAGCGCGCTTTTAGGACAGGCTGAGTTTTTCTAAGCCTTCCGGCCGGTTAATTTTGCTTGTCAAGCTTTATTGATTCCTATACGGAACGCCGCCTCGCAGCCGGGCGCAGGTTGTTTTGCGTATTTTTTGACCGCCTGCAACCGTTGCGAGAAATAGGAAAACAAGAGAGAGAAACTATATGAACAAGCCAATCGCCTTGCTTGCCGCCGTTCTTGCGGCGTTCGGTCTAAGCGCTCCTGCGAGCGCGGCGCCGGTGACCTGGACCCTCGTAGACGCCGTCTTCGCAGACGGCGGGAGCGCCTCAGGCACATTCACGTACGATGCCGACACCAATACCTATAGCGCCATCAACATCGTCACCACCGCGGGCTCGATCCAGGGCGGGGACGACTACAACATCCTCGCGCCGATGTTCGTCCATTCGGCGACCCGCTTCGGCGCGGTGCCGGTCCCCTCGCCGGGCCTGACGGGGCTGACGATCTTCTCGATCACCTGGGCGAGCGCGCTGAGCAACGCGGGCGGCGTCGTTTCGATCCTGCTCGGCGGAGGCTCTTCGGAAGGTGTCTGCGTCAACTTCAACTGCTCGATTTTCAATGCAGTCGGCGGCGGCGCTCGCGCATTTGTCTCCGGCTACGTCACGACCAGCGAAGTGCCGCTTCCTGCGGCGCTGCCGTTGTTCATCGCCGGCCTTGCTGGCATGGGCGCCATGCGCCTGAAAAAACGCGCCGCCTGATTGCAGCGCTGACAATGCGGACGGGCGGCGCGCTCAAGAGCGCCGCCCGTTTCGCTTTTACCGGCTGAACTGGGACGACCGGCGCCGATAGCGCCTAAACGAGATCAGTCGCCGGCGCCGCGCTTGACGAAAGTCACGGAAAACAGCGGCTCGCCGTTGAACAGGTCTTTGGGCTGCTCGGCGCCCTCGATCATCTTGAACGAGCGCGGCGTGATCGAGCCCTCCATGCGATAGCCTTTCTCGGCCATCTTGCCCCGATGGAATTCAAGCGCCGCGGCGGTGAATTCGCGGGCGAGAATGGTGATGCGTTCAGGGTCTGCAGACATTGGGATGACTTTCCTCAGCGGCTGTCGTTCTGGTTGGAGTTGGCCCGCTTTAGCAGAAGGCGCCCGCCCATGGCGAGCCCCTTGAGGCCGCCTTCTGCGCCCCGCGCTGGACGCCGCGCCCATCAGGCGCAACTCTGGCCCGCAAAGGCCGATACAGGGCCGAGGAGGAAGGCATGGCAGGCGAGAAACCCAATCGGGACCGCATCCCGCGCGACAAGGCGAACGATTACACGGCGGAAATGGCGGCGTCACGCCGCGCCTTCGCCGAGGAAAAGACAGGCGCGCGCCTCGCCCATGTGGGCGCGGCCTCGTTCGATCCGGCGATCCTGCCCGGCAATATCGAAAATTTCATGGGCGTCGCGCAGGTGCCGCTCGGCCTCGCCGGCCCATTGCTGGTCAATGGCGAGCACGCGAAGGGAAATTTCTTCATCCCGATGGCGACGACCGAAGGAACCCTGGTCGCGAGCTACAATCGGGGCATGCGGCTCCTCAGCGAGGCGGGCGGCGTCAAATGCACGGTGGTCGAGCGCTACATGCAGCGCGCGCCGGTGTTTCATTTCAACGACGCCAGAGGCGCGCGCGATTTCGGCGCATGGCTCGACGAGAACATGGACGGCGTTCGCAAAGCGGCGGAAGCGACGACCAGCGTCGGCAAGCTGCATCATGTGCAGCAGTTCGGCGTCGGACCCATGCGCTACCTGCGCTTCAACTACACGACCGGCGATGCGGCGGGCCAGAACATGACCGGCAAGGCGACGCTCGCCGCCTGCCAGTGGATCGCGGCGAACCATCCCGGCGGCGCGCGCTATACGCTCTCCGGCGCCATCGACACCGACAAGAAACACTCCCACATGAACACGCTGCATTCGCGCGGCGCGCGCGTCGTCGCCGAGGCGACGATTCCCGACGCGCTGATGCGCGAGATCATGGGCATGGATGTCGCCTCGATGTTCCGCGCTCGCCTTGTCTCTCATGTGGGCGGCATGCTCGCCGGCACCGCCAATAACGGCATGCATTCGGCGAACGGGCTGACCGCCATGTTCATCGCCACGGGACAGGACGCCGCCAACATCGCCGAGAGCCACGCCGCGATCACCTATGTCGATCTTCTCGACAATGGCGACTACTACTGGTCGATCACCATCCCGTCGCTGATCGTCGCCACCTATGGCGGCGGGACGGGTCTGGCGACCCAGCGCGAATGCCTTGAACTGCTCGGCTGCTACGGCGCAGGCAAGGTCGAGAAATTCGCCGAGATCTGCGCCGGCGTCGTCCTCGCCGGTGAAATCTCGCTTGCCGCCGCAGTGCTCGCGGGCGACTGGGTGGAGAGCCACGACAAGCTCGGGCGCAACCGCCCCTGACCGGCTACAGCAAGGAGCAACAACCATGTCCTCCTTCCAGAAATTTCTCATCGTCGCGGGCGCGGCGCTATTGCTCGCCGGTCTGTTCTGGCCTTTGATTTCGAAACTGGGCCTCGGCAGGCTGCCGGGCGATATAATCATCCGCCGCGAAAATTTTTCTTTTTACTTCCCCATTACGACGATGATTCTCGTCAGCGTCGTTCTGACGTTGATCTTTAGGCTCTGGGGAAAATAAAAATCGCGCCTCTGCGCTGCTCAACTGACGGTTGCTAGTCAAACGGACTGTCTCGATTAGCCTTGATTGCGTTGCGGGCGGCGTCACACTTCATTCTCTTCATCTCCTAGCCGCGTTCGGTTTTTAACGCGGGCGCGCAAGCGCCCATTGCGGAGTTGAGCGATGGGCGCGCGCTCAATCGTCTTGAGAACAGGCATTCTGGGAGCGGGCGTCTGGGCGATGGCGACGACGTTCGCATCCGCATCGCCGTGGGGACGCGATCCCGGAAGCTTTTTTCTTTCCACCCGCGGCGATTATTTTACGGCTCGCGCCGACGCTGACGATCTTTACTTTTCTGTTTTGATCCGCGTAACAAGCCGGATGCGAGGACCTTGCTCTAGCCCTTCATAAAAGAAGCTTGTGCTGACGCCAAAGAAACGAGCGAGTTCGAATAAACCGCTCGCTGTGACTCTGTTCACGCCACTTTCATAACGCTGAATCTGAGCTCTCGATATACCTGTCGCCTTCGCCATTTCTTCAAGGCTCATATGTTTAGATACGCGTATTTCACGCAGCCTCGATCCGATAAACTCATCAATTTTATTTACGCCTGTTTCTTTCATAATCATGTACGCTGATTCTGAGTGGTTTTGGCGTAGCGAGTACATTCGCCCAAAGAAGTCGTACCTAAAGTAAAGCAATTTAGCCCGTAACACTTCTCGGGCCTCTTCCCAACTTTTAGGTGTAAAACTACAAGCACAAATGGCAATAGCAACGATCATTAAAATATTTAAAGACGCCATATACACAGTAGCCGCCGCAAAACCAGCATAGGCTATTCCAAAAATGTGAACGACCACCATGCACAAATGAACTACTGCAACGTAACCTGCCCAATTGTTACGATTTATTCGATTTGAGTGACGAAGTATTTCGATAAACCCTACTGCAAGTATGAGATCCATTAAGGCGTATATTAGCGGTATAGCCTGAGCACTGAGGGTACTCAGATGGTAAAAGCGATCAATGACATTCGATAAAAAAATAGACGCCAGCAAGATGCCGGCGCCCATTATTTTACTGGCGTTCCCCCATAAGAAAGAAACAACAGCTAATAATGTTGACGATCCGACAAACGCAAAAACGAGCGCATAATCGACGATCGTAAGCATATCAGCCAAACTGCCTTTCGTCGCTATTAGGATGGTCCCCTTTCGGAACACCGCCACTCATCACGACTTCGGCTGATTTATTGTGATCAATGATTCCTTGTGCGATCAGATGGCATCTCGATAGCTCATCAGTCTGGTCAATTGCGTGCCCGAATGTCGAACGAACACCCTTCAAAAGCTGACGGACTCGAGGATGCGTAATAGATAACTTCATCTCTCGAACAAACGAGACTGAAGCAGCAACCGCATCAGACACTTTTTCCAGAGCCGTTAACGCTGCCGCCTCAGCTTCAACGAGCTTTGCTTGATGCTCCCGAAGATCGATTCGGTCATCCCTTAGCCTTGCTAGATTATCCATCGCCCTCTCCATTTATTAAGCATTAATGCCCGTTAATGGGGAGATCGTAATATCAATTACAACTTTGGCACAACAAAAATCTCGCCCTGCGAGAAAAATACTACTTATACGGGTACGGACTTTTTATCACACCTGCTCGAGATCATGCGCCTCCCCCGCCGCCAGTTCGAACGCGCGCTGCAAGCGCGGTTTCGCGATGAACTCGTTGACGCTTCCGTCTCAGCGCTGCGCCGCTCGGCGCCGCAGTCCTCGGCCCACCGCCTCCTTTCCTTCCCGCAGGCCGCCGCCGGCGCCTTCCTCGCGCTAACGGTCGCCGCCTTTTTCGCCGCCGCCCCGCTCGCCTTGTTGATCGCCCTCAATGCGGGGGCGACCTTGTATTTTATCGCCGCGATCGGCTTTCGGGTTTATCTGACTGTCATCACGTTGCGCCTGCCGCCGAAAGTCGACGCGCCGCCGCCCCTCCCCGATGCGCGCCTGCCGACTGTCACCATTCTTCTTCCCGTGCATGACGAAGCGGACAGCCTCGCCAGTCTCAGGACCGCTATCGACGCCATCGACTATCCGCGCGAGCGGCTCGACATCAAAATGCTTATCGAGCAGGACGACGCGGGCACGCTCGCCGAAGCGAAACGGCTCGGACTGGATGAAGCGTTCGACCTGATCCTCATTCCACGCTCCGCGCCTCAGACAAAACCGAAAGCCTGCAATCACGCCCTTCAGCTTGCGCGCGGCGAACTGATCGTCATTTACGACGCCGAGGATGCGCCGGCGCCGGACCAGCTCCGCAAGGCGGCGGCGGCTTTCGCCGTCGCCGACGAAACGCTGATCTGCATGCAGGCGCAGCTCAACTATTACAACGCCGACGAAAGCTGGCTGACGCGGCTGTTCGCGCTCGAATATGCGCTTTGGTTCGATTCTTTCCTGCCGGCGCTTGAAGCGCTGCGCATGCCGATTCCGCTCGGCGGCACCTCGAACATTTTCCGCACCGAAGCGCTGAAAAAGCTCGGCGGCTGGGACCCTTACAATGTCACCGAAGACGCCGACCTCGGCCTGCGCCTCGCGCGCGAAGGGTTCCGCACGGCGATTCTCGATTCGACGACCCTGGAGGAAGCCAACTGCCAGACCGGCAACTGGGTGCGCCAGCGCTCGCGCTGGCTGAAAGGCTACATGCAGACCTGGCTCGTGCACATGCGCGATCCCGCCGGGCTCGTGCGCGCGACGGGCTGGCGCGGCTTCGCCGCCATGCAGCTTTTCGTCGCTGGCAATGTCTTCAGCGCCCTGATCAATCCTGTCCTTTGGGCCGTGTTCGCTTTCTGGCTGGCGACGCGCTCCGCTTCGATCGCGAGCGTATTTCCCGAACCCCTGCTGTCGCTCAACCTTGCCGCCTTCGTTCTCGGCAACTGCTTCTTCATTTACCTCGCAGTGATTGCACCCTTGAAGCGCGGCTGGCCGGAGCTCGCGCCGAACGCGCTGCTCGCGCCCGCCTACTGGGCGCTCACGTCGATCGCCGCTTACCGGGCGCTGTGGCAGCTCTTCACCCGCCCTTTCTTCTGGGAGAAAACCGATCACATGCTCTCTCCAGCCGCGCAGCTGCGACGGGAAGAAGCTCTTGAGCGGTTGAAAGCGAAAGGAGCGTGAGCCGCTTTTGGCTCCACGCAGCAACAGGCGCCGCCGCAGCCCTTGCGGCTTTTGCAGCATTCGGCCTCGTCAGCGCGTTGACGTTTTCGCACGGCGACGTCGCGCCGCTCGCTCCCGCGCTCGCCGCCGCTTTTGCTTTGGGCTTTCTAGTCTCGGCGATGGCGCCGCGCGAGCTCCGCCTCTGGCGAGCCGTTGCGATGCGAGGGCTCGCTGCGCTCAACCCCGCCCTTGTGGCGGCGGCGCTGCTCGGTCCGGGCGCCGTCCTTGCGGCGGCGGCGTCGCTCATCGTCTGGCGCGGCGTCTTCGCGCTCGCCACTGACAACGACTACCGTGCAACCATCCTTCTCGCCTTGGCGCTCGCCGCAGCGCCGCTGCTTTCAGTCAGCGCGCTGGCGCTTTACCCGGCGCTGCTCATTCTTGCGCTTCTATTGTCGCCATGGGGACTGGCGCCCCGCCGCGCCGCCGGGTTTCTCGCCGTCCTGATCACGCCGCTGGCGCTGATCTCAACCGGCGGCCTGTTTCTTCTGTGGCTGGCCGGCGGCTCGCTCGACGGATGGGCGCTGGCGCCGCCCGTTCCTCGCGCGCATCACGGAACCCCATCATTTCTCGCCCTGCTGGCGGCGCCGGGCCTCCTTCTCGCCGCCGTCGGCCTCGCCGCAAACCTCCGATTCTGGAAAGCGGCGCTGATCTTTTTCGCGTCCATCGCAGGCATGATCGTCCTGACCGGGCCCGGCGCGATCGCCCTAACCGCCGTCGTCGCGGCGGGCCATATCGCCTGGGCGGCGCCAGCCAGAAGCGCTCTCCTGCTGTTGACGGCGGGCTTTCTCGCAAGCGGCGCTCTGGCGCTCGCGGAGCTTTCCCCGGCCTTTCGCGCGGCGGCGGCCGGATTGTTTGAACAGGCCGCCGCGCGCATTGCGCCAGTCCCTGCGAGCCCATAGATAGAGAAGCGTCGCGCCGCCTTCAGGACATACCTCATGCCGCTCGCCGGTCTTCCTTTCCGAAAAATGAACGGGCTCGGAAACGACTTCGTCATTGTCGATCTTCGCGACGTGGACGCGCAGATGACGCCGGACGCGGCGCGCGCCGTCGCCGACCGCAAGGACGGCATAGGCTGCGATCAGGTGATCACTATCGAGGACCGTAACGGCCTCTTCATGGGCGTGTGGAACGCTGACGGCTCGGAAGTCGGCGCCTGCGGCAACGCCGCGCGCTGCGTCGGCTGGCTGTTGATGGAAGAGCTCCAAGCCGATGAAATCGATTTCTCGACAACCGCCTCGCCGCTGGTCGCGCGGCGCGCCGGGGCCATGCGCGTCAGCGTCGACATGGGCGTTCCTAAGTTCGGCTGGCGCGACATTCCGTTAGCGGAGCAATTTGAGGATACGCGCTTCATAGACATCAAGCTCGGCCCCATCGACAAGCCGGTTCTGTGGGGGCCGTCCGCCGTCAACATGGGCAACCCGCACTGCATCTTCTTCGTCGAGGACGCGGAGGCGCAAGCGCTCGACCGCTTCGGCCCCATGGTCGAGAACCATCCCCTCTTCCCCGAGCGCGCCAACGTCTCGGTGGCGCAAGTGAAGGGCGACCACCTGATACGCCTCCGGGTCTGGGAGCGCGGCGCCGGCATTACGAAAGCGTGCGGCTCGGCCGCCTGCGCCGCGCTTGTCGCCGCGAACCGCCGCCGGCTGACGGCGCGCAAGGCGACCATCGAACTTGATGGCGGCCAGCTCGGCGTCGAATGGGGCGAGGACGATCATGTGCGCATGACCGGCCCCGTCGCATTCGAGTTCGACGGAATCCTGCCTGAAGGAGTCTGATCCGGCGTGGCGAAGCTCTATTTCAACTACGCCGCGATGAACGCCGGCAAATCGACCACCTTGCTGCAGGCGAGTTTCAACTACCGCGAACGCGGCATGAAGACGATGTTGTTCACCGCCGCCATCGACGACCGCGCGGCGCCTGGCGTCATTGCTTCGCGCATCGGTCTGGAAGGCGAAGCGCAGGCGTTTGACGACAGCGTCGATATTCACCGCGCCGTCGCCGCTGCGCACGCCGCCGGGCCTCTCGCCTGCGTCTTCGTCGATGAGGCGCAGTTCCTGACCCGCGCCCATGTGATGCAGCTTGCGCGCGTCGTCGATGAAATCGGCCTGCCGGTCCTGTGCTTCGGTCTCAGAACCAATTTCCGCGGCGAGCTTTTTGACGGCAGCAAGTGGCTGCTCGCCCTCGCCGACGAGATCAACGAGCTGAAAACCATCTGCGATTGCGGCGCAAAGGCGACGATGAATTTGCGGATCGACGCCGAAGGACGCGCGGTGCGCGACGGCGCGGAAATCGGCATCGGCGGGAATGACCGCTACGCGCCGCTCTGCCGCAAGCATTTCTTCGAGCGGTTCAACCGCTGAACCCGCCGCCTATCCGTACGCCCCATAAAAATGCGCAAGTCCGACGCCGATCTCGCGGATCGACTGGTGGACCGCGCGCAACGGCGCCGTAACGCGCTCATGGATTTCCGGATAACCGCGCGCCGCATCCTCGCTCGCATCGCCCTCTTCCCTGATGCCAGAAAGCGCCGCTGCGCTCGGACGTTTTGCGGGAAAGATTTCCTCAAGCACATCGGCGAGCGCGTCGAAGCGCAGCTCCATCGCATAGTCGAGTATGCCGGCGCGCGACAGATCGTGACGCGGGGAGAACGCAGGCAGCGCGGCGACTAGCATGAAAGCGTGCATGATCATCGCCTGGCGCACCGCATGCAGCGCATGGAGCGGCCGGCGTCCCTCGTATCGCTCGCGGCGCGCGTCGGCGCCGTCAAGTTCGAGCAGGATGCGATCAAGCCGCGAAAGGTCCGCGGCGAGATGGTTCGCAAACCGGTTCAGCGCTGTCGTCACTGTCAGCGGCGCGAGATGCAGCGCGATCGTCTCGCAGGCTTTGGCGACAAGCGGATCGGACGCGGCTCCGGCGCGCGTGATCCAGAAGGTCGCGTTGAACATCGCCGCATAGGCGCGCATCGCCGGCAGGCTCGTATGCGCGCGCGCGTCGCGGATGATGCCGAGCGCCTGGCGCGCCCGCGCCGAACCGCGCACGAGGTCCAGCAGACGGTCGGGTTCCGAGCCGGCGGTCGTGCCGGCCCCGCCGAACACGTTCGCCGGCGCGCCGAGCTGTTGCAGGATCGCATTGTGCGGAATGGCCCGGAGTGAACGCGGGCCGATGGAGACGCCGCTGCCCGCCTGCCGGCGCACCTTGCGCGAGCCGGTCGTGAACAGGAGGTTGGGCGCGAACGCGCCGATCGACACCTGATAGTCGGGGTCGTCGAACAGCTCTTCCTGCCAGTGCTTGATGCCGCGGTAAAAATCCCAGGAATAATTTATGTCCGCGTAGAAACGATCCTGCTTGTCCGCTTCGATGCGCCTGAAACTCCACTTGAGCAGCGCGTTGACTGTCGCCTGCGCCAGCGCGTCCGTCTGGAAATGCAGGAAGCCGTCCCCGCCCTGGAAGCTCGACTCAGCGTTGATGCGAAGCCCGCGCATTTTGTATGCGGCGCGCGTCCACGGCGTGAGGATATAGTCGAAACGCGCCTCGAGATCGCCGGGATAGCCGCCGCGGCCCATCGATTCGCCGTGAGTGTTGAACAGCACGACCTCAATGTCGCTGACGCCGCGTGCGGCCAGCGCGCGCGCCACGAGAATTTGCAGCCGTTCAATGGCGAGGTTGGCGGCGACCTGCCCCATGAACCGGCCCGAGTCGGAAAAGCCGAGCTGCACCGCGATGCGTCCGCGCGCCCGGATATACTCGACGAACTCGTCTTCCGCGAGAAGGCGCTCGACCAGACGCCCGCCGCGCTCGATGGAGTCGGGCTTTTCAAACACCGGAGTAATGTCGTGGCGTTTTTAGACGGAGTACATCGGTGCTATATAGCTCGCGCCATTCACCGTTGCCGGGGCATGG
>JAVJPA010000096.1:0-1692 GCA_040216495.1 Amphiplicatus sp. | reverse complement strand
CTGACGCGCCTCGTTTTCATCCGGGAACTGATCTTCTTTCTCGTGCGCTTTCCGGTGATCCTGTGGGCGACTATGGCGCATGGGCTGACGGGCGCGGTGTACGCCGTCGCCGCCTGCGGCGTCCTGCATGTCGTCCTCAATCTCCTTCTGTATGCGCGCGCCGCCGGGCGGTCGGCCTTTGAACCTCTCCTCGTCGCGCGCCGGAGCCTCGGCGCCGTCGCGGCGATGGCCGCCTATTTCATTTTCCTGCGGCCGGACGCCGCGCTCGCCGAGACTTCCGCCTGGGTGCGTCTCACAGCGGACATCTGCGCCGGCGCCGGCGTTTACGCCGCCGCGCTGATGGCGCTGTGGCGGCTCGAGGGGCTTCCGGACGGGGTCGAGCGCCGCATCGCCGGGATGATTGGCGACGCCGCAGGGCGGTTCAGGCGCGCCTGAAACTGCCCGCCAATGTTTCCCGCCTGCGCCTTCTCCGCTACAAAGCTGCCGGGTGCTCAACAGGAGGAAGCCGTTAGATGGCGGAAGCTATAACCGTCGATCCGGCGCGATTCGCGCAGGCCGTTGTCCGTCATGTGGCCGAGGAGCCGATGTTCGCCGTCGGCGAAGCGGACATAAGAGGCGTTGGCTACCGGGTCTTCAAGAACGCGCCGCCGAGCCTTGCGGGCCTGTTCATGTACGGGACCATCCACGGCGAGAAAGACTTCCTCATCTACGAAGACGAAAAGATGAGTTTCGCCGAGCTGTGGCGGCGGTCCTGCCGGTTCGCTCACGCGCTCAAAAACGAGCTTGGCGTCAAACAGGGCGACCGCGTCGCCATCGCCATGCGCAATTTCCCCGAATTCTGCGTCGCCTATTGCGGCGTCATCGCGCTCGGCGCGGTGGTCGTGCCACTCAACGCCTGGTGGAAAACGGAAGAGTTCCGCTACGGGCTCAAGGATTGCGAGGCGAAGCTTGTCGTCGTCGACGCCAAGCGCCTCGACTACATCAAGCCGCTTAAAGCGGAGATGGGCCTCACCCTCATCCTGGCGCGCGGCGGCGCCGAGGGGGCCGATCTTCAGTATGAAGACCTGCTGGCGCGGTCGGAAGATACGAGCCCGCCCGCCGTCGAGATCGCGCCGGACGATGACTTTTGCCTCGTCTATACGTCAGGCTCGACCGGCAATCCGAAAGGCGCGCTCCTCACCCATCGCGGCGCGATTTCGGCGCTACTTTCCTGGGCGCTGATCGCCTCTTCAATCAAGGAAGCGCGCGACGGCGTGTCTATCCTCGGCGACAATCCCGGCATCCTGCTCGGCGTGCCGCTGTTTCATGTCACCGGCTCGCATTCGCTGTTCCTGTTCTCCTGGTTGATCGGCCGGCGCGTGGTGATGATGCACCGCTGGGACGCGAGGAAAGCCATCGAGCTCATCAACAAGCACCAGCTCACCAATTTCGTCGGCGTGCCGAGCCAATCGTTTGAGATGGTCGAGGCCGCCGGCGACACGCAAATGCCGAGCCTCATCGATCTCGGTTCTGGCGGCGCGAAGCGCCCGCCGGAGCATGTGAAACTGCTGCGCGAGAAATTTCCGAACGTCAGTCCCGCGTCCGGATACGGTCTCACCGAAACCAACGCGCTCGGCTGCGTCATCTCGCTCGACGACTATCGTCAACACCCGGATTCGACGGGCCGCGCCGTGCCGCCCGTCACCGACATCA
>JAVJPA010000095.1:0-9082 GCA_040216495.1 Amphiplicatus sp. | reverse complement strand
CTTCCAGGCGCGGCGCATGAAGGCGCGGTTCCGGGCGAAAGGCGAAAAGGGCGGCCAGTTTGTTCACACGCTGAACGGTTCCGGTCTCGCGGTGGGGCGGACGCTTGTCGCGGTGCTGGAGAATTATCAGGAAGCGGACGGATCGGTGACCGTGCCGGAAGCATTGCTGCCCTATATGGGCGGGCTCAAAAGAATCGAGAAAGCCTAGTGCGCATCCTCTGCACCAATGATGACGGAATCCACGCCCGCGGGCTCGAAAGCCTCGTCAAGATCGCGCGCGAACTGTCCGACGATGTCTGGGTCGTCGCGCCGCATGAGGAGCAATCGGGCGCGGCGCGCTCGCTGACCCTCGCCAATCCGATCCGCGTCAGGGAATATGACAAGCGCCGGTTTTCGCTGTCGGGCACGCCGACCGACGCCGTGATGATCGCGGTCACGCGGCTGCTCGGCGACAAGAAGCCGGACCTCGTTCTCTCCGGCGTCAACAACGGTCAGAACATCGCTGACGACGTGACGTTTTCCGGCACCATCGCCGGCGCGCTTCAGGGCATGACGCTCGGCATCCCCTCGATTGCATTGTCCCTTGCGCGGTTCTCGCGCGAGAACGCGCGATGGGCGACGCCCGAAGCGCACGGCGCGCAGATTATCCGGCGCCTGCTGGAAGCGGGCTGGCCGGCGGACGTCGTCGTCAACGTCAACTTCCCCGACCGCGACCCGGACGACATCGCCGACATCGAAGTCACGGCGCAAGGCCAGCGCGACGCGTTTTCTCTTTATACGGAGGAGCGCGAGGACCTGCGCGGCGGCAAGTATTTCTGGTTCGGATTTTCCGGAAAGCTTTCCGACCCGCCCGCCGGCACCGATCTCAAGGCGATCTATGACGGCAAGATTTCGATCACGCCGCTGCACCTCGCGCTGACGCATGAAGAGAGCAGGCGCGCGCTGGCGGCGAAATTCGACGGGCCGTTAAAGCCGCGCAAATAAGAGAATCGGCATATGATGACAGCGCCGCGCTGCGTTAACTCATTCTTAACCGAATGATTCGACTTTCCTTAAGATTCCTTAACGGGGCGTTCAGGAAGCTGGAGGGGACAGCGTCGTCATGAGTTTGAAAGTTTCCGCCGCATTGTTGCTCGCCGCCTCCGCCGCGGCGCTCGCCGCCTGCGGATCGAGCCGCAACTCGGCGCCGATCGTCTATGGCACCAATCCGGCGGCGGCGGGGCGGATTTATAATTCGCCTGCCGAAAGCCGCGCCGCCGCGCCGTCCTATCTCGCGCAGGCGCCGCAGCAGCCGACCTACCAGCCGCCTTCGCGTCAGGCTTCCTCAGCGCGCACGCAGCCCGCGCGGTTGACGCCGGTCACCGCCGACGCGCTGCAACCGGCGCCGCAGGCGACGTATGTTTCCTCGTATGAAACGGTGAAGTCGCCGCCCGCCGGCGCGCTGCTTGTTTCCGTGCGTCCCGGCGACACGGTCTACGCGATTTCGCGGCGCACCGGCGCAAGCCCTGACGCCATCATCGCCGAGAACAATCTGCGCGCGCCCTATACGCTGAACGTCGGCGAAACGCTGCGCATTCCCGATCCGTCGCGCAAGATCGTCAACGAGCTTTCCGTTCCCGCGCCGCAGCCGACCTATGCGTCGGCGCCTTCAAGAAGCAGCACGCGCGCCGTGCGGCCGGGCGAAACCCTGTACTCGATTTCGCGCGCCACCGGCGCGTCGGTTCCGGCGATCGCCGAGGCGAACCGTCTGCGCGCGCCCTATACGCTCAGCGTCGGCCAGCAGCTCATCATTCCCGGCGCCAGCGGCGAGATTGCGCCGGCGCCGCGTCAGCGCGAAGCGAACATGGATGTGGGCGAGCTTGCGCGCTCGGTCTCGTATACGAAACCCGCGCCTTCTTCCTCGCCGAAAATGTTCGACTGGCCGGTGAAAGGCGCCGTGATCGCCGAATTCGGTTCGGCCGGCGTCGGCCGCCGCAATGACGGGGTGAACATCGCTGCGCCGGTCGGCACGCCGGTGCGCGCCGCCGCCGATGGCGAGGTCGTCTAT
Source organism: Amphiplicatus sp. (assembly GCA_040216495.1). Classification (GTDB taxonomy): domain Bacteria; phylum Pseudomonadota; class Alphaproteobacteria; order Caulobacterales; family Parvularculaceae; genus Amphiplicatus. Next base: position 7,035 of record JAVJPA010000095.1, on the reverse strand, counting down.
CGCGGCTCCGAGCTCGACGGCTACGGCAACCTGCTGCTCATCAAGCACGCCGACGGTTTCGTCACCGCCTATGCGCACAATGATACGATGTTGGCGCGCAAGGGTCAGAAAGTTCAAAAGGGTCAGGTGATCGCGAAAGTCGGCCAGACCGGCGCCGTCACCGAGCCGCAACTGCATTTCGAAATAAGGCAGAACCTGAAATCTGTCGATCCGCTGGCCTTGCTTCAATAGGGAGAATCGCGTCCAGAGGGCGTTAGTATCTACAAGGATAAAGTTGCGTTAGTGAGTTCTGGGGTCCCGAAAGGGACCCTTTTGTTTTCAGGCGGTGAGCGTCAACCACGCGAGATAGGCGCCGTACCCGGCGACGAGCGCGCCGCCTTCGAGCCTGCTGACGCTGTTTTTGCTGAATGCGAAGACGATCATCAAGGCGGTCGCCGCAAGCATCACCCAGTTGTCGAAGGCGATGATTTCGGGCGGCGTCGCGAGCGGCGCGATGACAGCGGTGACGCCGAGAATGCCGAGCAGGTTGTAAAGGTTCGATCCGACGACATTGCCGAGCGCGAGGGCGCTCTTGCCCCGCAGCGCCGCCATGGTGGAGGTGACAAGCTCCGGCAGCGACGTGCCGATAGCGACCACCGTCAGGCCGATCACCGTCTCCGAGACGCCGAGCGCCGAAGCGACGTTGATCGCGCCGCCGACCAGGAACTTCGCGCCGATCATCAACAGCGCAAGACCGGCGACGACCAGCACGATATCGAGCAACGGCGATTTCGGCCCTGCGGGCAGTTCCGCGGCTTCGTCTTCATGGCGCTGTTTTTCCGGTTCGCCGGGCGTTTCGCGTTCAGTGAAATAAGCGAGAGCGATGTAGGCGGCGAGGGCGACGAGAAAGATCAGGCCCGATACGCGTCCGATAGTCCCTGTCATCGAGACGCCGATGATGAGCAGTGTCGCCATCGCCAGCGCCGGCGCATCGCGCTTGAAGGCTTTCGCCTCGACCGCAATGGGCGCGATTACGGCGGAGAGGCCGAGGATCAAAAGAATGTTGGCGATATTCGAGCCGACGACATTGCCGACGGCGACGCCCGGCGAGCCGATCAAAGCGGCCTGAACGCTCGAGACCAGTTCCGGCGTCGATGTGCCGAAGCCGACCAGCGTCAGGCCGATGAGAAGCTCGGAAAGGCCGAAACGCCGAGCGAGGGTCGCGGCACCGCGGATCAGTAGTTCGGCGCCGCCGGTCAGGACGATCAACCCCAGAATGATCGCGGCCCAATCCATCATATCAAGAACTCCAGCCCATGGCGGGCGTATGCGTTGCGAAAAAGATGGGAAGACCGGCGATCTTCGGCAAGGATCAGCCGATTCTGAGCGAAGCGCGACCGATTGCGACGGGCTGCGCTTCGTCCGCTTGCCACCCCGTCGCCTCAAGGAAAGCGATGCGCCGGCCGAGGCGCATGATTCGGACGCGCGCGCGCATGTCTTCGGCGCGCGAGGATGCGAGGTAGTCGATAGCCATCGTCGCCGTTGAAATGGGCGCGCCCGCTTCAAGTCTCGCCGCAAGGTCGGCCTGCATGGCGAATTCAAGAAACGCGGCGATCACGCCGCCATGGAGAGCGCGGATCATCGGATTGCCGATATGCTCTTCAGAAAAGGCGAGCTTGTAGACGGCGCTCTCGCCATCCGCTTCGCCGCTGAAACCCAGCCATTCGCCCATCGGCGACGCGGCGTGAGCGGCGATGCGGCTGATTTCGAACGGCGCGCTCATAACCGCGAGCCTTTCGCCGGTCCCTTGGTGCCGACCATGAAGGCGCCGGAAGCGATGGCGATGAGCGACTTGTCGGCGTCAAGCGTCAGCCGGCCGGAGACATAGGCGACTTCGTTGCGCACGCCCTCGCAGACGCTGTCGCAGATGACGCGGGAGCCCGCGGCGACTTCCTTGATATAGTCAGTTCTCAGATTGATCGTGGCGATCGGCTTGAATTCCTCCATCGCCGTGAAGACAGTGAGCCCGAACAGGGAGTCGAGCACGACCGTCAGGAACCCGCCATGAATCATTCCCGAGCCGTCGCCGAAGCGGGCGGGCAGGTCGAGGGAGAAGCTGGTCTTGCCCGCGCCGAGCAACAGCGGCTTGAAGCCGAGCGAGCCGAGCAACGAGTGTTCGTGCTGCAGCATATCCCGCGCCGCGCGCATCATGCCGCGGATCGCGGGATTGATTTCGGCCGCAAGGCCAGTGGGCGGGCTCTCGGTCATGGGATGACGTTAAGCCCGCCCGCGTCTAATGAAAACGTTTCTACGCAGCGGCGCGGCCGGCGCCGATCAGGCGACCATGTTCGAGCCACACGCGGCATTCGGCGCTCAGGGTCCGGCGCGCCGCTTCTTCATAAAGCGCAAGGTCCGTCGCATCGAAATGCTCGCGCCACCGCCCGTTGGTTCCTTTATTGATGAACGTCTTGGCGCCGCCTTTCCAGATCATGTCGGCCATCGCCACGATGTCGCTCGCGCGGTCCTTCATGGAGGAAAATGTCGTGGCGTTCGCGATCCGGGCGAACTCCGCATCCGACCGCTCGATACCCAGGAACGTCGCGACCCTGCGAATTTCACCTTCCAGATCGGCGAGCATGTCCGTGTAGTGAACGAGCAGGATATTCGGCGTGTCCCGATAGTCCCACCAGCTCTGCGCGTAGCGAAGGCTCGACCAGTAAGGCCATCCGTCGGTTTCCCATTCGACCGTTCCCTTGGAGATGTGAGCGCGCCAGAACTCTTGCGCGCTGGAGAACGGACCCGGCAGTCTGTCTTCCTCGCGCTCTGTAAACGGTTCGAACATGGCGCGAATTTCGTCAGTGAAGTTATTATGATGGTTCAGCATGGACATCGCCACGTCCCGCGGATCGCGACCGACCATCACGTACTTCAACTGCGGAGAGTAAGGGAGGGCGTCGAGAGGGAGGTGGGTCTTGATGAATCGCCTGTGGTCTTGGGCGTCCAGTAGGCTCATGACGTCGTCAATCGGGAAAAGGCGCATGTCGAGCCATGGAGACATGGCGGTCACTTGGCCTGGTATGGCGCCGCCCTCAAAAATCAGGTTGGCGACGATCGTCTGCATCCAGGTCGTGCCGGACTTATACGAAGTGGCGATGACGATATCGTCAGGACGCGGTGCGAACTTGTCCCATCGCGCGGAGTCCATGTGATGATTTTGGTAGGCGTAACGACGTGTTGGCTGTTTTGTCATTATCAGTCTCTTTCCGTTGAGGTGCGGAGGAGATAGAGATGCTGATTATGCCCGCCAAGCAGGATCCGTCGCAAAATCAACTCTGCTGGTCGCGGAGCTTTTCGTCCTGGTACTGGATGCCCCAGCCGATAATCTGCCGCCACAGGGCTTCGGCCATTTCCGGGGGGAGGCCCCTATCGGTCGCCCGTTTGCGAATGCGGTCGATCACCTCGCGGTTGCGCCAGGGAACATTGGCTTCCGCCGCCTGCGCCCGCTTGAACTCCCACATCCGGTCGACATAGCCCCAGCGTTCGGCGAGGAGATCTACCAGAGCCTGATCGACCCGGTCGATCTCGACGCGGACCTCGTTCATCGACTGGCAGCTCTTGGGCGATTTCGGCGTTGAGGTCATGGGGCGTCCTTTCGGGCGCACTATGACGCGTGTCGCGAGAGGTTTGAAGTCTCGAAGAAGGCGTAAGCTCGGGATGCTACGCCGCTTCGAAATCCGCGTCCTTCATGGGCGTGATGGCGGCGAGAGTGACTTTCTTGCGCGCGTCGAACCGCTCGCCCATCAGCTTGGCCGTATCGGCGCTCAACAGCTTCCGCGCTTTCTTGAAGAACTCGTCTTCTTCCTCGGTCATGTGGTGGTCGACGATTTCCGAGAGCGCGCCGAACTTCACGCCCCATTCTTCGCTGTCGACAGGGAAGGTGTCGAGCTCTTCCAGAAGGCCGTTGGCCACATGGTGCTCGTTAAGGGCTTCGTAGGCGTCCTTGCTCATTTCGGTATCATCGCGGAGATAGGCGTAGAATACGGCCTCCTCAACCTTGTGGTGCGCCCACATGTCGAGCTTGAGCTTGTCGAACAGCTCGCGGCGTTTCTTGAAGGCGCGAGGCGTGCTGTCCTTCAGCTCGGCGATAATCTCGCGGGCTTCGTCATGGTCTTTTTTGATCCGGTCATAAATGTTCACGGGCGAACCCTCCATTGCTTGAGGAGAGAACACGCCGAACCTTCGCCGGTTCCGCGGGCCGTTTATCCGTCTATGGCTTTCAGGGTGACGAGGGCTGTGGCCACCATTGTCCGGACGCCGTCTTTTTCGGCGTACACATCCGACCGGATGACGCCGATAGAGGCGCCCCGCGACAGGGCCGTCGCCTCAGCCACCAGCATGTCGCCCTGCGCCGGCTTCATGAAATTGATCTTCAGTTCGATGGTGAGGCAGAGCCGCCCTTCGGGAAGCACAGAGGCGTAGCATGCGCCCGCTGCGTGATCGGCGAGGCCGGTGACGACGCCGGCATGGACGTAGCCCATGAACTGGACCAGCGATTCCTTCGGCTTCATTTCGAGCGCGACAAAGCCTTCGTCGAACGTGCGGACGTGAAAGCCCGACTCCTTGGTGAAGCCGCGCGCCGTGGTCAGCTGCTCGAAAGTCTCTGCGAGGTCCGCTCTCATGCAGGCGAGCGTATGGGGAGGTTTTGCGGCGCGCTACGCCCTTCAGCAGTTGGAACTGCTCAAGCCTTCTCGGCCCGCTCAACATATTCGCGGTCGGCGATGCGGACCACGATCTTGTCGCCCTGTGAGATGTAGGGCGGGACCATGACGCGGGCGCCGTTATCGAGCAGCGCCGGCTTGTAGGAGGAGGACGCCGTCTGGCCCTTCACCGTGGGTTCCGTTTCGGCGATGGCCATGATGACGGTCTCCGGCATGGTGACGCCGAGCGGGCGGCCTTCATGGCTTTCGATTTCGACTTCCATATTGGCTTCGAGGAAATCGACCTGGTCGCCCATCAGCGTTTTCTGCACGCCGACCTGCTCGTAATTTTCCGCGTCCATGAAAATCAGCACGTCGCCTTCTTCATAGAGGTACTGATATTTCTTCTGCTCAAGCCGGACGCGCTCGATGGCTTCGGTCGAGGCGAAGCGGTCATTGTATTTGGTGCCGGTGACCACGTCCTGCATTTCCACCTGGTTGAAGGCGCGCAGGTTTCCGGGGGTGCGGAGCTCGATCTTCGTCACCAGGACGAGCTTGTCCTTATATTGAAGGACCATGCCGGGACGGATCGCGTTGCCGAGAACTTTCATGAGACTGCTCTGTTCGGGGATTTCGGTTTGGGCGGCTCTATAACGTCCGATCGCCGGTTTGGCGAGGGGGCCGCGGGTTTTACTGCGCGGACGCCGCTTTCAGGCGCTCGATGAACGAGGCGCCATACGCGAATGGGCCGATATGGCCGATGGAAGCCGCGCCATAGCCCCAGATGTCGAACCCGGCGTCCCGCGCCCGGCGGCAGAAGGAGAAATCCTCCGAAACCCGCTCCCCGCCGGGGCCGGCCGTTTCCGAGAAGAAATCATGGATTTCAGGCCCGAGCCCGTGGCGGACGAGCTTGCCGGCAGGGGTTTTCGGAGCGAGCCCGCGTTCGATCAGGGCCGCGAACACTGCGCGCTCGATGAGGACGCAGCCGAAGCCGAGACCCTCGACCTTGCAGAAACCGTTCGTCACCTCGATCTGGCCGGGTGCGACAATGACCGTGAAATTAGAGGCCAGCGCCGTCGCCCGTTCGCGGCTCGCTCCTTTACGAATTTCTTCGGCGAAGCGGTCGAGATCGAGCGAGCGCTCCGCGCAGATCGGCCCGGCGATAGGCTTGCCGCATCCGATCAGCCGCGCGAACACATCCGCATCGACCGCCATGTCGCTGTCGATGAAGAGAAGATGCGTGCACGCCTCGTCAGCGAGAAAGACGTTGGCGAAGGCGTTCCGCGCCATCGCCACATCGGCGCCGTCGAAGAACGCCTGCCGGTACTGGAAGCCCGCTTTGGCGAACGCGGAGACAGCGGCGAGCAGCGTCTGCGCGAAGGCGGTCGTGACCTTGCCTTCAGCGGTCGGCGTGGCGATGAGGACTTTGCGCGGCGCGCCGGCGTTCACGCCGCCCTCAGTCCGTCCACGAACTTCTTGAACACGCCGAACGAGTCCTGCGGACCGGGCGACGCCTCGGGGTGGTGCTGCACCGAGAAAGCCGGCGCATCCGTCAAGCGGATGCCGCTGTTGCTGCCGTCGAACAGGGAAACGAAGGTCGGCTTGACGTTGGCGGGCAGGGTCGCTTCGTCGACGGTGAAGCCGTGATTCATCGACACGATCTCGACCTTGCCGTTTTCGAGATCCTTGACCGGATGGTTCGCACCGTGATGGCCCTGCGGCATTTTCTTGGTCTGCGCGCCCGCGGCGAGGGCCAGCATCTGGTGGCCGAGGCAGATGCCGAGGGTCGGGGTTTTGGTTTCGATCAGTTTGCGGATGGTCACGAGCGAATATTCGCCGGTGGCGGCGGGATCGCCGGGACCGTTGGAGAGCACGACGCCATCCGGCTTCTTCGCCATCACATCGTCATAGGTGGCGGTCGCCGGCACCACGGTCACTTTCGCGCCCTGATCGGCGAGGAGGCGCAGGATGTTTCGCTTCACGCCATAATCGATGACGACCACATGCGGACCCTTGCCGTCGCTCTTGCCGTAGCCCTTGCCCCACTGCCACGCGGTTTCGTCATGGCTGTAGGACTGGAGCGTCGTCACATCTTTCGCGAGATCGCGGCCCTCGAGTCCTTTCCAGTCGCGCGCGCGCTTCGCCAGCGCCTCGATGTCGAACTGGCCGGCGGGGTTATGGGCGATGACGCCGTGCGGCATGCCGTGGTCGCGGATTTTCGCCGTGAGCGCACGGGTGTCGACGCCGGCGATGCCGATGACGCCGCGGCGCTTCATCCACGCCGAAAGGTCGAGCTGCGCCCGGTAATTGGAGGGGCTCGTCGCCGGCATTCTGAAAATCGCGCCGCGCGCCGCCGTCG
>JAVJPA010000094.1:0-10923 GCA_040216495.1 Amphiplicatus sp. | reverse complement strand
ATTTCTTTGGTCATGGATCGAAATCTCGTTGAGTTACAAGTCGATTGTATGGAGTGATCCACGACGGATCTCTTTGACACGGCCGCTCTCTACAATCACTACGGTGCGGGATGTCGAGTTACGGAATGCAAAGCCCTCAATCAGACCTTCGCAGCGCTCACCTTTGATTATCGCGTCAACGAGTAGCAATTCCTCCTCGATTTGATTTGGATTTGTGTCCTCACAGAAAATCGCATCGAGTCCCCCTATTCGATCAAAGGTGTACATGCCGCCGATGTATGTCTCATCGAGAACGCTCCCTACGCACAAATTGCCATCGGGCAGGCAACGCAGATCCTGTTCGCCGCCAAACAAAATTCGATAATTTGCGATAAGGAAATCCGACCCAAGAATGCCCGCGATAAATGCTAACGCCGCAGCAATCAGTGTTTTCATCTCAATCCTCAATAAAAATCGCCGCCGGATTTTCGAGCAGGCCCTTAATCCGCTGAATGAAAACCGCGCAGTCCCAGCCGTCGATAATGCGGTGATCGAAACTTGAGGAAAGGTTCATCATCTTGCGCGGGACAAACGCAGCGCCGTCCCATTTCGGCAGGGTCTGCATCTTGTTGACGCCGATGATCGCGACTTCGGGGTAATTAATCACCGGCGTCGTGACGATGCCGCCCATGGCGCCGAGCGAAGTGATGGTGATCGTCGAGCCTGTCAGTTCCTCGCGCGACAACGAGCCCTTGCGCGCGCCTTCCGAAAGCCGCGCGACTTCCGCCGCGCAGGCCCAGAGGCCGCGCGCCTCCACATGTTTCACGACCGGCACGACAAGGCCGTTATCGGTTTGCGCCGCGACGCCCATATGCATGCCGCCATATTGACGGACGACGCCTTCATCGTCGTCGAAGCGCGCGTTCATCTGCGGCTGCTCGGCGATGGCCTTCGCCATGGCGCGCATCAGGAACGGCAGCATGGTCAGCTTCGGCTGGTCGTCGCGCTTTTCCTTGTTGAGCTTGGAGCGCAACTCCTCAAGCGCCGTCACGTCCACATCATCGACATAAGTGATGTGCGGGATGCGCGTTTTCGCCGTCGCCATCTTCTCGGCGATCTTACGGCGCAGACCGATGATCTGGATTTCTTTCACCGAGCTGTCGGCGACGCGCCCGCGTGCAACGCCGGTCCCGCCACCGCTCTCGAAATAGGCGTCGAGATCGTCGTGGCCGATGCGGCCCGCAGGGCCAGTGCCGGCGACGCGGCGCAGATCGACGCCAGCATCAAGCGCGCGTTTGCGTACGGCGGGCGAGGCCAGAGGCTTCTCGCCTTCTTTGCGTAGGGATGCAGAAGCGGTTGAGGGTAGAGCCGCCTTGGCGGAAGCGAGCTTTTTAACCTCCGGCGCTGGCGCAGCCTGCGCCGCCGCGCCGTTCGCTTTCGCTTTTTCCGCTTTCTTCTCTTCCTTTTTTGGCGCCGACTTAGTTTCCGTCGCGTCGTCCTTCGCTTCCTTCGCCGGCGCGCCGGGTTTTACATTGCCTTCGCCTTCGATTTCGATGCGGATGATCGGCGAGCCGACAGCCACGACTTCGCCAATCTTGGCGCCGAGCCAGAGAATTTTACCTTCGACCGGTGACGGTATCTCCACCGTCGCCTTGTCGGTCATTACGGCCGCGAGCACCTCGTCCTCGCGGACATTGGCGCCTTCCTTCACCAGCCATTCAACGAGTTCGGCCTCAGCAACGCCTTCGCCCACATCGGGAAGCTTGATGACATATTCGCCCATGCTCAGGCCTCCATGACTTTCTTCAGCGCCGCACCAACACGGTCCGGCCCGGGAAAATACATCCATTCATGCGCGTGGGGATAGGGCGTGTCCCACCCAGTAACCCGAATAATCGGCGCTTCGAGATGGTGGAAGCAACCTTCCTGTACAACCGACATCAGTTCCGCGCCGAAGCCGCAGGTTTTCGTCGCCTCATGCACGATGACGCAGCGGCCTGTTTTCTTCACCGACTTTTCGATGGTTTCGAGGTCGAGCGGCAGGATAGTCCGTAGATCGATGATTTCAGCATCGACGCCGGTCTCCCGCACCGCCGTTTCGGCTACATAAACCATCGTGCCGTAGGCCAGCACCGTCACGTCGCCTCCTTCGCGCCGGATCGCCGCTTTGCCGAGCGGCACCGTGTAATGTCCGTCCGGCACTTCGCCGAATTCATGGTTCTTCCAGGGCGTGACCGGCTGATCGTGATGGCCGTCGAACGGGCCGTTGTAGAGACGCTTCGGTTCGAGAAACATCACCGGATCGTCGTCTTCAATCGAGGCGATGAGAAGGCCTTTCGCGTCGTAGGGGTTTGACGGGATGACTGTCTTGAGGCCGCAGACATGCGCGAACAGCGCTTCCGGACTTTGAGAGTGAGTCTGCCCGCCGAAAATCCCGCCGCCGCTCGGCATACGGACCGTCATCGGCGTCGTAAAGTCGCCGTTAGAACGATAGCGGATGCGCGCGGCTTCCTGCGTGAGCTGGTCATAGCCTGGGTACATGTAATCGGCGAACTGGATCTCGACGCAGGGGCGCAAGCCATAGGCCGCCATGCCTACCGCCGTGCCGATAATGCCGCTTTCGTTGATGGGGCTGTCGAAACAGCGCTGCGGTCCGTATTTTTTCTGCAAGCCTTGCGTGCAACGGAACACGCCGCCGAAATAGCCGACATCCTCGCCGTAAACGACTACATTGTCGTCGCGCTCCATGGATACGTCCATGGCGCTGCGGATTGCTTCGATCATCGTCATCCGCGCCATCGGTCAGATCCCCGCTTCCTGGCGCTGCCGGATAAGATGCAGCGGCGTTTCCTTGTAGACGTCCTCGAACATCTCGCGCGCCGAGACCTTGGCGCCCGAGTGCAGAGTCCCATTCTTTTCGGCCTCTTTCTGGGTCTGCGCGATCATGCTTTCAATCTCGGCTTTCGCCTGCGCATGGCGCTCTTCGGACCATGCGCCGCGATTGATGAGGTGATTTTTCAAGCGCTCCACCGGATCGCCAAGCGGCCATGCGTCGGATTCCGCCTTCGGTCTGTAAGCGGAGGGGTCGTCAGAGGTGGAGTGCGGGCCGGCGCGGTAGGTGACGTGCTCGATCAGCGTCGGGCCAAGGCCTGAACGGGCGCGCTCCACCGCCCACTTCGCCACCGCGTAGACGGCCAGGTAATCGTTGCCGTCGACTCGCAGCGCCGGCATGCCGAAGCCGAGGCCTCGCGCCGCAAACGTCGCCGCCCTGCCGCGGGCGATGCCCTGAAAGGTCGAGATCGCCCACTGATTGTTGACGACGTTGAGCACGACTGGCGCGCGGAACGTCGAGGCGAACACCATCGCTGAGTGAAAGTCGGATTCCGCCGTCGATCCGTCGCCAATCCATCCGGTTGCGATCTTGGTGTCGCCCTTGATCGCCGACGCCATCGCCCAGCCGACGGCCTGAACGAACTGAGTCGCGAGGTTGCCGGAGATGGTGAAGAAGCCGTGCTCCTTCGAGGAATACATGACGGGCAACTGGCGGCCGCGCATTGGGTCCATCGAGTTCGAATAGACCTGGTTCATCATGTCGTAGATCGGATAGCCCGACGAAATCAGAAGACCCTGCTGGCGATAGGTCGGAAAGTTCATGTCGCCTTTTTTGAGCGTCTTCTGGAACGCGCAGGCGATCGCCTCCTCGCCTAACGACAGCATGTAGAAAGATGTCTTGCCCTGACGCTGCGCCATCATCATACGCGCGTCGTAGGCGCGCACGGTGAGCATGTCGCGCAAGCCCTGCAACGCCTGCTCATCGTCGAGCGCGCCGGCCCACGGCCCCACTGCTTCACCCTTGCGGTTCATCACCCGGATAATCGAATAGGCGAGGTCCTGAATGTCCTCCGCCTTCACGTCGACGGGCGGGCGCCGGACGCTGCCGGCTTTGGGAATCTCGACGTTGGAGAAATCGGGCGTGTCGCCGGGGCGGAACTCAGGCTCCGGCACGAACAGGCTAAGCGGCGTTTCCTCGGTCATCTCTCGCTCCCGCGCCAGAGCTCGCGCTCCGGCTGCTTATTCCTTGTCGCCGATCTCTCTGCAGGAGCCGGCTTCGCAGACGCAAAACGCAATAGAAATCAAACGACTTAACGGCGTGGTACGGGTCTAATCCGAGCAGCGGCGATAAGGCAATGGCGCAGCGGCTGCGGGCGCGGCGAAGCGGCCGAACCCGCGCATCGCAGATTGGCGCAATCCTCCAACCGCGCCCGTCGCCTCGCCTGAAACTGCCCTTGGACGCCCACAAAAGCGTTCAGTTATGGCCGATCTTGAACCCATAAATTTCCGCAGCGGCTTGCGCCGATACGAACCCGGCGCGCAGGTCTTCCTCAATGAGGATCTTGTCGCGGCCTCGCGGATCGTCTTTGCCGCCCCCGCCCGGGGTTTCGATCACGAGCCTACGCCCTGCGGGAATATCGTCGCGACCCATGCCTCTCAGAACGGTTCCGTTGTCGAGATAGACGGCGCCCGGCGCGCCCGGCAGCCCGCCATCTCGGCCGCGCGCGGGATGCTTGATGCGATCGAACATTTTCGACGCGGCCATAGCGCGCCCGTCCGCATGTTCAAATTCCATCACCTGTCCGAGTCCGCCGCGATGCGCGCCAGCGCCGCCAGAGTCGGGGCGATACTCTTTACGCCACATAATAATCGGCGCGGTTGCTTCATTGATTTCAACCGGCGTGTTTTTGACGCCTGAAGGAAAGGCGGTGCAGGGCAATCCGTCCTTGCCCGGGCGAGCGCCGGTTCCGCCCGTGTAGAACGGGTTGATCACAAAGTTCTCCCCGCCTGTCTCGCCGCCGACGCCCTGCCCGCCGAGCAGCACAGGAAGATAGAGACAGGATGTTCCTTCCGCCGGAACCCGATCCGGGATCGCCTTGGCGAGCGCGCCGAGAACGACGTCAGGCAACATCTGGCCGATGACGTGGCGGGCGGACACCGCGCACGGGCGCGGCGCGTTGAGGATCGATCCTTCCGGCGCCGTCACTTTCACCGCGCCAAGCGAACCGGCATTGTTAGGCACATCGTTGCCGATGACGCACCTGACGCCGAACGAGGCGTAGGCTTGCGTATAAGTGAGCGGCACGTTGACGCCGCGCGGGCTTATCGGCGAGGAGCCGGAAAAATCGACTGCAATCGTTTCTCCATCGATGCTCACCGAGCAGCGCAGGTCGACCGGCGCATCGTAACCGTCGATGCGCATTTCATTGTCGAACGTTCCTTGCGGCAGTTTGGCGATCTCCGCGCGCATCGCCTTAGCAGAGTTATCGATGATCATGCGGCCGACCGCATCGAGGCTCTCGAGGGCGAATTCATCAAGCGTTTCAATAAGCCGCGTTGCGCCGGTTCGATTGCATCCCGCCAGCGAATAAAGATCGCCTTCCGCGGCTTTCGGATCGCGTACATTGGCGCGGATGATTTCGAGCAGAGTCTCGTTCGCTTCGCCGCTATGGAACAGGAACGAGATCGGCACGAGCAGGCCTTCCTCGTAAACCTGCCGCGCGTCCGGGCCGAAGCCGAGACCGCCGACATCTGCGATGTGGGAAGTAGCGGCGAAAAGCGCGATGGGCGCGCCCCCTCTGAACACCGGCGTCACCACGGTGAAATCATTAAGATGACCGGTGCCGTCCCATGGATCGTTGGTGAACAGAACGTCGCCGTCTTCGAGGCGCGACAAAGGGTATTTCCTCAGGAACGCGCCGACCGAGGCGGCCATGGCGTTGACATGACCCGGGGTGCCAGTCACCGCCTGCGCAAGCATCCGTCCTTTTGGATCGAACACCCCTGCGGACAGGTCACCCGCCTCGCGCACCGTCGTCGAGAACGCGGTGCGGATGAGCGTCTGCGCCTGTTCCTCGACAACGGCGATAAGGCGGCTCCAGAGGAGTTGCAGCTTGAGATCGTCGAGAGCGCTCATCGCTTGGCTTTTCGTTCAAGAACGAGATTGCCGTTCGCATCGACCTTTGCGTCGTATGCGGCTGTCACAACTGTCGTCGTCTGGTCTTCTATAATAAGCGCGGGCCCGCTGATCCCGGCGCCCGGCCGCAATTCCTGCCGCTCGAAGATTCCATACGAGACTTCTTCGCCGAGATGCGCGTCAAAGACCGCCCTGCTCTTCTTCGCAGCTATCCGCTGAGAGAGTAGCCCAGGGGGCGGCTGCAACGCTTCGGGTTTCGGTCCAGTCAGCGTCAGGGTCCAGGTCAGCGCTTCGGGATCCATGCCAGGTATGCCTCGCCCATAAAGCGCCGCGTACGCTTCCTCAAAAGCCGCCGCAAGCGCTTCAGCGGCGCCGCGCCCTGTAAAAGACGCGCGTACGAGCGGAACGACAATCTCGTGCCCCTGCCCCCGATAGCGCATATAAGCCGCGCGTGTTTCAGAGAGCGGCGCGTCGCCGACCGCTGATTTCACAACCCCTCGCGCCTCTTCGCGCATATCCTCGAACAAAGCGTCGATAGCGTCTCCATCGAAAGCGTCGAGCCGCATCGGTCGTGAACGGACGACCTCGTAGGCTGCCGGCGCGAGCAGAAATCCGACAGCAGAACCGACGCCGGCGTCCGCCGGCACGATCACAGTCGAAACGCCGAGCTTCTCCGCGAGACGCGCAGCGTGCAGGGGCGCGGCGCCGCCAAACGCGATCATGGCGCGGGCGGCGACATCCTTGCCCCACTCCACCGCATGCGCACGGGCCGCGGCCGCCATAGTCTCATCAACGATTTCTGCAATGGCGTGAGCGGCCAAGGCGCCGGCGAACTTCATTGGCCCGCCCACATCGCCCGCGATGGCGGCGTGCGAAGCGTCGATGTCGAGCGCAATGGAACCGCCCGCGAAACGCTCCGGCGCAATCTTGCCAAGCGCGACGTCCGCATCCGTGACAGTCGGCCTTTCACCGCCCCGCGCATAACAGGCAGGTCCCGGTTCCGACCCGGCGCTTTCCGGTCCTGTCTGTAAACGCCCCAACTTGTCTACATGAGCGATAGAGCCGCCGCCGGCGCCAATCTCCACCATATCGATGACAGGAATGCGCACGGGCAGGCCGGAACCTTTCTTGAAACGGTAGGAACGGTCAACTTCGAAAGCGCGCGCTGTCTGCGGTTCGAAATCGTCGATAAGGCAAAGCTTTGCGGTCGTGCCGCCCATGTCGAACGAGATGAGCCGCTTCAAGTCGAGCGTGCGGGCGAGAGACGCGGCGAGCACCGCACCGCCAGCCGGACCGGACTCGACGAGCCGGATCGGGAATTTCGCCGCTGTCTCCACCGTCGTCAGTCCGCCGCCGGACGTGATCAGCAAGAGCGCGCACTCGAACCCTTTGTCTTTCAATGCGCGCTCGAGCCGGCGCAGATAGGATTCCATCAGCGGCCGGACATAGGCGTTGGCGACCGCCGTCGACAGCCGCTCGAACTCGCGAATCTCCGGCGCCACCTCGCTCGCCAGCGTGATCGAAAGACGCGGCGACGCTTTCGCGACGATCTCGGCGGTGCGCTCTTCATGCGCCGGATTGGCGTAGGCGTGAAGGTATCCGATCGCGAGGCTTTCGACGCCTTCTCTCTCTAACACCGGCAGCAATGCCTCGACGTTTTTTTCATCGAGCGGGATGAGCGCTTTCCCATCCCTGTTCATCCGTTCACGAACAGGAAGACGCAGCCAGCGCGGGACCAACGGCTTCGGCCGGTCGATATTGATGTCGTATTGCTCGAAGCGGTTCTCGTAGGCCATTTCCAGCGCGTCCCGATGGCCTTCGGTGGTCATCAGCGCCGTTTTTGCACCGCGCCTTTCGATCAGCGCATTGGTTGCGAGCGTTGTGCCGTGAATCACGACATTTATGTCGGAAGGCGCCAGCCCAGCTTTCGCAAACGCCTCGGCGACGCCTGCAAGCACGCCTTCCTCCGGCGCTTTCGGCGTAGTCAGCGTCTTAGCGGTGACGCGAACTCCATCGTCGCGATCAATGACGATATCGGTGAAGGTGCCGCCGATATCGACAGCGAGTCGGGCCTTACGCATCTTTAACAGGCACAGTGTAGTTCAACGCCATTCGCCCGCCATCCGCAAAGATCGTTTGGCCGGTAATGTAGGAGGCCATGTCGCTGGCGAGGAACAGCGCTATCGAAGCAATCTCATCCGAACCGCCGATACGGCCCATCGGCGTCCGCGACAGGATCATCTGGCGTGCTGCGTCATCGGTCATCACTTTCTGGAGAATATCGGTCATTACTGATCCCGGACCTATCGCATTTACGCGAACGCCATGTTCGGCAAGGCCGAGCGCGGCGGCTTTCGTGAGCTGCCCGAGGCCGCTTTTAGAAATGACGTAAGCGAGCTGGTTTGCAATCGCCAACTCAGCGTTGACGGACGACATGTTGACGATCGCGCCGCGGGTTTTCGTTTCGATCATCCGTTGCGCAGCTAGCTGCGTCAGCACGAAGGCAGCGCGCAGGTTGACCCCGATAACGCGGTCGAAATCGTCCGGGTCGAGATCGAGCACGCTTCCTTCTGCGACGACAGCGGCGTTATTGATGAGCACGTCGAGGCGTCCGAAGCGGGCGAACGTTTCTTCAACGAGACGCATGCAGTCGCTGTCATTGGCCACATTGCAGGTGACAGCGAGAGTCCGCGCGCCGGTTTCATCGGCGATATCTGCGGCGGCCAAAGCATTCTTCTCCGCATCGATGTCGGCAAGCGCTATCGCTGCGCCCTGCCCGGCAAAGGCGCGCGCGCACGCCCGGCCGATTCCTGACGCCGCGCCAGTAACAATTGCGACTTTTCCTGAAAAATCGAGATGATCGCCCGCCACCCCAACCTCCGCCGATGAGTCGTCTGACCATAGGCTGAGCCCCGCGCCCGCGACAATGCGGGAGTCAGCGGACCGTCCCAAAAGCGGACAGGCCTGTGCGCGGGGTCACACCCAATTTTTCCGAAAAGCTTCATGCTGCCCCTGTCTGGAACGCGGATACGCCCATCCGCACCGGACAAAGGTTGGAAAAACCGATCCGGGAACCCCCGCTATCGCCCCTCCCAAGCAGGGTCCCGCTCGGTCCGCCAGCCTTGGACGGCACGGCGCCAAGCGCTCGCGCTCGTCCGCGCCGAACCGGCGAAGCCCTATCGCCGGTACGGGGGAGGTCCTTGGGGGAAGACGGCAAGGCGAAACGCACCCGCCGCCGCGCCGTGGAAATCGCCGGCCTTGGGGGCGGCGGTCCAGAGGATCTTGGGGAGAAAAAGCGGCCGATCTCGCAGCAAAGCGAAATCGGCCGCTTTCATTATCGCCTAGACGACCAGCATTCACGACGCTTCGGCGAACCGTCCGGCTTCCAGATACAATGACGGGCGCTCGCGTTTCGGCGGAGTCGGAAGTTGTTTTCTCGGCGCGGTCGGCGCGCCCCGCGCGCGGTTCATGGCCTGTTGCAGATGTCGCAGACAGACACGGGCGTAATCGAAATAAGCAAGCTGCGCCGTCAGGAGATCGACATCCGTCTCGCGCCATACGAGACGGGCGTCCGGCTTCGGCGCAAGCGCCTGCTCCTCCATGTTAAGAAAGTGAATCTTGCCGTTCCGCGCGGACCAGTGGCAGCAATCGTACTGGGCGCGGACCAGCCGGCAGAAATCCACCGCATCCATCGCTTGCGCATACTTCGAGGCGAGTCCGAATTCGTCGGCTTTCGGTCGAAGAAGCGCATCGATCACCTCTAGCCGCGCCGCCGGTGTGCTGAGTTTGAACACGCCCGCGAGATGCAGCGCCGCATTCTTCGAGAGGGCCGCAATGAGTTCGCTCAACCTGTATTCAAGCTCTCCGTACCCGCCCAGCATTTGTCCGACGAGAATGCTCTCTGCGCTGAACGCGCTCGCGAAAGTCTCAGCTTCGGTCGCCGCAATATAACTCATACATCCTCTCAAGAAGCGAGGGGCCGGCGACGCCGGCGTTAATATTTGCTTTACCTTTGAACCCTGCGTTTCGCAGGCAACGGAAAGTTCAGGCAAAACGCGCGCTCCCGCGCAGCCTGATCCGCATCGTCAGCATACAGCCTTGCCGGATGTGAAGCCCGTTATTTTTCGTCAATGTATTAACAGGCTTACGAAATTCGCAAACGTGGCGAAGCATTCGGCGTAGCGTGCGCTACTGCTGCGCGACACTAGCGCGATCCTTTAGGGGCCGGAATGTTTCCGCATCGCCGATCAGCAGCCCGATAGGCCGCAAAGGTTCGGTGTGGTCGCACACGGTCTTAAAAATGAGCAGCGCAGGAATGGATATGATCGCGCCCGCCGGTCCCCAAAGCCATGTCCAGAAGGCGACAGACAGAATAATTGCAAGCGGGCTGACCGTCATCCGCACCCCAACCAATGTCGGCGTGATGAAATTCGACTCGACGAAGTTCAGCAGAATATAAATTCCGACCGGCGCAAACAGCATCGCCGGCTCCTCGAAAGCTACAAGGCCCGTCATACCGAGAAGCACCGTCATAGCAGTCGGCCCAAGGTAGGGCACGAAATTCAAAACCGCCGCAAGCCCGCCCCACACGAGAGGCGACGGCATGCCGATCGCCCACATGGCGAGCCCTGTCGCGACGCCGAGCGCAATATTGATCGCGGTCATCGTCAGCATGTACGACGCCATGTCTTTTTCTATCGCGCGAAGCATTCGGCCAGAATTTCTCATGCCGCGCATGGACGAGCGCAGAAGAAGAACCTTGCGCCGCATGTCGCGGCGGCTTGCGAGGAAGAAAAATGTCAGCACAGCCGTCAACCCGATCTGAACGACGAAGGTCCTTGCGGAGCCGAAAAGAGCATCGCCAAATTCAACGCCTCGGACAGACACAACCTCTTGGGTCGAGCTCTCTCTTCCCATTCCCGCCAGTTCATCCACCTTGTCGGAGACCTGCTGCACGGCGGTGAACGCATCCTGAA
>JAVJPA010000093.1:0-8713 GCA_040216495.1 Amphiplicatus sp. | reverse complement strand
ACGCCGCGACAGCCGAGCGCCTGATGCGCCTTGAGCGCGAGGTCGAGGCAGCGGTCGGCGACGGCTTGCGGCACATCGGCGGGGATCGTGTGCGTCGAGCCGCCCGCCGCGTATTTCGCTTCGTAATCGTAGAAGGCGAGGCTCGTCATGATCTCGGTGACGCAGAGCGGCCGGTCGCCCATCACCGCGACAGTGAGCTCGCGCCCCGGAATGAATTTCTCCACCAAGACTTCCTCGCCAAGCGACCATTTCTCGCTCGTCAGCTCCGCCGGCGGACGATTGTCGCCTTCGCGGATGATGAAGACGCCGACCGACGAGCCTTGAGCGTTCGGCTTGATGACATAGGGCGGCGCCATGACGTGACCGCCCGCCGCTTCGGCGCGGCTGACGATCCTGCCTTCCGGCGAGGGCACGCCGGCGGCGGAAAGAATGTGCTTGGTGAGCTGCTTGTCCGTCGCCAGCGACGAGGCGAGCACGCCGGAATGGGTGTAGGGAATGCCCATCACTTCAAGAACGCCCTGCACGCAGCCGTCCTCGCCCCACTGGCCATGCAGCGCGTTGAAGACGGCGTCGGGTTTCGCCTCTTTAAGTTGCTCGGCAAGATTGCGCCCGGCGTCGATTTCGACAACGTCGTAGCCCGCCTCGCGCAGCGCCTTCGCGCACTGCTTGCCGGAGTTGAGCGACACTTCCCGCTCCGGCGACCAGCCGCCTTTTAAGACTGCGATGCGCTTGTACTTGTTCATGAGGTTTTAGGTTTTGGGTTTTGGGTTTTAGGGGAAGAGATGAGTTTTTGCCGAAGCGAGTTGAGCATGCGGCTTACATTCTCATTAGCGCCCAGCACAGTCTCCACTACGCCGCTCGAAGCAAATCGAAGGCGCGCTGCAATCATGAGCAAAGTTTCCAGTTCGGCTGCCGAGCCCCTCGCGATTCCGATAAAATTTGCGTAATCCTTACGCGTGTTCCGCATAAATCCTTCAGCTATATTTGCAGGAATAGACACAGCCGCTCGAACGATTTGGGACGTGAGGCGGTATTCTTCCTGCTTTGGGAAGGAGCGCGTGAGTTCATACACGGCTTCGACCAAATCCATTGCACGCTGCCACACTATTAGGTCGCGATATGAATCGATCTTCGTCACTAGCGCCTAATCCTTTTTCTCTAATCCCTAAAACCTAACACCTAACCACTGTCGCCGAGCCGCCTGATCTCCCATCTGAGCTTCACGCCAGTTTCGCGCTCCACATCCGCTCGCAACCCCTCGACCAGCGTTTCAATATCGCTCGCCGTCGCCTTGCCGCGATTGATCATGAAATTGCAATGCTGCTCGGAGACCTGCGCGTCGCCGACGATGCGCCCTCTCCCGCCGACCTTGTCGATCAGCTGCCACGATTTGAGGCCGCCCGACTCTGTCGGATCGGGATTGGCGAAGGTCGAGCCGCCCGTGCGCTCGCGGATCGGCTGCGAGGCTTCGCGCCGCTCCATAATCGACTTCATCCGCGCGTCTATGGCGGCGGGGTCATCCTTGCGGCCTTCGTAGAGCGCTTCGGTGAAGATCAGCCCTTCGCCGGCGCCGTTATGGCGGTAGGAAAATTTCATGTCGGCGTTCTTGAAAATGCGACGTTCGCCGGCGCGGTCATAGGCGACCGCTTCGACAAGAATGTCCTTCGTCTCCTGCTCGTAGGCGCCGGCGTTCATGGCGAGCGCGCCGCCGATGGTTCCGGGGACGCCGCGATAGAACTCAAGGCCCGCGACGCCCGCGCGCCCCGCCGCTTTGGCGACCTGCGCGTCCAGCGCGGCGGCGCCCGCGCGCACGTTCACGCCGTCGATCTCGATCTTCGCGAACGGCGCGCCGAGCCGGACGACGACGCCCCTGACGCCGCCATCGCGCACCAGGAGGTTCGAGCCGACGCCGACCGGATAGACGGGAACGGACGCCGGCGTGTTTTTCAGGAACTGCGCTAGATCCTCCGCATCCGCCGGCGTGAACAGCACATCCGCCGGCCCGCCGACGCGGAACCAGGTGATCGCCGACATATCCGCGCGCTCCACATAGCGGCCGCGGACTGGCGGGAGGTCGGATGCTGCAAAGCGGGCTGACATCCCATCATCCCTTCAAATGTTTGCGCAGGTTCTGCCAGTAAGTCGTGGGATCGCCAGGCGCCATCAGACCCGAACAAAGGTTCGTCACGAATTTCTTTTCGTCATGCCGGTGCGCATATACGTGATAAACTTTTTTACGCTTGAAGGTCAGCCCGCAATTCCCACCGTTCGCCCGATCATAAAGGACGATTGCTACGCTGCTTGCATCGCCCTTGAGAGACTCGATTACGCGAAACTTTCCTTCACGCGCCGGCCCAATCTTTTCATCTGAACGGCTTGAACCAAGAAATTCCGCGCTAAAAATCGCGTCCACTGACGCAGCATGTTTTTCGATCGTGAAATTCTCATCCCAGACGCAGGAACAAGCATGAGCGGCGGCTATCGAAAGAAGTCCGCCAAATATCGCGGCAAGAAGCAGCTTGATCATTTTTTGTCCCCCTTTAGCGCATCCGCCAGCCCGTTCGCATATTTCGTAATGTCGCCGGCTCCGAGGAAAACGACATAGTCGCCGGGCTTCGCCACCTCTGCGACGATCTTCGGCAGCTCGTCGAAATTCTTCAGCGCCCGCACATCCCGGTGCCCGTGCGCCGCGGCGCCCGCGACCAGCGCGTCGCGCGTGACGCCCTCGATGGGCGCCTCGCCCGCCGTATAGATGTCGGTAATAAGCGCGATGTCGGCGTCGTTGAAACAGGCGCAGAACTCGTCGAAGAGATCGCGCACGCGGGTGAACCGATGCGGTTGCGTCACGGCGATGACCTTGCCGCCGGTGACGCCGCGCGCGGCGGCGAGGACGGCGGCGATCTCAACCGGGTGATGGCCGTAATCGTCGATGATCGTGACGCCATTCCACTCGCCCGCCTTGGTGAACCGCCGCTTGACGCCCGTGAACTTCGCGAAACCGTTCTTGATCGCTTCGTCGCTGGCGCCGAGGCGTCGCGCGACCGTCGCGGCGGCGAGCGAGTTGAGCACGTTGTGAACGCCCGGCATCGGCAGGCGCACGCCCTCGATGCGCGCGATCTCCCTGGTGCGGTCGCGGAAGATGATGTCGTAATGCGCTGCGCCGCCGTCGAATGTAATATTCTCCGCGCGCACATCCGCCTGCGGATTGGTTCCGTAGGTTATCAGCCGCCGGTCGGTGACGCGCCCGACCAGCGCCTGCACTTCCGGGTGATCGAGACAGACGACGCCGAATCCGTAGAACGGCGTCGCCTCGATGAACTGATCGAAGGCGTAGCGCAAATCCTCGAAATCGCCCCAGTGATCGAGATGCTCCGGGTCGATATTGGTGATGATGGCGACGGTCGTCGGCAGGCGCAGGAACGCGCCGTCGGACTCGTCCGCCTCGACCACCATCCAGTCGCCGACGCCGAGCCGCGCATTGGTGCCGTAGGCGTTGATGACGCCGCCATTGACGACGGTCGGATCGAACCCGGCTTCGTCGAGCAGCGCGGCGACCATCGTCGTCGTCGTCGTCTTGCCGTGGGTGCCGGCGACGCTGATCGTCCATTTGAGGCGCATCAGTTCGCCAAGCATGTCGGCGCGGCGCACGATCGGGATGTGACGCGCGCGCGCGGCGAGGATTTCGGGATTGTCTTTCCGGATCGCCGTCGAAATCACCACCGCATCGGCGCCCTCGATATTCTTCGCATCGTGGCCGATGGAGACCGTAATGCCCTTTTCGCGCAGGCGCTGGATATTGGCGCCGTCGGAAACGTCGGAGCCGCGCACCTCGTAGCCGAGATTGTGCATCAACTCCGCGATGCCCGACATGCCGATGCCGCCGACGCCGACAAAATGAATGGCGCCGACGCCGAACGGCAGGCGCACTTTTATCTTGCGCGACTCTTTCATGCGGCTTTCCTCGCAGCGTTGCGGGTGGCGAGTTCAAGCGCAAGATCGGCGAGCGCGGCGCTCGCGCCTTCCTTCACGCGCCCGCGCGCCTTCGCCGCCATGCCGGCGAGCGCGCCCGGCTCCGTAAGCAACGGCGCCAGCGCATTTTTCAATGTTTCTTCGTTGAAGTCCGTTTCGGAAACGATAACCGCCGCGCCCGCATCGGCGAGAACGCGCGCGTTGCCCGTCTGGTGATCGTCCATGGCGATGGCGAGCGGCGCGAGGATCGCCGGACGCCCGATCACCGCAAGCTCGGTGACGGTCGAGGCGCCCGCGCGACCGATAACGAGATGCGACGCAGCGATGCGCGCCGGGAGGTCGGAAAAGAATGGCGCGAGTTCCGCCGTGACGCCTGCGCTCTCATAAGCGGCTTTCACGCTCGCCGCGTCCTCGTCGCGCACCTGATGCGTAATCGCGAGCTTGCGGCGCAGCGCTTCGGGAAGGCCGGCTACGGCCCTCGGCGCGACTTTCGAGAACAGGCTTGCGCCCTGACTGCCGCCGAAGATCAGGACGCGGATGGTTCCGTCGCTCGCCGGATAGGGCGCGCCGGCCAGCGCGGCGACAGCGTCGCGCACCGGATTGCCGACTTCGATCAGCTTCGCCTTCGCCGGCGCGCGTTCAAGAAGCGGAAATCCGTGCGCCGTGAACGCCGCGCTTCCCGCCAGCAGCCGGTTCGAGCGTCCGAGGACGCCGTTCTGTTCATGAAGGCCGTAAGGAATTTTCAAAAGCTCCGCCGCCTTCATCGACGGCAAGGAAGGATAGCCGCCGAACCCGACCGCAGCCGCGACGCCGCGTTTTTTGAACTCCGATAGCGCCGTCATCAGTCCTTTCGCCATCGCCAGCGCGGCGAGCGCTTTGGCGACGGGACCGGGCGCGTTCGGGTTGGCGGCGGAAATCTCGAAGCGTTCATCGGCGGGAAAGTTTTCAGCGTAGCGCGCGCCGCGCGCGTCGGTGACGAGGAGGACGCGCGCGCCGCGGCGCTTCAGCTCTTGCGCCAGCGCTTCGGCGGGAAACATGTGGCCGCCAGTGCCGCCCGCCGCAAGGGCGATAAGAGGCGCCTCGCTCACGGCATGATCTCCCTGCGGCGCGACGCCGGGCCTGAGGCGCGCGTCAGCGCGAAGACGAGCCCGAGCGCTAGGCCCGTCGCAAGGAGCGAGGAGCCGCCATAGGAAATGAACGGCAAAGTCATGCCCTTCGCGGGCAGAGCGCGCAGGTTCACCGCCATGTTAATGAAGCTTTGCAGGCCGATCAATGCGGCGAGACCGGACACGGCGGTCTGCGCGAAGAGGCTCTTCAGAGCCGCTGCGCGCATGTAGATACGCAGCACCAGCGCAGCAAAGAGAACGAGGATCGCAGCGCAGAGCAGGAACCCGTATTCCTCGCCCGCGACGGCGAAGATGAAATCCGTGTGCGCGTCGGGAAGCTGGTATTTCACCGTCGCGCCTTCGGAGCCGACGCCGAACCATTTGCCGTGGGCGATCGCCTCGAGCGCCTTGTCGACCTGATAGGTTTCGGTCGATCCCGGCGCCAGGAACGCGTCGATGCGTTTGGCGAGGTGCGGCGAAAAGAAATAGCCGCCCGCCAGCGACCCGGCGCCGATGGCGGCGAGCGCGACGATGACGCGCCAGCTCCAGCCGATAATGAAAAACATCGCCATCCACACCGCCGTCACCAGCATCGCCTGACCGTAATCGGGCTGGCGGATCAGCATCAGCATCAGCAATGCGTAGAGCGCAAACGCAACCTGCACGCCCGGAAAGCGCGGATTGCGCGCGCCTTCCGCGAGCATCCAGGCCGCGGTGACGATGAAGCCCGACTTGGCGAACTCGGAAGGCTGCAAGAGGAAACCGCCGAACGACAGCCAGCGTTTGGCGCCGTTGATCTCAGAAGCGAATAACAGCGCATACGCCATCAGGACGAGCGATATGCCGAACACGGCGACGCCGAGCCTTCGCGCCTCGAGCGGCGTCAGCATGGCGACGCCGACCATGACGGCGAGCGCCGGCGCAAGAAACAAAAGCTGTCGCAGCGGAAAATAGAAGCTGCTGGAAATGCCGAGACGCGCCGCCGCCGCCGGTCCCGCGGCAAGAAGCAGCACCATGCCGACCGTCGCCGTCAGCCCGACGAGCAGAAGCCCTACATGATCGACCGACCACCACCAGCGCGCGAGCGGGGAATCGTCGAGGCGCGACATCGCCTTCATGCGGCCTCTCCCGACGATTGGGCGGTGCGGCCGACAAGGCGGCGGAAAGCGTCGCCGCGCTCCTCGAAATTGCGGAACTGATCGTAGGAAGCGCAGGCTGGAGACAGCAGGACGAACGGCGACGCGAGGCCGCTCTGCGCGGCGTCGCGCGCCGCGCGCGCCGTCGCGCCGGCGAGATCGCCGCACTGGATGCATGGAACGGCGCCGGCGAGCTGTTCTTCAAACTGCTTGGCGGCTTCGCCGATTAGATAGACCGCGCGCACCCTGTTCATCAGGGAACGGAGGGATGCGGCGCCCCCCTCTTTCGCCTTGCCGCCGGCGATCCAGAAAATATCCTTGTACGATTTCAGCGCCTTCGCCGCCGCGTCGGCGTTGGTCGCCTTGGAATCGTTGACGAACGTCACGGCGCCGATGCGCCCGACGATCTCCATCCGGTGCGGCAGACCCTCGAACCGCTCCATGGCCTTGACGGCGACGGCCGGCGAAACGCCGAGCGCCATGACGGCGGCGAGCGCGGCGGCGGCGTTCTGCCAGTTATGGGCGCCGTTGAGCGAGGCGATCTGGCGGACGTCGCCCGCCTCTCCCGTCTTGCCGTCGACATTGTAGAAAAGCTTGCCGGCGAGCGCGAACACGCCGCGTCCGAGCGCGCCTTCGGCCGACACCGGGATCACTTTCTGCACGCCCGCGCAGGAGAGCGCCGCGCAGACGCTTTGCGATTCCGTATCGTCGACGCCGACAATAGCCGTATCCGCCGCCGTCTGATGGTCGAACAGACGCCGCTTCGCCTCCACATAGCCGGCGAGATCGCCGTGCCGGTCGATATGGTCGGGCGAAACGTTGAGCAGGACGCCCACATTTGGCCGGAAGCTCTTGGCGAGGTCGAGCTGAAACGAGGAAAGCTCCAGCACGTAGACGCGCGCCGGCAACAGCGGCTCAAGCGAGAGGATCGCCTTGCCGATATTGCCGCCGATGGAGACCTCGAACCCGGCTTCTTTCAGGATATGCCCGATGAGCGCCGTCGTCGTCGACTTGCCGTTGGAGCCGGTGACGGCGATGACTTTGGGGCGCGCCTTTTCGTCGAGCGCGGCGAGCGAGCGCGCGAACAGCTCGATGTCGCCGATCACCTCGACGCCCTCGGCGATCGCTTTGCGGACGATGGCGTGCGGTTTCGGATGAGTCAGCGGCACGCCGGGCGAGAGCACCAGCGAGGAAAGCTCCGCCCAAGGCCATTGCTTCGGATGTTCGGCGCGATATTCCGTGTTCGCTGTTTTTTCGCGCGCCGCCGGGCTTTCGTCGAACGTGAAGACCTGCGCGCCCGACGCGATCAGCGCGTCGGCGGCCGCAAGCCCCGTCGCGCCGAGGCCGAACACCCCGATCTTCCTGTTCTTGACGCCCGGTATCGTAATCATGAACGCGCCTATCTCAGTTTCAGCGTCGCAAGCCCGACCAAAGCGAGGATGACCGCGATGATCCAGAAGCGGATGACGATGGTGGATTCTTTCCAGCCGAGCTGTTCGAAATGATGGTGGATCGGCGCCATTCTGAAGACGCGCTTACCCGTCAGCTTGAACGAGGCGATCTGGATCATCACCGAAAGCCCTTCCAGCACGAAGAGGCCGCCCACAATGGCGAGCACGATCTCGTGCTTGGCGGCGACGGCGATCGCGCCGATGGCGCCGCCAAGGGCGAGCGACCCCGTATCGCCCATGAAGATCGCGGCGGGCGGCGCGTTGAACCAGAGGAAGCCGAGCCCGGCCCCGACAATGGCGCCGCAGATCACCGTGAGCTCGCCGACGCCCGGCACGAAAGGAATGCCGAGATAGCGCGCATAGATGAAGTTGCCGACGAGATACGCGATGATGGCGTAGGTCGACGCGGCGATCATGACCGGCACGGTCGCAAGCCCGTCGAGTCCGTCGGTCAAGTTCACCGTGTTCGAGGCGCCAACGATGACGAACGCCGCAAACGGCACCATCAGCCAGCCGATGGGCACGCCTATGGCGCCTTCGCCGAAGAGTTGCGAGAAGAACTGGAGCGGCACGAACGGCACGGCCACTGAGTGCTCGATGCCCGGCGGCGCGTCGGGCGCGGCGGCGAGCGCCTCGACGCAAAGATAGCCCGCAAGCAGCGCAACCGCGAACTGCACGACAAGTTTCAAACTGCCGACGACGCCGGAGGCCGACTGCTTGGTCACTTTCAGATAGTCGTCGATGAACCCGAGCGCGCCGAACGACAGCGTCACCCCGAGCACGATCCACACATAAATATTGTCGAGCCGCGCCCAGAGCAGCGTCGCCACCGTCAGCGACAACAGGATCAGGACGCCGCCCATGGTCGGCGTGCCGGCCTTGGAAATGATGTGGCTTTGCGGCCCGTCCTGACGGATCGGCTGGCCGCGTCCCTGTTTCTTGCGCATCCAGCGGATCAGCGGCGGACCGACGACGAACGCGATCAGGAGCGCCGTCATCACCGCGCCGCCAGTGCGGAACGTCAGATAGCGGAAGACGTTGAAAAGCTGGA
>JAVJPA010000092.1:0-8275 GCA_040216495.1 Amphiplicatus sp. | reverse complement strand
GCGGCGGCGGCGGCGGCGAGCACCTTATGCAGCCCGTCCTCAGACGACATCAGCTTGCCGCAGGCTTCCGACGTCGAAACGAGATCGGCCTCGTCGCCGTCGCTGAACAACGGAAATGACCGCACGACGCGCCCGATGGTGCGCAGCTCGCGTTCGTTGATCCGCCCGTCGGAGGCCGACGCCATGACCATCAGATAGATCACCGCTTCCTGCGGGGTGAGCTGGGCGACGCGTTCGGCGGACATCTGGAACTCCCGTTTCGGATTGAGGCGCAACCTATAGGCGCGGACCCGCACGGACAAGGCTTGGGCGCCTCAGGTTTGGGGTTTTAGGTTTTAGGTTTTGGGTTTTAGGTGATAGGGGAGCGGGCTAAGTCGAATTTGTCCTCAGCTCCCTAACCCAACACCTAAACCCTCTATGGCCGCCCGCTCCTTTTCGCCCGCCGACATCGACGCCGCCAAGTCCTGGCCGTTCCAGGAGGCGCGCGCGCTCATCAAGCGGCTCGACAAGATCAAGGCGCCCGAAGACCGGCCCGTCATTTTCGAGACCGGCTACGGCCCATCCGGCCCGCCGCATATCGGCACGTTCGGAGAAGTGGCGCGCACCACCATGGTGCGGCGGGCCTTTGAGTTGCTGACCGGGCGCCCGACGCGGCTCATCTCGTTTTCCGACGACATGGACGGAATGCGCAAGGTGCCGCCGCACCTCCCGAACCAGGACCTGCTCGCGAAATACCTGCAAATGCCGCTGACCGTCGTGCCCAATCCGTTCGGCACGGAGCACCCTTCGTTCGCCCATCACAACAATGCGCAACTGCGCGCATTCCTCGACCAGTTCGGCTTCGACTACGAATTCGTCTCCGGCACGGATTGCTATCGCTCGGGACGTTTCGACGAGACGCTGATCCGCGTGCTCGAGCGCTACGACGCGGTGATGGACATCATTTTGCCGACGCTCGGCGAAGAGCGGCGCGCGACCTATTCGCCGATCCTGCCCATCTCGCCGACGACGGGGCGCGTGCTCTACGTGCCGATGCTCGAAATCGATGCGGCTAAAGGCGAAGTGGTCTTCGAGGACGAGGACGGAACGAAGGTGAAGTCCTCGGTCGCGGGCGGGCGCGCGAAGCTGCAATGGAAAGCCGACTGGGCGGGGCGCTGGTTCGCGCTCGGGGTCGATTATGAAATGTCGGGCGAAGACCTCACGGAGTCTGTCCGCCTCTCCGCCCGCATCGTCCGCGCGCTCGGCGCCGAACCGCCCGCCGGTTTCAACTACCAGCTCTTTCTCGACGAGGAAGGCAAGAAAATCTCCAAGACCAAGGGCAACGGCATTTCGATCGAGCAGTGGCTGACTTACGCCTCGCCGGAATCGCTCTCGCTCTACATGTTCCAGAATCCGAAGGCGGCGAAGAAGCTGTACTTCGACATCATCCCGAAGACGGCGGACGAATACCTCGCGCATCTCGCGAAATATCCCGAACAGGCGGGCGCGACGGCGCTCGACAATCCGGTCTGGCATATTCACGAGGGCGATCCGCCTGCGGAGCTTTCGCCGGTCTCGTTCGCCATGCTCCTGAATCTCGTCAGCGCCGCGGGCTCCGGCGACCCTGCGGTGCTGCGCGGTTTTGTGGCCAAATACCGCCCCGCCGCGACGCCGGGCGAGCTTGCGGCGGCGGAAAAGCTCATCGGCTACGCCGCGCGCTACTTCGAGGACTTCATCAAGCCGAAGAAGCAGTTCCGCGCGCCCACCGAACAGGAGCGCGCCGCGCTCTCGGCGCTGTCGGCGCGCCTCAAGGAAATCGGCGACGGCGCGGAAGAAGACGCGTACCAGACCGCCACCTTCGACGCCGGCAAGGCGAACGGCTACGAAAAAAACATCCGCGACTGGTTCGCTGCGATCTATGAAGTCGTGTTCGGCCAGCCCGAAGGCCCGCGCATGGGCCCGTTCGCCAAGATCTACGGCGCGACGAACGCGGCGAAGCTGATCGACGAGGCGCTGGCGCGTTAACGCTTCCTTGCGGCGAAGCGCGATCATGCGCCAAACATAGAGCCAGTGCCGAATACTGCTATTTAGCGCCTGAAATTCATCGTTTCGTCATCGCGTCATTTCCATTTCTTCATGCAGGAACTTCGCTTTCGCCGCGTTGTTCTCCGGGAACAGGGCGCGCAAGCGCCCCGTTCGCTGTTGTAATAAGCATACGGAGTAAATCATGAAAAACTCGGTTCTCTGCGCCGCCGCGGCGCTCGCCGCTCTCGGCGCGTCCGCCCCTGCGTTGGCGCAAACGGACGGCCGCACCTATTGGACAGTCAACGCCGGCGCCTCGTTCCCGCCGAGCCAGGATCTCGACGGGAACTTCAACGATGACGGGGAATCGATTCCGTTTTCCGGCGAAGTCGAATTCGATCCGGGTTTTTTCGGCTCGCTCGCCTGGGGCTACAATTTCGCGCCGCTCGACCGTTCCGGTCTCGGTCTTGAAGTCGAAGGCTTCTATCAGGCGCTGAACCCGGAAGGCTTCTCGTTCGGCGGCGTCGATCTCGACCCGGAAGTCGACGATGAAGAAGAGTTCTTCGCCGGCAACGCCTCGCTGTTCGGCGGCATGGTCAACGCGGTCTATCATATCCGCTCGGCGTCGAGCCCGTGGCGCGCGAAAGTCGGCGGAGGCGTCGGGTACGGCCGTCTCGCCTACGATATCGACAACGCGTTCGACGACGGCGACGGCGTCCTCGTTTATCAGGGCTTCGGCGGGCTCGGATACGCGCTCACCGAGCGCCTCGAAGCCGGGGTGACCGCGCGTTATTTCGGCGGCTCCGACACCGAATTCGACGACGACGATTTTTTCGCCGAGTCGCAAATCAACACGTTCGTCACCACGGTGGGTCTCACCTGGTATAATTAGTATTCGCGCGAAAGCTGCGGGCGCAAGCCTGCAGCTTTTGTCGAGTATCTTTGCCTAAAATAAAGCCGCATACGGACCGAGCCCTTCGAGCAATGACAAAAGAGCCGTCCTCTCCGGACGCCACCGGCGGATCGAAGACAGGTAGATGGGTTGCCGCACCTGACCCGCGCTGGCCGTCGAAACCGGATTGGGATTTTTTTCAAAAGACAAGCAGCCTTCCCACCAGTCGAGACCGGCATGAGCAAGAAGCCCCTCAGTCTGCCCACGTAAATCTTGAACCAGATCTTCATAGCGAACTTTTAGAATCGCGTTGGGCTTTATCACCGCGCGCCAATGCTCCATTAAATCTTCATATAGCCTGTAATAGGAGCCGAGTTCATACAGATCATAGGAGTACGGCTGCCGGTTTCCGCCAAACTTTGTCGCATAACACGATAAGCATGTATCGATAGGGTCGCGCACGACATGCACAAAGCGCGCATTAGGGAACGCCAAATGAATGAGCCCGACATACCATAAATTTCCAAGCATTTTGTCCGTGAGCCGCGCCGCCCCGCGAGTAACCCCCTCGTTTACCGCAAGATACCGACTTGCAAGCCTTTCAAGCTCCTCGTCGCTGACTGAAGGATCATTTCTATAATTCGGAAGAACGGCCTCCACAGCTTTGTGAAAGGCGGGCGTTTCGCCCGTCGCCGCCACTGAGGGGTGAGAGGAAAGTATCTGTTCGACGAGAGTCGTTCCAGAACGCGGCATTCCCAAAATAAATATCGGCTGATCGGATAAGTTTCCCGCGCCGCTCCTTGAACGAATTGCATCACGGGTGAAAGCCGCCATAGTCCTTTCAGCCGCCGCTCGCTCGCCTTCCGGACTGAAATGGATTCGTCCGCGCATTAATTGATTGGCTTCAACAAGCAGATCGAACGCTTCATTTTTCCGGCCCACATCATCGTAGGCCTTATTCAGGGCGAACTTTACGGCGATCGCCTGTTCAATCGGCATGGTTGCTTGACGACGGTGAAGGTTTTCTATTGCTGCGAGCTCGGGATCCCCTTCAGCAAACGTTTTCATATAGGTCAGTATGCGATAATGCATGGCGTTCTCCGGCTCGATCCGTATCGCTTCGCGAATCGCGACCAACGCCTCCTTCATATCGCCTATATAAAAATAGATGTTTGCAAGGAGATGATGCGCCATCGCCATGTACGGCGCATGGACAATTACTTCTCGCAGGCGGGCGAGGGCGACATCGAACCGGTGAGCCGCCACAAGCAATTGAAAAAGCGCGTATAGGATGTTTGGTTGGTCCGGTTTTAAATCAATCGATTTCGTATAGCGCGTGATCGCCTCATCGCTACGGCCCAGTCGCTGATATATCGCGCCTAGTTCTCTTTCTATCTCGTACGAAGCGCTATTTGCGGCGGAAGCCTCTTCAAGAAACTCCACCGCCTCGGACGGTCTGCCGTCCTGAGCCAACAACACGCCAAGCAGATACAGGAGCCTAAAATTCCTGCCATACCCCATTGCCGCACGGTACTTTTCTTCCGCTTCGCGATACCGGCGCTGGGAATGAAACTCTTGTGCGGATTTGAATAAAGATTCACCGGTAAGCTCCCCTTGGTTCACGCTGAAGCTCCAAAAAATTACAACCCGAGAGAAGCAAAGTCTTTTGCTTCAATTGATTGGCAACCTACCTCGCGACAAAGCGCTGCTTTTGAGCGGCGAACAGAATGAGAATGCAAAGCCGCGCCACCTAAACGAGGGCTCCGCCTCTTTACCAAGCGGGAACCATTCTCTGTAAAAGGCGTTCCTCCTCCGCTAGACATGGAGGGCCGGATGAAGCAGCTTGGTTTCGCCGCGCTGGCGGCGTTGATCGTCGCCGGATGCACGACGACCTATGGGCCGCGCTACGAGCGCGCCAGCGGGCCGCGCGATTACGGGTATTACGACACCCAGCTCGATGAAAACCGTTATCGCGTGCAGTACCGCGCCAGCGAGGGCGGCTATTACGCCGAAGATTACGCGATGCGCCGCGCCGCCGAGCTGACGCTCAATCAGGGCTATGACTGGTTCCAGGTCATCGGCCGCAGCCGCGCCATGCGCGACGAGGTCTTCGACCGCTACGACGGCGCGCGCTATTACGGCGACGACCGTTCGTACCGGGAGCGTCCGCGCTACGGCGACGGGCCGGACTATAACGATGCGGTCGCGGTGCTCGACATCATCATGGGCTACAACCCGCCGCCGCGCGCTTCGTCGACTTATGACGCAAGGCAGGTTCTCGACTACCGGCCGCGCGATAATTATCGCGACAGGTATTAAGGATCAGCTGAACGCGGGCAGGGGCCGCCCTATTTGTTCGGCTGCGGCGTCACCCGGAGATACGGTTTGATCTCTTTCCAGCCCTTCGGGAACAACTTCTCCATCTCCGCCTTGTCAGTAAGGCTCGGCACGATGATGCAGTCGTCGCCGTCCTTCCAATTGACCGGCGTCGCCACCTTGTAATTGTCGGTGAGTTGCAGGCTGTCGATGGTGCGGAGAATCTCGCGGAAATCGCGGCCCGTCGATGGCGGGTACGTGATGGTGAGACGGAGCTTCTTGTTCGGGTCGATCACATAGACCGAGCGCACGGTGATGTTCGCCGCCGCGTCCGGATGGATCATGCCGTAGAGCTTGGAGACCTTATGGTCCGGGTCGGCGAGGATCGGATACCAGATGTCGGCCTTCTGCGTCTCCTCGATGTCGCCAACCCATTTCTTGTGATCGGCGACCGGATCGACCGAGAGCGCGATCACTTTCACATTGCGCTTGTCCCATTCCTTCTTAAGCTTGGAGACCTCGCCGAGTTCGGTGGTGCAGACGGGCGTGAAGTCCTTGGGGTGACTGAACAGCACCGCCCATTTGTCGCCGATCCAGTCGTGGAACCTGATCGGGCCCTGAGTGGAATCTTGCGTGAAGTCGGGAACCGTTTGTCCGAGCAGCAATATCATGAGCGTTCTCTCCCAAGATGGCGGCGCTTCTCGCGCCATTGGCGCGAACGATACCGCGTCGCCCGCAACGGTCAAACGCTTCTTGGCGCTCGCGCGCTGCGACTGCCAAACAGCGACGCGAATCAGCGCGGCGCCACTTGCGCGCGTTCACAAGCGCGAGACGCAAAATCAGGGCGCGCGCGCAAAAACAAATCGGCGCGCATTGTCAGCCACTTAGCGAGAGCAATGTGCGACGATGCAAAGTCGTTGTCGCATCGTCGCCGCATTGTTGTTACAATGTCCGCCAAGTCACTGAATATTAAGAGCCAAGGCGTTAACCTTGTCCGGCGCGGCCCAGACTTCGCATGGGGATAGCGACGGGCGCCGAGACGGTTTTGCTTCTCGGCGGCGCAATCGGGAGCGACACAAACGGAGCGGCGGGACGAGCACACTGATCCACGGGCGTAGTATGCGGCTTATGTTGGAAAAGAGTTCTGGATCGAAAGGCGCGAGGCGCAGCCCTTGCGCGCGATCGATCCGGACCCACATCAAGCAGGAGCCGCCCCGCTCAGAAGATCCGGCGGACGACCCGATAGAAGCGCAAAACGAGTTCGGCGCTTCCCAGGTCAAGGTTTTTCAGCGCGCGGCGGCCCTACGGCCCCGCGCGCTTTTCGTTTCGCGCCCGGCGATCGGGCGCGACATTGGCGGCGGCGAGCGTGCCCTGGGCGGCGGGGCGGTGATGAGCACAGGTGAGTGAGACTGACATGAACGGCGACAATCTCGACATTTTCGATCTCTTTTCGGAGAGCTACACGCGCGTGAAGCAGGAGGCGATGAGCCTTCGCGACTATCTGCTCGCGGCGCGCGACAACCCCATGCTCTATGCGAGCCCGGCGGAGCGGATGATCGCCGCCATCGGCGAGCCGGAGATGGTCGACACGTCGAGAGACCCGCGCCTGTCGCGGATCTTCTTCAACCGCACCATCCGCCGCTACAAGGCGTTCGAAGGCTTCTACGGCATGGAGGACACGATCGAACGGATCGTCTCCTACTTCCGCCACGCCGCGCAGGGCCTCGAAGAGAAGCGCCAGATTCTTTATCTCCTCGGCCCGGTCGGCGGCGGCAAATCCTCGCTCGCCGAACGCCTTAAAGAGCTGATGGAGATTCACCCGATCTACGTGCTGAAAGCGGGAGAGGAAATCTCGCCCGTCTTCGAGAGCCCGCTCGGCCTCTTCCAGTCGGACGAACTGAAATCGCTGCTCGACGAAAAATACGGCATCGACAAGCGACGCCTCACCGGATTGATGAGCCCGTGGGCGGTGAAGCGCCTCGACGAATTCGGCGGCGACATTTCGAAGTTTCAGGTCGTGCGCCTCTACCCGTCGAAGCTGCGCCAGATCGGCATCACCAAGACCGAGCCCGGCGACGAGAACAACCAGGACATTTCCGCGCTCGTCGGCAAGGTCGACATCAGGAAACTCGAACATTTCTCGCAATCGGACTCTGACGCCTACTCTTATTCCGGCGGCCTGTGCCGTTCGAACCAGGGCCTTCTCGAATTCGTCGAGATGTTCAAGGCGCCGATCAAGGTGCTGCACCCGCTGCTCACCGCGACTCAGGAGAGCAACTATATCGGCACCGAGTCGCTCGGCCCCATTCCTTTCCAGGGGATCATTCTCGCCCACTCGAACGAGGCCGAGTGGCAGATGTTCCGCAACAACAAGCACAACGAGGCGTTCCTGGACCGCATCTGCGTCATCAAGGTGCCGTACTGCCTGCGCGTCACCGAAGAGCGCATGATCTACGCCAAGCTGCTGCAGAACTCCGAACTGGAAAGCGCCGCCTGCGCGCCGGAAACGCTCGACCTGCTCGCGCGCTTCTCGGTGCTGACGCGCCTCAAGGAGCATGAGAACTCCACCCTGTTCTCGAAGCTGCGCGTCTATGACGGCGAGAAACTGAAAGACTCCGACCCCAAAGCGAAGTCGCATCAGGAGTATCGCGACGCCGGCGGCATCGACGAAGGCATGGACGGCGTCTCCACCCGCTTCGCCTACAAGGTCCTCTCCGAGACGTTCAATTTCGACACGGACGAAGTCGCCGCCGACCCGGTGCACCTGATGTACGTGCTCGAACTCGCCATCAAGCGCGAGCAGCTTCCCGAGGAACAGGAGAAGCAGTATCTGGACTTCATCAAGTCGGAGCTGTCGGCCCGCTACGCCGACTTCATCGGCAAGGAGATCCAGAAGGCCTATCTCGAAAGCTACTCGGAATACGGCCAGAACCTGTTCGACCGGTACATCGCTTACGCCGACGCCTGGATCGAGGATCAGGACTTCAAGGACGCCGACACCGGCCAGCTGCTCGACCGGCAGACCCTCGACGCCGAGCTTTCCAAGATCGAAAAGCCGGCGGGCAT
>JAVJPA010000091.1:0-9270 GCA_040216495.1 Amphiplicatus sp. | reverse complement strand
CTCATCACCGATCACAATGTTCGAGAGACGCTCGATATCATCGATCGCGCTTACATCATTCACGAGGGCGAAGTGCTGATCGAAGGCAAGCCCGGCGATATCGTCGGCGATAAAGACGTGCGGCGAGTTTATCTCGGCGACCGTTTCCAGATGTAGTCAGGAGAAGCGAAGGGTGCTGTGGCGTTAGGACCGAAACTGGAATTCCGGCAGTCGCAGCAACTCGTCATGACGCCGCAATTGCAGCAGGCGATCAAGCTGCTGCAATTGTCGAATCTCGAACTCGCGGAATACGTCGAAGACCAACTCGAGCAGAATCCGTTTCTTGAGCCGGGCGCCGACCAGAACGAGTCCGGCGAGACGCCGGAGGCCGCGCGCGCTGACGGCGACAGCGACGCGGGCGGCGACGAAGGCGCGATCGATCTCAACAAGGATGACGCGACGGCGAAAGCCTCCGAAGCGCTCGACGCCGAGTATGAAGACGTCGACCCGCACAGCGCCGGCAGCGACAGCGCCGCCTCCGATTACCGCGTCAACGAGTGGGCGACCGCCGGCTCCGGCAAGGCCTCAGACGACGACCGGGAATTCGGCGCGACCTTGTCCAAGGATATTTCGCTCTGGGATCACCTGACCGAGCAGCTCCATGTCGCCACCCGCGATCCGCAAGACTTGTTCATCGGCGCCTATCTTATCGATCTTATCGATGAGGCCGGGTATCTGCGCGAAAGCGTCGAGGCGATCGCCGAACGCCTCGGCGCCGACGCCGGCGATGTCGAGGCGACGCTCGCGCTCATTCACGGGTTCGAACCAAGCGGCGTCGGCGCGCGCGATCTGAAAGAGTGCCTGAAGCTCCAGCTTGTCGAACGCAACCGCTTCGACCCCGCGATGGCGGCGTTTCTCGACAATCTCGAACTGCTGGCCAAGGGCGACCTCAAGGGACTGATGAAAGCGGCGCAGGCGGACGAAGAAGACGTTCGCGACATGATCGCCGAGATCCGTTCGCTCACCCCGAAGCCCGGCTACGCCTACGGCGCCCAGACCGTTCAGGTTGTCGCGCCCGATGTGTTTATCAAGAAAGCGCAGGACGGCGGCTGGAAGGTCGAGCTTAACAACGACACGCTGCCGAAGGTTCTGGTGAACCAGCGCTATTACGCCGAGATCGCCAAGGCGAGCAGCGCCGATTCAGACAAGCTGTTCCTCAACGAACAATTCGCCAACGCCAACTGGCTCGCGAAAAGCCTCGATCAGCGCGCCCGCACGATCCTGAAAGTCGCCAGCGAAATCGTCCGCCAGCAGGACGGTTTCTTCGCCTATGGCGTCAAGCATCTGCGCCCGCTCAATCTGCGCGCTGTCGCGGACGCCATTTCGATGCACGAATCGACCGTGTCGCGGGTCACCGCCAACAAGTACATGGCGACGCCGCGCGGTCTGTTCGAGCTGAAATATTTTTTCACCGCCGCCATCGCGTCCAGCGAAGGGGGCGAGGCCCATTCGGCGGAGGCGGTGCGCCACCGCATCAAGGAGCTGATCGAGTCGGAGACAGCCGATTCGGTTCTGTCGGACGACAAGATTGTCGAAATCCTCTGCGCCGAGGGGATCGACATCGCCCGCCGGACGGTCGCCAAGTATCGCGAGACCCTGAATATCCCGTCTTCGGTGCAACGCCGGCGGCTGGCGCTCAGAACGGCGATTTAGCCCTTTAATCGCCGCCATAAGGGGCGATATTATAGGCAGTTAGCAGGCGCCGGCGCGCGCCCGCGTCATCAGCGGAGGTTCCATGGAAATTCAAGTTTCGGGCAAGAACATGGACCTCGGCGACGCGCTGCAGGCCCATGTGACCGACCGCCTGACCGACGGCGTCACCAAATATTTCGACCGCGGGGCCGAGGCCGGCGTCACCTTCGCCAAGGAGCGCCATCTGGTCGAATGCGAGATTACCGCCCATCTGGCCTCAGGGGTCTTCCTGGCGGCCCATGGCGAAGGCGGGGACGCCTACGGGGCGTTCGATACGGCGCTGGAGAAGCTCGAAAAGCGGGTCCGCCGCTACAAGCGCCGGTTGAAGAACCATCACGCCAACGGCAAGGAAGCCCTTCCCTTCGAATCCGCCGCTTATTACACCCTCGCGCCCCTCCGCGAGGAAGACGAGGTGGGCGGCGAAGACGATCTCACACCCGTCGTGGTTGCAGAAAGCCAGACCGCGCTCCGGGAAATGACCGTCGGCGCGGCGGTCATGCAGTTAGACCTTGCGGAAAGCCCGGCGATCGTGTTCAAGAACGCCGCGCATGGAAGGTTAAATGTTGTTTACCGTCGCCGGGACGGCCATATAGGGTGGATCGATCCGGCCCTCTAGTCGTTTAGAGGGGCTGGAACCGGCGGAATACAAGGTCGACAGGCTGGGTCCATGACAGAGACCCGAAACGGCAAGAATCTCGCAAGCAGCGTTGCAGGCAGGATTTCGCAGGCAGAAATTTCGCACTCTGACAAGAACAGCAGAAAAAGCTCCGGGGAGAGGTTTTTCCGTTTGACGGCCAGATGCGGCTGAATCGTGTGGTGTACATACTGATGGGACTTGAAGATCTTCTGAGCGCCGACGGCGTGATCCCCAATCTCAAAGCCCGATGCAAACGCGAGGTCCTGGCGGCCATCGCGGAAAAGGCGTCGGCGCTGACGGGCGTGAGCGCCGAGCAGATCCGCTTGCGGCTGCTTGAGCGCGAACAGCTCGGCTCGACCGGCGTCGGCAACGGCGTCGCGATCCCCCATGGCAAAGTAGACGGCATCGGCCAGGTGGTGGGCGTGCTCGCCCGCCTCGAGACGCCGATCGATTTCGACGCGGTCGACGACCAGCCGGTGGACCTCGTGTTCCTGCTCCTCGCCCCGGAAAACGCCACGGCGGCGCATCTGAAGGCGCTTGCGAAAGTCTCGCGGCTCCTGCGCGAGGACAATGCGCGGGCGGCGCTTCGCGGCGCGGACACGGCGGATGCGCTGTTCGCCATCGCCGTCGATCTCGCCCGCCCCCACGCGGCCTGACGGGCGGTTTTTCAGCCTTTTTCACGACAAAGCCCGGCGGTCAGCCGGGCTTTTTTATCGGGTCGATTTCAAAGGCGCCGCGTCAGTGGACGCTGACCGGGTTCATCTCATGCTGCTTGGCGGCGGCGAAGGCGAGCTCGCGGTCGCCGACCAGAGCGATGCGCTCGCCGTCGGAGGCGTGGACGGAATAGAGCGTCGCATCCTCGGGAACATCGACCAGCATCGACCCGTCTTCGTCGACCAGCTCGTCAATCACGTCGCGGGCGACGACGGTCCGGACATAGACGAGCTTGCGCCCGCCAAGTTCGGCGAATTCGCGCGGCGACATCGGGCGGGCTTTGTTGAGAGAGCCCGAAAAAATCGGTTTGGGTTCGGCCATCAGACCTTCGACCTCCTTGATCGACCCTTGGGACCAGACTGCCCTCTATTGGCTAGCAAACAGTGAATGGACCCTGGTCGTTCCTACGGGCCATATTTAGGGAGATTTTATAACATTTCAACGGCGGGGTTTTACCGCGCCGCGATTACCCGCATCGCGCGAGAATCCTAGCGAACAGCGCCCCGTCCACATTGCCGCCGGAAAGCGTGAGGCCGATGGTGCGGCCCTTCGCCTCAACCTTGCCGGCGAGAATCGCCGCCAGAGCCGCCGCCCCGCCGGGCTCCAGCACCAGCTTCAGATACTTGAAGGCGAACGCCATCGCCGCGCCGACCTCGTCCTCCGTGACGCTGGCGCCGCCTTTGACGAGGCGCTGCATGATCGGGAACGTCAGCGCCCCCGGCGAGGGCGAGGCGAGCGCGTCGCAGATCGTCGTCTGCGTGACGTCGGCCTTGAGCCGCCGGCCCGCTTTGATCGACGCCCACGTCTCGTCGAAGCCTTCGGGCTCGGCGATCCATACCTCCGCATGCGGAGAAATATCCTCAAGGACCGTCGCGCAGCCCGAGGTCAGACCGCCGCCGCCGCAACAGACGACGAACGCATCGAAGCGCGCGCCCATGTCTTCGGCCTGCGCCGCTGCTTCTAGCGCCAGCGTGCCCTGCCCTTCGATAATGTCCGGATGGTCGTAGGACGGAACGAGAAACTGGCCGCGCTCTTCTGAGATCGCGCGGCCGATGGCTTCGCGGTCGTCGCGATAGCGGTCGTATGAAACGATCTCGGCGCCGTAGGCGCGCACTTTCTCGGCCTTGATCGCCGGCGCGTCGGCGGGCATCACGATGGTCGCCGGCGCGCCGAAAAGTTTTGCGGCGCGCGCGACGCCTTGCGCGTGATTGCCCGACGACCAGGCGACGACGCCGCGCCTGTGCTGCTCGACCGAAAGTTGGGAAATCAAATTGTAGGCGCCGCGAAACTTGAACGACCCGCAATGCTGCAGGACTTCCGCCTTCATGAGCACGCGCCCGCCGACGCGCTCGTTCAGCGTTTCGCTTTCAATCAGCGGCGTCACAAGAGCTTTGTCTTTTAGTCTGGCCGCCGCGCGCCGAACGCCTTCCGCGGAAACTGCGTCCACCTGATCTACGCCCATGCTCACGCCCGTCATTACTCTACCCCGTCGCTGTCAGCGTCTTGATACGGTGCGCGCTAAAGCCGGCGCGCAAAAGGCGCAAGTGCGGCGGATTGCTGTCATGCGGCGTCCGTCGTCGCGCCGGCATCGCCCGAAAGGTATCGATAGGCGACGCCGGCGGCGACGCACCAGACGGCGTTGGTCACAAGCGTGTAAACATAGACCGCGATCACATAGGGCCAGAAGCCGGGCTTCGACATGTCCCACATGTCGCGCTGCATCTGCAGCAGGCGCTGGTTGACCGCTTCCTGCGCCGCAGGGTCCTGACCGGCGGCGATCATGTCGCCGTACGCGCCCATCATGTCGGGCATGGCGACCGCCATGAAAATGCTTACGACCGGAATCAGAACGATCGCAAAGAGGATCCAGTAGAGCAGCAGGCGCCAGATATTGCCCTTGGTCATGCGCCATGATTCGACGACGCCGAGACTGCGCGCGCCGACCGCCGCCGGCAGCGAGACCGACAGGCGCATCAGGAACCAGACGAAGGCGCAAACGAACGCGATGCCCGCCACAAAACCGAGAACGCCGCCAAGCGCCGGCGATACCGCGGACAGGCCGACCGCGACCGCAAGGATCGCCAGAACGCCGACGACATAGACGATCCCCGTCATGACGATCACCAGCAAGAATGCGCCGAGCACGCGCAGTTCGTCGCCGGCGTAACCGAGATAGAAGGGCAGCTTCGGCGTCTCGCCGCGCACAATGTGCTTCAGGACCCCGGCGATCATCATCGGATAGACGATGGCCATGACGAGATAGAGCAGGCCCATGCTCTTGAACATCGCTCCTACCGCCGCAACCATGGCGGCGGGATCGGGGCTCTCTCCCATGGCCGCTCCGCTCATTTGCGCGTCCAGCAGGGACGGCATGACCGCTACGAACGCCCCGAGCAGCGCCAGCGCCGGCAGCCACATGATTTTCAGAAGCGTCAGCGCATGCGTCGCGAGAAAAGCGAGCGCCGCAAAGAACGCCGTGAACACCGGGAGTTTCGTCATGGTTCGCCCTTCTGCCGACGCGCCTCGCCTGCGCGATCATCCATATCGCAAACTAGCGCGGTTCGTCCCGTCCGCCCAGTTCCCGGGAAGTTCCGCGGCGGCTTTACGCCGCCAGTCTCCCGGCGAAAGCGATCAGCGCCGCGCCGAGGACGATGCGGTAAACGACAAAGGGCGTGAAGCTGATCGAATGCGTCAGGCGCATGAATACGGCGATGGTCGCGAACGCGACTGCGAACGATAGCGCTGCGACGACCGCCGCCGCCGAGATCGTCGCCTGCGCGCCCTCGCTGACGAGGTCGAGCCCGGCGAACAGGCCGAAGGCGGCGATGGTCGGGATCGCCAGCAGCATCGAGAAACGCGCGGCTTCCGTGCGCGACCAGCCGAGATAGCGCGCCGCCGTCATGGTGACGCCGGACCGGCTCGTCCCCGGAATGATGGACAGCATCTGCGCCCCGCCGATGATCATAGCCTCGCGCCAGGTGATGCGCTCGAGCCCTTCCTTCGTCGCCGGCGTGCGGTCGGCGTGCCACAGCGCGACGCCGAACAGGATGCACGCCCAGCCGAGCACGAGGGGATGGCGCATGGCTTCGACAAGGCCGAACGCCACGAATGCGCCGGCGAAAATCAGGATCGGAATGGTCGCCGCCGCGATCAGCAGGAACAGCCGCCG
Source organism: Amphiplicatus sp. (assembly GCA_040216495.1). Classification (GTDB taxonomy): domain Bacteria; phylum Pseudomonadota; class Alphaproteobacteria; order Caulobacterales; family Parvularculaceae; genus Amphiplicatus. The sequence continues at coordinate 3,019 of JAVJPA010000091.1, read as the reverse complement.
GTCGGCGCTTTCGCGCAAGCGCAGCGTATCGACGCCGCCGCGGACCAGCATCGCCGTCTCGTGGCGAAAATACAAAAGCACGGCGCCGAGCGAACCCACATGGGCGGCGACGTCGATCAAGGGTCCCTGATCGGCCCAGCCGTCGGCGACGAGCGGCACGAGAATAAGGTGGGCCGAGGAGGACACGGGCAGGAATTCCGTGATGCCCTGGACGATGGCGAGAACGATGAGCTGGATGAGCGGCATGGCGGGTCTCTTACGGGGCTTCGCGCGGCGGGGCTATGGCGAGGATGCGGCTGGCGTGAGGGTTTTTGCGCCGCGAGGCGTCGAGAAAGGGTGAACGGGAGAACCGCGTTTCCGGCTTCGCGGGCGCGGGTCCTGCCCCAGGCGTCATCCCGGATGCGGCGCGGCATGAAATGACGCGCTGCTGGTCCGGGATCGCCATCCATGAAGGCGCCCTTTGCGACGGCTGTCGCTGGCGCATCGGCCGAGAGCGATCCCGGGTCTGCGTCGCATCATCTTCGATGCTGCAACGCGCCCGGGATGACGTTTGGGTTTAGGAGGCGCGGCCTCGCGCGCGCGCTCTTCGAGACATCGCATCGCGTCTCGAACGAGGGCGCACAGGGAAAAACTCGAACGGCCCTCACCCGCGCAGCAACTCGACCGCCGCCGCATGCAGCGCAGGGCTGGCCGCCGCAAGCGCGGAGCCGCGCTCGTCGGAGCCGAGCGGCTCGCCCGACCAGGCGGTGATGACGCCGCCGGCGCCTTCGACGACGGGCGCTAGCGCGGCGAAGTCGTGGCGCTTGAGGTTGTTCTCAATCACGAGATCCATTTCACCTCTTGCGAGGAGCGCATAGGCGTAGGCGTCGAGGCTGAAGCGGCAGACGCGCGCGCGCGCGGCGACTTTCTGGAACAGCGCCGCCGCATCGGCGCCGAAATAGCTGTCGGCGCGCGGGTCCGTGGTGGAGAGCCGCGCCGCCGCGATGTCTTCAAGGCCGCTGGTGCGGCAGAGCGACGTCGCGCCGCCGCGCCGGTAAAGCGTCTCGCCGCCGGCGCCGATCCAGCGTTCGTCCGTAAACGGCTGATCGATGACGCCGACGACCGGCGTCCGGTCCTTCTCCAGCGCGATCAGCGTCGTCCAGCTCGCCACGCCGCAGATGAAGGCGCGCGTGCCGTCGACCGGATCGAGCACCCAGCGCCACTCGGCCCCGCTGTTTTCCGAACCGAATTCTTCGCCGATGACGCCATGTTTCGGATAGACCGCGCGGATCATCTCCCGCTGCACGCGCTCGGCCTCGCGGTCGGCGTCGGTGACAGGGTCGAAGGCGAGGCTCAGCTTGTTGTCGATCGCCGCGCCGGCGCGAAAACGCGGCAGGGTTTCGCTCCTCGCCGCGTCGGCGAGGCGTTCGGCGAAGATCGTAAAGTCGCGAAGGTCGGAAACGGTCATGCGCGGCCATGATGGCCGCGCATGAAAGGCTGTGCAAGCAGGAGAAGAAGAGGCGGATTTAGGCGCCGGACATGGCCTTGGCGAGATCGAGCAGGCGCCGGCGCGGCTCTTCGCCGAGATTGTAGAAGGCGCGCACGAGGTCGATGGTCTCCTTGCTGGAGAAGACATCCGGCGGCGCATTCGACGCATGGCCGTTATGGCCGTTGACGCCCTCGCCTTCCTCATGATCGCCGTTCAGCCCCTCGAAGAAGAACGCGACCGGCACGTCGAGCGCTTTCGACAGCGACCACAGGCGCGAGGCGGAAATGCGGTTGGCGCCGCTTTCGTATTTCTGGATCTGCTGGAAGCGGATGTTCACTTCGTCAGCAAGCTTTTGCTGGGTCAGGCCGAGCACGCGCCGGCGCTGGCGCAGGCGCTTGCCGACGAAAAGATCAATTGGGTTGGCCATCTGTCGCCCTCCTCGGTGGATCGGCGCGCGCGGCGCGCAATCATTTCGGGAAAGCTGTGGCAAACTCCGTGCCGGATTCGCGGGATGGGCGTTTTTACTGGAGAGTGTCGCGCCGAACAGCCGAAAGTCCCGCTTAGGGACAGGGTTCTTACCTAATCGATCATCTTCGCCGAGCGCAGCCAGAACTCCTCGTCGAATCCCGGCGTTTCGAGATTGGTGACGAACTGGCGCGAGGCGGCGTCCCAGGAGAATTTCTCCGCATGGGTCCGGCAGGCGGCCGGGTCGCGCTTTTCGTAGGCTTTGAGGCAGGCGGCCCTCAAATCCTCGTCCATCGCTCCGCATCCTTCGGGCGCGCCGGCGAGAATTTCGAGAGGCCCCCTCACCGGATACGCGGCCACCGGCACGCCGCAGGCGAGCGCCTCGACATTAACCAGACCGAACGTGTCGGTGCGCGACGGAAAGACGAAAACGTCCGCGCCCTGATAATAGCGCGTCAGCTCCTCGCCGAATTTCGGGCCGACGAAGACGGCGTCCTTGTATTTCGCTTCGAGTTCGGCGCGCTGCGGGCCTTCGCCGACGACGACTTTCGTCCCCGGCAGGTCGAGGGCGAGGAAATCCTCGATCGACTTTTCGACCGCGAGCCGGCCCACATAAAGGAACACCGGGCGCTCATGATGATCGAGGAACGAGCGGTCCCCGGGCTTGAAGCCTTCGAGATCGACCCCGCGCGCCCACAGTTTCATGCGGTTGAAGCCGCGCTCTTTCAATTCGTCCATCAGGCCCGGCGTCGCGACCATCATGGTCTCGCCATCCTTGTGGAAATCCTTCAGGACCGCATAGCCCCACGAGATCGGCACCGCCCAGCGCTCGGCGGCGTATTCGGGGAAGCGGGTGTGGAAGCTTGTGGTGAACGGATAGCGGCGGCGCTTGCAGAAGCGGCGCGTCGCCCGGCCGATGGGGCCTTCGGTGGCGATATGGATCGCGTCTGGCTGGAAGTCGTTGATCAGCTTGGCGACCTTGCGGTTCGGCAGGATCGACAGGCGGATTTCCGGGTAGGAGGGCAGCGGCACCGACCGGAAATCGTTCGGGGTGATATAGAGCACCTCGTTGCCGAACTTGGTCAG
>JAVJPA010000090.1:0-4463 GCA_040216495.1 Amphiplicatus sp. | reverse complement strand
CCGCATGCCCGCCAGCCGCATCCTCTTCGTCTGCCTCGGCAACATCTGCCGCTCGCCTGCGGCTGAGGGCGTTCTGCGGGCGCGGTCGAAAGCGCGCGGGCTCGATCTCGTCATCGATTCGGCGGGCACCGGCGGCTGGCATGCGGGCGATCCGCCCGACGAACGAATGATCCGCGCGGCCGCGGGGCGCGGCTACGACATATCCAGACAGCGCGCGCGGCAGGTGGAGTTTGCGGACTTCTATTCCTTCGATTTCCTGCTCGCCATGGACCTGCGCAATCAGTCGGACCTGCTCGCCATGGCGCCGCCGAACCGCGAGGGCGACATCCGCCTGTTTCTCGACTTCGCGCAGACGAAAGAACGCGAAACGCCCGACCCCTATTACGGCGGCGCGAGCGGCTTCGAACATGTGCTCGACCTGATCGAAAAAGGCGCCGACGGGTTCCTCGATTATCTCGAAGACGAGAGAGGATAGGTCTCGACGATTTCGTAATAACTCTCGTCGCCGCCGAGATGCGACTCGTAAAGATGAAACGAATCGACCGGAAACGGTCCGACCGAAAAGAGATTGTGCATGGCCGCGAACATCGCGGCGCTCTCCTGCGTCACGCCATTGAGATAGGCGAGCGTCACATGCGGGGAGAACTTGCGCTTCTCGCCAGGAAAACCTGCGCGCGCGAGCGCGCCCTTGACCTTGGACTGGAGAAACGAAAGCTCCTCGGACGGCGCGACGCCGGCCCACAGGGCCCGCGGCTTCCGGTCGCCGAAAAATCCGCACCCGGACAGTCTGAGATCGAAGGCTGGCGCCGAAACGGCGGAGAGCGCCGAATGTATCTCCGCGAGCCCGTGCCGGTCCGCCTCGCCAATGAACTGCAAGGTCAGATGAAACGCCTCGTCCGACCGCCAGCGCGCGCCGTTCAGCCCTGACTGCAATTGCGTCAGCGCGTCGGCGACGATTTCCGGCAGGGAGAGGGCGACGAAAAGGCGGTGCATGCGCCAAGAGTGTCGCGCGCTGCCTACGCAGGCAATAGGGAATAGCCGGCAGGAGAGGCGTGCCTTGCCTATTCTCTATTCCCCAATTCCCCATTGCCTATTCCCCATCGGCCGTTACCAAAGAAACCATGAGCGAAAAAATTCTGTTCCTCGGCTACGGCTATGCGGCGCGGGCGCTCGCGGCGCTTCTGCGCGCCGAAGGCTGGACGATCGCCGGCACGGCGCGTTCGCCGGAGAAAGCCGCCGCGCTCGAAGCGGAAAGCGTCGAGCCTGTGTTTTGGACCGACTCGGGCATCGATCCGCGCGCGCTGGACGGCGCGGGCGCGCTTCTCGTCTCGACGCCGCCGGACGAGGATGGCTGCCCCTCCTTCCGCGCGCTGCGCGAGCAATTGCCGGCGCGGGCGGGCGCGATCGCATGGACCGGCTATCTCTCGTCCAACGGCGTCTATGGCGATCATGGCGGCGCCTGGGTCGATGAGACGTCGAACCTCGTCCCCACCACGAAGCGCGGCTTCGCCCGCATCGCCGCGGAAGCGGAATGGGCGGGATGGGCCGTCGAATATTCGGCGCCGTTCGCAATCTTCCGTCTGCCGGGAATTTACGGACCGGGCCGTTCGGCGCTCGAAACCGTGCGCGAGGGACGCGCGCAGCGCATCTACAAGGAAGGGCAGGTTTTCAACCGCATGCACGTCGACGACATCGCCGCAGCCTTGAAAGCCTCGATCCAGCGCCCGCTCGCCGGCGATCTCTTCAATCTCTCCGACGATGAGCCCTCGCCGCCGCAGGATGTCATCGAATACGCCTGCAAGCTTCTCGGCGTCGAACCGCCGCCGCTGGTTCCGCTTGAGGAAGCGGCCCTCTCGGAAATGGGCCGCAGTTTCTACGGCGACAACAAGCGCGTGCGCAACGGGCGGATGAAAGAAACGCTCGGCGTCACCCTCCGCTATCCGACCTATCGCGAAGGGCTCGACGCGCTTTTCAGGGACGGCTTTGCGAACGCATGAAAAAGGGCGCCCGAGGCGCCCTTTCTCTCACTGCGTCGAAATGCAGATCAGCTTTCGCTGTCGCCGTCGCTCTCGTCAGCTTTTTCCGCATCGGCGGAAACGGCTTTCTCGTTCCACTGATAGATGCCGGTGATCAGATACGAGTCCGGGCCGACTCTGTCGCGGCGATCGAAGCCGAAGGCGCTGTCCGAAAAGATCAGCCTGTCGCCGCGCGTGATGCAGCCGCCGCCCGGCCGCTGGTCGATGGCGACAGACTGGGCGAACTTCAGGGAATTAAACCCCGCGCCTGCAAGCTCGACATAGTATTTGTCCTTCACGCCCTTGGTCAGCACCACCGCGCGCTCGACGCCGTCCGGCGTCTCGAAACCGTTGACGCCGCTGGCGAAACAGATGCGGTCGACTTTCTCGCCGATGCGCGGATCGGCGCGATCCTGATTCTTGGCGACCGCCGGGGCTGTTGCGGCGAACGCCGCGCACAATGCTGAAACCAGCAAAACTTTTTTCTTCGACATGATCTTCCTCGCTGTTTTCCGACACCGGCGCCGCTCACCGCCGCAAAGTTCCGAACGGACAACGCAAATGGAAAACGATTGCGCCCGCTCAAGGGCGTTTCCGGACCATTTTGGCGTCCGAAATGCGGCGCTACGGCGCCTTAGAGTTCTTCAGCCGGCGCCTCGCCCGCGTCGTCCGGGGACTGAATTGTCTCGTCCCAGGGCTGGATGCGCACGACCCGGCATTTTTTCGGGAGGCTGCTTGAATCCGTCACCGAAATCGAATCGCCCTGCGCGAGACAGGCGCTGCCCGGCTGGCTTTCGAGCGTCAGCGTGCTCGACTGGCGCATCTTGTCGGCGCACTTGCCGTTAAGCTCGAGCAGATACCAGTCGTTCGCGCCGCGATCGACCAGCAGGAGGTTCGGCTCGTCCTTTACAGTGCGCCAGCGATTGATCGAATCGGCGAAGCAAATCCGGGTCACTTCCTCGCCGAGCGGCTTGAAGGGCGTCTTGGCGTCCGCTGCGCCCGAAACAGCGAGCGAAGCCGCCAGGCACACTCCCAGCGCTTTCCTGATGACCATTTCAGCGATTCCTTCTCAAACCCCGGCCCGTTCGCAGCCTCCGCCGCAATTGTGGATAGAAAGTGGCGAAGCGGCGGTTTTCGGACCCGAAACCCCTCCAAAAACACATAAAGAAATCTTTATATATCCCTTGGCGGGCCATGCCTCGGTTGCTATAAGCGGGCGCGAAATCACGCCCGGCCACACAGGAAAAGACAAGAAATGCCCGCATCCAGCCAGAACGATTACGTCGTCAAGGACATCGCCCTCGCCGATTTCGGCCGCCGCGAGATCGAGATCGCCGAAACCGAAATGCCTGGCCTGATGGCGACCCGCGAGGAGTACGGTCCGAAGAAAACCCTCAAAGGCGCGCGCATCGCCGGCTCGCTGCACATGACCATTCAGACCGCCGTGCTGATCGAAACGCTGCAAGCTCTCGGCGCCGAAGTGCGCTGGGCTTCGTGCAACATTTTCTCCACGCAGGACCACGCCGCCGCCGCCATCGCCGCGGCCGGCACGCCGGTCTTCGCCTTCAAGGGCGAAAGCCTTGAGGAATACTGGGACCTCGCCGACAAGATCTTCGAATGGCCGAACGGCGAAGTCGCCAACATGATCCTGGACGATGGCGGCGATGCGACCCTGCTCGTTCTGCTCGGCGCCGATGCGGAGAAAGACCCGTCGCTGATCGCCAACCCATCGAACGAGGAAGAGAAATTCCTGTTCCAGACGATCAAGCGCCGCCTCGCCAAACAGCCGGGCTTTTATTCGAAACTCAAAGCCTCGATCAAAGGCGTCACCGAAGAAACGACGACAGGCGTGCTGCGCCTTTACCAGCGCCAGAAGAAAGGCCAGCTCCCCTTCCCGGCGATCAACGTCAACGACTCGGTGACGAAGTCGAAATTCGACAACAAGTATGGTTGCAAGGAATCGCTGGTCGACGGCATCCGCCGCGCCACCGACACGATGATGGCCGGCAAGGTCGCGGTCGTGTGCGGCTATGGCGATGTCGGCAAGGGCTCGGCCGCCTCGCTCAAGGGCGCCGGCGCGCGCGTCATGGTCACCGAGATCGACCCGATCTGCGCGCTTCAGGCGGCGATGGACGGGTTTGAAGTCGTCACGCTCGAAGACGACATCCATCGCGCCGACATCGTCATCACCACGACCGGCAACAAGGACGTCCTCACCGTCGATCACATGCGCAAGCTGAAGGACATGGCGATCGTCGGCAATATCGGCCATTTCGACAACGAGATTCAGGTCGAGGCCCTGCGCAATTTCAAATGGGTCAACGTTAAGGATCAGGTCGACATGATCCAGTTCCCCGACGGCAAGCGCATGATCCTCCTTTCGGAAGGGCGCCTCCTCAACCTCGGCAACGCCACCGGCCATCCGAGCTTCGTCATGTCGGCCTCGTT
>JAVJPA010000089.1:0-22593 GCA_040216495.1 Amphiplicatus sp. | reverse complement strand
AATCGGCGCCCATCGCCTCGGCGGCGAGGACGGCGTCGCCCGTCGCGATGGCGCCGGAAAGGGCGATTGGCCCGTCGAACCATTCGCGGATTTCCTGCACAAGCGCGAAAGGCGAGATGACGCCGGCGTGCCCGCCTGCGCCGGCTGCGACGGCGATCAGACCGTCAGCGCCTTTTTCAATCGCTTTCCTTGCGAACGTATTATTGATGATGTCGTGCAGCACGAAGCCGCCATAGGAATGGATCGCCTGATAGACTTCCTCGCGGGCGCCGAGTGAACAGATGACGATCGGAACCTCGTGTTTTACGCAGGTCTCCATATCCTTCATCAGCCTGTCGTTGGAGCGGTGAACGATTTGGTTGACGGCGTAGGGCGCTGCAGGGCGGTCCGGGTGCGCATCATTGTGGCGAGCGAGCGCTTCCTTGATCTCGATAATCCATTCTTCGAGCTTTTCCTGCGGCCGCGCATTGAGCGCGGGGAAGGAGCCCACCACGCCTGAAACGCATTGCGCTATGACCAGCTTCGGGTTCGATACGATGAACAGCGGCGCGCCGATAACCGGAATGCGCAGGGATTTCTTGATCTCTTCGAAAGTCGGCATGAAAGCGAGGCTCCTGTTTGACCTATCGACGCTATGAGGCGCCGCCGCAGCGCGCAATGCCGGCATGCAGCGACGGCGGCTGATTTGCCTAACCGTGCGGATATGCCCACACTTTCGTAAAACTGAAGGAGGGCTCACCACATGGGTAAAAGTCCGGCTGTTGATGCAACGCCTGCGCAGAAGGGAATTCTCGGATGGATCGAACGTACCGGGAACAGGCTGCCTGACCCTGCGTTTCTTTTCCTCTATTTGATCGTCGCGCTGGTCGCGGTCAGCGTCGTCGCGGCGCTTTTCGGGGTTTCCGCGCTGCATCCGACAGAGCGGGGCGAGGATGGCGCGCATACTATCGTCGCGGCCGCCAGTCTTCTGTCTGCGGAGAATATAAGCCGCCTGTGGGTCGACATGCCGGCGACCTTCACGCATTTCCATCCGCTCGGCTATGTGCTTGTCGTTATGCTCGGCGCTGGGGTCGCCGAACGCTCCGGGCTGTTCGCAACGGCCATGAGGGGGGCTGTCAGGAACGCGCCGAAGTTTCTCCTGACGCCGATGGTGGCTCTTGTAGCGATGGTTGGAAATCTGGCTGCCGACGCCGCCTATGTGGTGCTCATTCCGCTGGCGGGCGTTCTCTTCGCGGCCGCCGGGCGCCATCCGGTTGCAGGCATCGCCGCCGCCTTCGCGGGCGTCTCGGGCGGGTTTTCGGCGAATCTTTTTCCAGGCCAGCTCGACGCGCTGCTGTTCGGCATTACGGAAGCGTCCGCTGAAGCGCTGGCGCCCGCATGGGACGCGAATATTATCGGCAACTGGTATTTCATCGCCGGCATGACTTTCCTGTTTCTGCCGGTGATCTGGTTTGTCACCGACAGAATAGTTGAGCCAAGACTGGGCGCATATACGCCTGAAAACACGGCGGCGCAGACAGCGGCGGACGGCGACAAGCCTTTGACGGCGGGCCAGAAGAAAGGCCTCGCAAGGGCGGGGATCGCCAGCGTTCTGGTCTGCCTTTTATGGACGTTCTTCGCTATCGGCCCCGGCACGCCGTTGCTCGACGACAATGCTGCGGGGGTGCTCGCCTGGACGCCGTTTTTTCGTTCGCTCGTCGCCGGATTCTTCATTCTTTTTCTTGCGGCGGGTTGGGCGTATGGAGCGGCGGCGGGAACGGTGACCGGACACCGAGACATCGTCCGTATGATGAGCGAAGCGATGGCCGACCTTTCCTACTATCTGGTGCTGGCGTTTTGCGCCGCGCATTTCGTAGCGATGTTCAACTGGTCGAACCTCGGACTGATTTTCGCCATCAAAGGGGCCGCGGCGATCGAAGCGTCGAATCTGCCGTTGCCGATCCTTCTCGGATTCATCGTCATCATGACGGGCGTCATCAATCTGTTCGTCGGGTCGGCGAGCGCCAAATGGGCGCTGCTCGCGCCGGTGATGGTGCCGATGATGATGCTGCTCGGCGTCAGTCCCGAAGCGACGACGGCGGCCTACCGCGTCGGCGACAGCGCGACCAATATCATCACGCCGCTGATGGTGTACTTCCCGCTGATCCTCACCTTCTGCCAGCGCTGGCAAAAAGGGTTCGGTCTTGGCTCCCTGACGGCGATGATGATTCCCTACTCGATGTTGCTGCTTATCGTCGGGCTGATCATGACCGTCGGCTGGGTCGCGCTCGGCATCCCTCTCGGGCCGGCTGCGCCGGTCGCCTACCAGTTGCCCGGGTAAAGCCGGCAGATTCGAATGAACGACAAGCCCCGGGCGCTGTGCGTCCGGGGCTTTTTCCTTGCCAAGGAGCTGGTTTTGCTGTTATTTAACATTATGGTTACAAATGCGGCGCTTAAAGAACGACCTGTCTTCAACGCCATCGCCGATCCGACCCGGCGAGCGATCCTCGATTATTTGCGGACGGGCGAACTTGGGGCCGGCGACATTGCGCGGCGGTTTGATGTGAGCCGCCCCGCCATCGCCCGCCATGTGCGCGTGCTCCGCAAGGCGGGGCTGGTGCGGGAAAGGCGGGCCGCGCAGATGCGGTTCTACTCGCTGGAGCCCAAAGGGCTCGCCGAAGTCGACCGCTGGCTTGAGCCCTACCGCCTGTTCTGGGCGGCGCGGCTGACCGACCTCAAATCCTTTGTCGAAAATCAGGACGATCAAACGGGAGAAAAAATCTGATGAGCGCCTTCACGCACGAATTCGTCTGCGCCGTAAACGCGTCGAAGGATCGATTATTTACGGCGCTGACGACAGAAAGCGACCTGCGCAAATGGTTCGCCGAACATGCGGCCGTCGATCTGAGCGAAGGCGGCGCTTTCCGGTTCTGGGGCAGGCATACGCTGGGAACGCCGAAAGAGAACGAGGCGACGCAGGCTATCGTGAAATTGTCGCCGCCGAATCGCATCTCATTCAACTGGCGCCTGCTGAATCGCGACAGCGTCGTCACATGGTCCGTCTACGAAGAAAAGGGCGACGACGGCGCGCTGAAAACGAAGCTGAAAGTGACGCACTCATTCGACAGTCTGCCTGACGGCGCGCGCGCCAAGGAGCAGATCGACGATCTCTGGAGGCTTCATTGCGGCAATCTCGGGGCCTGGCTCAAGGACGGGGAAGGGATGTTGCTGCCCGACTTTAGCGACCCTAATCCGGAAGTCCGACAGACGATCCTTATCAATGCGCCGCGTGAAAAAGTGTTCGCCGCGCTGACTACGCCGGAGCATCTGAAGCAATGGTTCTGGGCGCCGGACCCTCAAGTGGAGCCGCGCGTCGGCGGCCGTTACTCCCTTGGCTGGAGCTACGAGATCGGCGGAAAGAAAGTAGCCGGCGGGCCGACGAAAATTCTCGAACTCGTGCCGAACGAAAAACTGGTGATCGACTGGCCCGACTGGCGCGGCGACGCCGCCGTTCCCGTACAGAAAGTTTCCTGGATTCTCGAAGAGGCAGGGCCGGGCAAGACCCGGCTGACTATCCTACATGAAGGGTTCACGCGCGCGAGCGACATGTCCGACTACCCGTTCGGCTGGGTCGGGTTCGCCGGCGCGCTCAAAGGCGTGGCGGAAGCTTTGTAAGGGTCCCAAAAGAAGCGGCGGCCGGGGCGGGTCTCGTCTCGGCGTAGCGCACTTCCCCTTACGCCACGCTGACCTGCGGCGCAGCTTCCGGGAGGTCTTCGCCGAAGGCGCGCTGATAGAACTCGGCGACCGTCGGGCGCTCAAGCTCGTCGCACTTGTTGAGGAAGGTCACGCGGAAAGCGTAACCGATATCCTGAAAGATCTCGGCGTTCTGCGCCCAGGTGATGACCGTGCGCGGGCTCATCACCGTCGAGATGTCGCCATTGATGAAGGCGTTCCGCGTCATGTCGGCGACGCGCACCATGGCGTCGATGGCGGCGCGGCCTTCCTTGGAATTATAGAGCGGCGCCTTGGCGATGACGATTTCGACCTCTTCCTCGCGCGCGAGATAGTTCAGCGTCGTGACGATCGACCACCGGTCCATCTGCCCCTGGTTGATCTGCTGGGTGCCGTGATAAAGGCCCGTCGTGTCGCCGAGACCGATCGTGTTGGTCGTTGAGAACAGGCGGAACCAAGGGTTCGGGGTCAGCACCTTGTTCTGATCGAGCAAGGTGAGGCGGCCTTCCGCTTCAAGCACGCGCTGGATGACGAACATCACGTCAGGGCGCCCGGCGTCATACTCGTCGAACACGAGCGCGACGGGGCGCTGAAACGCCCAGGGAAGAATTCCTTCCTTGAACGCAGTCACCTGCACGCCCTTGTCGACGACGATGGCGTCCTTGCCGATGAGGTCGATGCGGCTGACATGGCTGTCGAGATTGACGCGCACGCACGGCCAGTTGAGGCGTGCGGCGACCTGTTCGATGTGGGTCGACTTGCCCGTGCCGTGATAGCCCTGGACCATCACCCGGCGATTGTGGGCGAAGCCGGCCAAGATCGAGCGGGTCGTCTGCGGATCGAAGCGGTAAGCGTCGTCGATCTTCGGCACATAGTCGTTTGGCGCGGCGAAAGCCGGAACCTGCATGTCGAAATCGACGCCGAAGGTCTCGCGGGCGCTGACCGTTTTTTCGGGCTTTTCGAGAAACTTCTCGTCGGTAATCACGGCCATGGCGTATCGCGGCTTTCTCAACGGGCGTCGGGCGGGCTAGGGGGCAAATAGCGGCGGACACTCGCCCGAATGACGGGCGAATTCAAGACTTGGAGTCAGGAGAGACGGCGGGCGCAGCGTCGCAGCGTCAACCTTAACAGATCCGCGCCTTCTTGAGGATCTGGTGGGCCCGCACGACTTCCGAAAGCTGGGTCTCGGCGCTGCGGTCGCCGCCGTTCGCGTCAGGGTGGTAACGGCGAACGAGTTCTGCGTAGCGGCGGCGGATTTCGGCGGCCGGCGCGCTGAAGGCGAGGCCAAGGGTCTTGAACGCCTGCGCCTGCAAGCGCGGCAGCTGCCGCCCGTCCCGGTGCGGGCTTTGCGCCTGAGCGCGGGCGGCGTCGCGGAACAGACCGAAAGCGTCCGCCATGTCGGCGGGGCCGCGCGCCCGCGCCGATGCGCGCGCCCGGTCATTGCGGCCCATGGACCAGGTCGGCCGGTCGCCGTAGAAACCGGCCTGTCTGGCCTCGGTCGCCTCGGTTTCCGACAGGCCCTCGAAAAAGTTCCATTGCCGATTGTGCTCGCGCGCATGTTCGGCGCAGAGCCAGAGTTTCTCCTGAAGCTCGCGCGGCGATTTGGCGACCCTCACGTCCGCCTTATGGGGACAGCCGGCTGCGTCGCACAGGCGAATCTGGGCGCCGGCCCAGACGGGCGGCTCCTTCGATCCTTCGCGCGGGGGGCGAATACGGATGTCGTATCCGAGGCGCGGCTTATAAGCGTAATCCGGCATAGGCCTAGTATGGTCGCGCCTTTGCGTTGATACAATCTTGACAGAAACTGAAGGCGCTGAATCGAGAGGGTTGAATGGCTGTCGCCGAGATGATTCGCTCAAAGTTGCGTGAGGCTTTCGATCCGCTCGCGCTTGAGGTGAAGGACGAGTCTTACTTGCATAAAGGCCATTCCGGCGCGCCGGAAGGCGGGGAATCGCATTTCCGGGTGCATGTGGTTTCAAAGGCTTTCGAGGGCATGAACCGGGTCGCCCGGCAGCGGGCTGTCAACGCCGTTCTGAAAGACCTGCTTGCGGGGCCCATCCACGCGCTGGCGATGAAAACGCTGACGCCTGAAGAAGCGGAAAAAGAATAAGCGCTGAACAGCGCCGCCGAGAAGCGCCTGAAAAAAGGAACCCCAGTCTTGGACCTGCCGAACGCGCCGGTGACGTATGCGCTGATTGTCGCCAATGTCGCCGCAAGCCTTTACGCGCTCTACATCGACCGCAATTTCTTCTCGCAGTTCGCCTTCGAGGTGGATGCGGTGGTTCGGCGCAAACAGAGCCACCGGGTGATCACCTCGTCATTCCTGCATGGCGACCTGTTTCACCTCTTCTTCAACATGCTCACGCTGTTCTTCTTCGGCCCGACCGTCGAAGCGATCCTTGGCAAGCTAGGCTTTCTCGTCGTTTATTTCGGCGCGATCGTCGCCAGCGGCGTCGTTACGGCGATCGTCCAGAAGCGCGTCCCCAATTATCGGTCGGTCGGCGCGTCGGACGCCGTGTCGGGCGTGTTGCTGTCGTTCTGCGTGTTTCTTCCGCTGGAGCCGATTTACATCATGTTCATCCCGGTAGGGATTCCGGCGATCCTCTACGGCGTTCTGTTTATAATCATCTCGGCGCGGCTGATGGGCAATCCGGGGAACCGGATCGCCCATGAAGGCCATCTCGGCGGCGCGCTCGCCGGCGTCGCCTTGACGTTGCTCATGCGGCCGGATGCTCTCGGGCAGTTGTTCGGTTAGTTTTCCTCTTTCTCGCACCCTTCAAAGTGCGCGGTCAGCAGCTTCGTCCAGGCGGTCTGCCCGCCATCGTCGATATCCTTCAGCTCTAGCTTGAAGTTTTCATACTCTCGGTGGTTCGGGATGCCGGTTTCGACGTCGAGAATATGGCCTTCCTCCGCATCGAGCCACAGGCTGCCGCCGAACGAGCCGAAGGCGGGGCCGCCGACCATATATCGATGGGCGGGGCGGCCGCCGCGCTTCTCGTCCTGCCGGTAAATCAGGTCGGCGCGGCCGAGATAGATGAGGAAATCCTCGCGCGACGGATCGGGAATGATCAGCGTCAGGCCGAACGACAGATCGGCGCGCGGCGCCAGATGCGGCGTCATCACGGTGAGGCTCGCGAAGTCGAAATCATAGTCATGCCACGGCTCGTCTTCGATGAGGACGCTTGCGCGCTTCATCTCGCCGCCCGGCGGCGTGATTTCCGCAGACGCGCGTTTCGTTCCGCTGTCATAGGCCAGCGTGGCGAAATCTTCATGCCCGGCGTTAGGTTTGAGCCGTCCTCCGGTAAGATGCGTGGCGTAGCCTTTCTCCATGTCGAGTTCGGCGGTGACGAAAGCCGCGTTCGCGCATTTGTTGCGCATCTTGTAGACTTCAAGGAAATCGACGCGCTTGCGGAAAACATAAACGTTTTCAGGATCCGATCCGTCAATGTTCGTGCGCACATAATGATAGATGCGCCCGACAGCGTCACGCTCCGTCGCGCCCGTTGACGCCGCTGGTTTCGAGTCTTCCGGCGCAGATGAAGTCTCGGACTTCTTCGAGCAGGCTGCGAAAGCCAGAATTGCGCCAAGCGATAAAATAATCCGTAGCATGATGACGCCTCTTGCGCTTCGACGGCGCCATTGTGACGCCGCGCCAGCAGCCGCGCAAGGCAGGTCGCCGCGGCTTTCAAACGCCCCGTCGGCGAAGGGCGAGGCTTGCGGCTTTTTGCTCGCCGAAACGCACGGCGGCGCGCTTCTGGAAATAGATCCATTGCGCCAGCGCGCGCATCGGCGGCGTGAATAAAGCGGCGTTGAGAAAAGCGTTGGGCGGCGCAGAAGACCACAGACGGCGCATTACGGTTTTTACAGCAAAGCGCGGATACTCCCTCGCCATGACGGCGCCGGGATCGGGTCCGTCATCCTGAAGATAAAGCGCGATCGCTTGCGCGGCGCGCCGTCCATACTGAAACGAGAGCCTGATGCCGCCCGCCGTCAGCGGGGAGACGAGGCCGGCGGCGTCGCCAGTGAGCAGGACGCGATGGCTCGAAAGCGGGCGGACCAACCCGCCGCAGGGAATGAGCCCTGAGCGGCGTTCGCGCATCTCGCAGTTGCCGAGCGCGAAATAAGTGTCAGCGCGTTTGAAGAAGCGTTCATAGTCGGGCCGTCTGGCGCCGCCGAAGGGTGAGGCGGAAACGGCGAGGCCCGCCTGCGTCATCCCCGCGCCCGGCACGACCCAGCCGAGATAGCCGGGCGCCAGCGTCGAATCGATGAAACAGTGAATGAAATCCGGATCGACCGTCGGCGTTTCTTCGTACTCGGTTTCCATGCCGATCAGGAACTCGGTGTTGCGGCCGAGATTGAAGGCTTCCGCGACGCGCGATTTTGCGCCGTCTGCGCCGAGCAGGTAGCGCGCCGAAAGACCGAGCCCGTGCAGTTTGACTAAGTCGCTTTCCAATGAAGCGTTTTCAAACCGCGCGCTGAACAGAAGATCCGCCCCGGCGCGCGAGGCTTCGCGCGCGAGCCAGCGCATGATTGCCGGCGTGTCTGTCGCAAGGAAATAATAACCGGGAGCCGTGAGGTCTACATGCCGTCCATTCGGCGCGTAGAGTCTCGCGCCGGGAATCTTCCGGGTCAGCGCCGACGGAATATCAGTGTCGTCGGCAGCCTCCTTGACGAGAATGCCGGTCGTCCTCACCCGGGCGCCCGGCTCTTTCTTGGCGTCGATGACGGCGACCTTGAGGCCGCGATGGGCGGCTGTTCGCGCCGCCACAAGCCCGGCGAAACTCGCCCCGACGATGATCAGATCGTAAATGGTTTTATCTGGATTTTTCACGTCGCTCTCCTCGGCTGCGCTCTCCTGCCGGAGCATTGCGGCGGGGATCGGGCGGCGATCCGGCGCTTTTGCGGGCGAGCGAAGAGAGTGCTAGATTTCCAGCGAACGGACAAACAAGGGGAACGCCAATGCGCCTATTTCTGGCGGCAGCCGCCGCAACGCTTCTCGCCGCCTGCGCGACCGCGATCGGCACGACATACGCGCCCGCCGATTCCAAGGGTTACGGCTACACGGATGTCCGCGTCGAAAGCGACCGCTACCGCATCACTTTCGCCGGCGACGGCGCGACGTCGCCGGATACTGTCGAAGACATGGCGCTGCTGCGCGCCGCCGATCTTGCGCTCGCCAACGGCTATGACTGGTTCCGCGTCACGGGCCGATCCATGGACGCGCAGGAGAAGGGCGGCGTCGGCCTCGGCATGGGGCTCGGCACCGGCTCCTACGGACGGCGCAGTTCGGTCGGCGTCGGCGTCGGCGGCGATCTCGGCACGATCGGCGCGAAGAAATTCTACACGACCCGGATCGAAGTGCTGATGGGCAAGGGCGAGAAGCCGGAAGGCGACGGCGTCTTCGACGCGCGCTCGGTGTCGGAGTCGGTCCGCGCGCGGATCGGCGTCTGAGGGCGAAGCAAAGCAATGGCAGAACAGGACTTCGCAGCCGCCTTCAACGAGAACAACGCGCCGTTTGCAAAGCTCATGGGCGTCAAGGTCACGAGCGCCACAAAGGAGCGCGTCGAGGCCGAGCTTGAGGTGACGCCTGAACATTGCACCATCCCCGCGACGCTGCATGGCGGGGCGATCATGGCGTTTGCGGACAATCTCGGCGGCATCGCCGCGTTTCTCAACATGCCGGAAGGCTCGCTCACGACGACCATCGAGTCGAAAACAAACTTTCTTCGCGCGATTCCTGTCGGCCAGACCGCGAAAGCGGTGACGACGCCTATCAAAATCGGGCGCACCGTGCAGGTGTGGAAGACGGACGTGTTCGACGGCGCCGGCAAGCTTGCCGCCATCGTCACTCAGACGCAGCTCATTATGGCGGGCAAGGGCGGCTGACGGCAGGACCGCTACGGTGCAAAGACGCTGAGCGCAAAGGGAGGAAGGATGTACGCAGTCAGACTGGCTGAATCGCATTTCCTCGCGCAGGGCGGCTCACGCATAGACTCGCTGACCATCGGCGACATGCTGCGCCGTTCGGCCAAAGCGCGTGGCGAGAGTCTCGCGTTGCGCGAGATTCACGCCGACGGCGCTAGCGGACGCGACTGGAGTTTCGAAGCGCTTCTCGCCGACGCCGAGCGGCTTGGCCGCGCGCTGGCGAGCCGTCATGCCAAAGGCGCGCGCATCGCTGTCTGGGCGAACAACATTCCCGAATGGATTTTGCTTGAACTCGGCGCCGCTCTCGCCGGTCTGACGCTCGTCACCGTCAATCCCTCCTATCAGGCGCGCGAGCTGAAATTCGTGCTCGAACAGTCGCGCGCCGAAGCGCTGTATTATGTTTCCGCCGTGCGCGGCAATCCTCTCGCGGACATTGCAGACAAGGTTTGCGCAGAGATTCCAGCGATCCGCCATCGCATCCTGCTCACCGATCACAGCGCGCTTTATGACGGCGCCGAGCGCGGCGTGTTGCCGGATGTGAGCCCCCGCGATCCGGCGCAGATTCAATATACGTCCGGAACAACAGGATTTCCGAAGGGCGCGCTGCTGCATCATGAAGGGTTGGTGCAAAACAGTCTCGATACGGTCACGCGCAGCGGCGTCGGGGCGGGCGACCGCTTTATTCATTATATGCCGCTGTTCCATACCACCGGCTGCGCGATCTTGACTCTTGGCGCGCTCAATGTCGGCGCTTCGATGTATCTGACGCCCGTTTTCGATCCGGCGTTGGCGGTCCGGCTGATCGAACGCGAGCGCGCGACCTTCCTCTTCGGCGTGCCGACAATGATGGTCGCGCTCATCGAAGAGGCGCTGAAATCGGGCCGCGACGTGTCTTCGCTCCGCGGGGCCATGTCGGGCGGATCGATGGTCGCGCCGGAACTGGTGCGCAAGGCGAAAGACGTGTTCGGCGTCACCATACAGATCGTGTACGGACAGACCGAGGCTTCGCCGGTCATCACGCAGGCGTGGGCGGACGATTCGCTCGAAGACCTGACGCAGACTATCGGCCAGCCGCTGCCGCATGTGGAATTGTCGATTCGCGATCCGCAAACAAATGCGGTGCTGCCGATAGGCGGTCAGGGGGAGATTTGCGCGCGCGGCTATCTCGTTATGACCGGGTACAACGACAACCCCGAAGCGACCGCCAAAACGCTTGACGCGGAAGGCTGGCTCCACACAGGCGACCTCGGCCGCATGGACGAACGCGGCTATGTGAAGATCACCGGCCGGGTGAAAGAAATGGTCATTCGCGGCGGCGAGAACCTTTTTCCCGCGGAAATAGAGAACGCCATGCTGGAGCATGATGCGATTGCGGAAGTCGCCGTCGTCGGCGTGCCATGTCCGACTTATGGCGAACAGGTCGCCTGCTTCATGCGCGCGAAAACCGAGGAGCGCCCAGACCCCGCGGCGATGAAAAAATTCATCCGCGAACGCTTGTCGCCGCAGAAGACGCCGCTCTATTGGGTCTGGGTGAAAGAATGGCCTCTCACGGGCTCAGGCAAGATTCAGAAGTTCCGGCTGGTCGAAGCATTCGAGAAAGGCGAGCACGAAGCGTTGCAGGCCTAGCGCGTCAGCCGGCGGCCGCCAGTTCGACATATTTCTCGACGCTTACATCTTCCGCCCGGTCGGTAGGCTTGACGCCGACGCGCTCAAGCCGAACTTC
Source organism: Amphiplicatus sp. (assembly GCA_040216495.1). Lineage (GTDB taxonomy): Bacteria > Pseudomonadota > Alphaproteobacteria > Caulobacterales > Parvularculaceae > Amphiplicatus. Next base: position 11,234 of record JAVJPA010000089.1, on the reverse strand, counting down.
GACTTCTGAGCCCCACAAGGATTTCAGGGACTGGCGCAACATCTTGCGCCGCTGCGAAAAGGCCGCCTGCGTCACGCGTTCCAGCGCGGCGATGTCTGCAAGCGGCGCCGGCGCGGGAAAAAAAACAACCACAGAAGAATCGACTTTTGGGGGCGGCGTGAAAGCCCGCGCGGGCAGGTCGAACGCGCGGGACGGGCGGCTCGCCGCCTGAGCGATCACTGACAGGCGCCCATAAGTTTTCGAGCCCGGCGCCGCGAGAATGCGGTCGGCGACTTCTTTCTGGAACATCAGCGCCATAACCGACCAGAGCGGGGTCGGCTCATTGCCCGCGCGCAGCCATTTGATCAGCAGTTCGGTGGAAATATTATAGGGAAGATTGGCGGCGATCTTCACGGCGCCGTCGCCGACGACAGAGCGCTCGTCAATCGCGAGCGCATCGGCTTCTATCGCGACGAGCCTGCCGGGATAAGCCGCAGCAATATCGGCAAGCGCCGGCGCGACGCGCGAGTCGCGCTCTATGGCGATGACGTGAGCGCCGGCTTCGAGCAGGGCGCGCGTCAGCCCGCCGGGGCCGGGACCGATTTCGAGAACGCGGTCTCCGGACGAGACGTTTGCGGCGCGCGCAATCTTGCGGGTGAGATTGAGATCGAGAAGAAAGTGCTGGCCGAGCGCCTTCTTCGCGCCGAGATCATACAGCGCGATCACCTCGCGCAAGGGCGGAAGGCCGTCGCTCATGCGACCGCGCGGCGCGCCGCCATGTCGGCGGCGAGTCTGATGGCGGCGATGAGGCTGTCGGCGCGCGCGACATTCTTGCCGGCGATGTCGAGGGCTGTGCCGTGGTCGGGCGACGTGCGAACGATCGGAAGGCCGAGCGTGACATTGACCGTGTCGTGGAAGGCGAGCGTTTTGACGGGAATCAGCGCCTGGTCGTGATACATGCAAATCGCCGCGTCGTACCGGGCGCGCGCTTCTTCATGGAACATGGTGTCGGCGGGCAGAGGGCCGCGCGCATCAATCCCCGCCTTGCGCAACGCTTCGACGGCGGGGGCGATGATTTTCCCGTCCTCGCTTCCTAACGCGCCGCCTTCGCCGGCATGAGGGTTGAGTCCGGCGATGGCGAGGCGCGGGCGTGCGATGCCGAAATCGAGCGCCAGCGCTTGCGCGGTCACGGTCGCGGCGCGGACGATAGCATCTGTCGAGAGCCGCCGCGCAGCGTCGGCAAGCGGCTCGTGCACGCTCACCGGGACTGTGCGAAGCGCCGGTCCGGCGAGCATCATCACCGGACCGCGAGCGGCGGCTTTCGCCGGCATCCCGGCGTCATGCGTCAGCGCGCCAAGATACTCTGTGTGCCCTGGAAACTGAAAGCCATCGGCGAGAAGCGCCGCTTTGCTGATCGGGTTGGTGACGATTCCAGCGGCGTCGCCCGAAAGCGCCAGCGTAGTCGCGCAGCGGATCGATTCGACCACATGCTTTGCAGTTTTAGAATCGGCGACGCCAAGGCGCGCCTCGATCCGCGCGCCAAGAGACAGAACGGGCAGGGCGACCGCGAAAACCTTGCCGGCTTCTGACGGAGATGCGATCTCGGCGACGCGCGCGCCAAGCGCTGTGAGCCGCGCCGGATCGTCTATAACGAAAAAAACCGGCCCGCTTTTGCGCAGCGCGCTCCACGCCTTTATTGTAATTTCGCCGCCTACTCCGCCAGGCTCTCCCATGGTCAAGGCGAGCGGCCGGGACGCGACGTTGGTCAAGGTCATGGCTGGCCGTGGTTAGCCGTTCGGCTGCGGAGCCTGTTGCTGCGGCCTCATACGGACGTCGACATGCACGCCGCGCTCAAGGTCGCGAAGATATTGCTGGGCTATGCGGCTGAGTTGGCGCTGGAATATGCGATCTTCGATCGCCGCCCGTGACGGCAGGCCGAGCCCTTCGTCCTTCTCGCAGGCGTAAACGGCGTGCAGTGCGCCGTCGGCTTCGACAGGGGGGCTCAATTCGCCCCGTTCCAGATTCGCGACAGCGTTCCGGAACCGCTCATCGATCGATGATGCCTTGACGTTCTCGATCACGGCGACATCAATGTTCGCGCCAAGATCGATACGGGTGCCGGACTGCGAACACAGGTCGGCGTTGTTGAGTTTTTCAAGACCTAGCATTGCGTCGTTGCGACCGATGGAAAGCGGAGCGCTTCCGTAAACGAGCGTGAAGGATTCTTCGCCCTGCACGGCGGCGGCGCGCTTATCGCGTACGGCGACGATCATAAACGCGCCGTCAGACGGGATCGGGTTGCTCACTGAACCCGGCGGCAGCGCCTTGACCGCCTCGTCGAGTTCGCTCGGGAGTTCGCCGGAGCGTATCCATCCGAGATCGCCGCCAGCGGCGGCGGTGCTGCAAGCGGAGAATTGTTGCGCGACAATAGCGAAAGGCACGCCGCGCCGCATTTGCTCGATGAGCTGCATGCTGCCTTGATAATATTGCTGAGCCTGCGACGAGTCTGGCACGGGGATGCAGATCTCAGAAACTAGGTATTGTTCGTTGCTGGCGTCCTCGCGCATGCGCTCAAGGGTTTGTTCGACTTCGTCATCGCTGACCTTTATGCGTGACCGGAAACGGCCGGAGACGATCTGCGGCCAAGCGATGCTCGCCTTGATCTGATCTTTCATGCTCTCGACAGCGATGCCGTCCTGGCGCAGCACCTGAACGAGTTGGTCCGTGGTCAAGCCTGAGCCCGCAGCAAGTTGCTGGAGTTGCTGCTGCACCTCGGAGTCGCTGACTTCCAGCTCATACTTTTTCGCCTCAATCAGCTTGAGCTTTTCTTCGACGAGATCGCGCAGCGCCTGTCCCTGAAGCTGCTGCATCATTTGAGGGGAGATTTGTTGTTCGCTCGACATCATCATCAGCTTCATCCGCTGATAAACGTCGAAAGTCGTGATCACCTGGTCATCGACGACGGCCGCGACAGCGCTGACCGGCCCGGTATAAGAGGCGGGCAGGCCCTCCCGAGATTCCTCTTGGGCTGACGCCTGTCCAGGCGTAGGGGCCTGAGCCCAGGTTGTCGTCGCAATAAGGATTCCGCAAAAAACTGTACAACATACTGTTTTTGCAGAGTAAATTCTATTTTTCATTGTGTTCGCTCGGCCCCAGGCCTGTTACTGCAGTTTTTGCGCCGAGACGCCTAAGCCGCGAAAAATAGGGCAAAACCTGTTTGGCGCAAGCCGTCAATCGACGAGCGATCTCAAGGTGAAGCGGATCAGGACCGAAGTGTCGGGGTCGAGACCGACGTCCCGGGTAAAGTCGCGCCGATATACGATCTCAAGCGAGGCGCATTCGTCGGCATAACCGAGAACAAAATCGCGAGTGATCGAACGGCCTGCTTCAAGATCCTGGCGCCAGTTGCCGCCAACTGAAAACCGGTTGTTGAGCTTCACTCGCAGCGTGCCAGTCAACTCCTGGCATCGTCTCGACGAGTCAGTGGGCGCGCATTCAGGGCTCGGCGCATCCTCATCCACTTCGAGGCGCACATAGCCGACAGTCCCTGTGAACCGGCCGTAATTTAACAGGGCCTTCGATTCCGCCCGCCTTAATGTTCCAGTGTCGTCGTCGATGCGGAAGCGGTTATCTATAGAAACGATGTTCTTGTATCGAACGTTCAGGGAGCCGACAATATTTGAGCGACGCTCACCCAGCCCAATCGCTGTGTCGAAAACATCCGTGCTTTGTACGCGCAATTGTGCGCCGACAGATGTTTCAATTGCGAATCCGTTGTCGAACAACGCCGATGCGGCCACGCCCGCATTCATCCGCTGTCCGTCCTCGAAAGTATCGTACCCGGTAGATTTATTGTACTCAAATAGCGCTGCGTAATCGAACTCGATGCTTTGCGAATCTTCGTTGATGACGTCGTCGGCCTTGTTATCGGTGGGGCTCGCGACGAACTGTATGCGCGGTTCTATAAAAAGGCGCGCGCCGCCAGCCCGGCGCGTCAGCGGATATGACCATTCGACGCCTGCGCTTGGCGCGATGCGCGTCTCGAAGCTTGTCGTATCGCCTAAGGCGCCAGATACGCTTTCCGTTCCAAGATCGAGATCCGAGTAGTGAAACGCGTCGGCCCGCGCTTCGGCGAATGCGTTGAAGCGGTGGCCATTTTGCGTAATGTGCTCGCGGTTCCAGTAGGCGCTGGCGGTGAAGCGGCGCGTATCGGTCCCGTCCGTGCGTTGCAAGGAAGCGAAATTGGCGTTGAGGTAAGCGCGGCCGCCGCCGAAGGAATGGTCGAAATCCTTGCGGAAGTTCAGGAGCGGCAAGACGTACGGCGTGAGTCCGGGGTCGTCGTCGCCTCGCAAGCCCTGGAAGACAAAGCTGTCGGCGCGGAACTCAGACGAGGCGTCCTGCCAGCGGACGTAGGAATTCGTGCGCAAGCGCTGCGTGCTCGACGGGTCGATCTCCTTGGTGAGATCGCCCCGGCGCTTGATGTCGTAGTTGCGGAGATACGCATCGTCCGAAACGCGCTCTATGTCGTAGCCGATTTGCCAGTGCTCGCCGAAGTCGCGATAGCCGCGGCCGAAGACGTGCCAGCGCAAAGCCGGAACATCGGCTGTGGACGTAGAATCCGCATTGTCGAAATCGAGCACGCCCGCCTGAATGACGTGATTGCCGCTGACATCGCGCCGTCTGTACTCTCCCTGCCAGAGCACGCCGTCGTTGGACATATATTTCGGTGAAAAGGTCGCGTCCTGATGATTGGACAGGGCGAGATAATAGGGCAGCTCGAAATTGAAACCGAGGCGTTCAGAAGCGCCGATCACCGGAGTCAGGAAACCTGACTGGCGTTCGACGGACGGGTCGGGCGCCTGCAGGAACGGCGAGTACAGAACTGGAACGCCCTTGATCTCGAAAAATGCGTGATGGAAGCGCACGACTTTTCGTTCGAGATCGCGCGTCACCCGCAAAGCCTTGATGCGCCAGGTCGGGGTTTTGCCTTCGCCGTTATCCTTACAAACGTCGCAGGCTGTGTAGACGGCCTTGTTCAGCCTCGTGCGCGCGCCTTGCTCCTGGATGGCTTCGTCCGCGGCGAGCCGGGCGTTATCGGTCAGCAGCGCGCTGAAGTTCTCCGCAATCCCATCGCGAAGGTCGCCGCTCAACTCGACCCGGCCCGCGAATGTCGTCTGGTTCGGGCCGTCATTGATGGAGACATTGCCTTCCGCAATAACGATATCCGTCGACGGATCGTAGCTCAGAGTGTCGGCGAGCAGCATGCGCTGGCCGAAATAGGCGCGGACATTTCCTCTGGCGATGATCGGCGAGGACTCGTCTTCGCGAGAGACGCTGTCCGCTTCGAAAAGGATTTACTCTTCTTCCGCTGCCGCCTCATCTGGGAGAGCGGCGAAATCCGGAGAGGCTGCGTCGCTTTTGTCTTGCGGAAGAACGGAAACGAGCTGGACCGGACTGTCGCCCTGCAAGGGTAGCGTGCCGGCTGCGATCGCCTGCGCGCGCGCCGCTTCGGAAAGCGGCGCAAAAGCGAGCGCGCTGGCCGGATCATCGGTCAGCACGACTGTGGTGCGGATTTCCCGAACGCCGCGTTCAGGCGCCGCTTCTGTCTGCCGGCCGATAATATCCGGCTTTTGGGGAGAAGGCGTCGATGGCGCCACTGATAGGGACGCCAGCTCGCTAGCGGCCTCAGCCGCAACCAAAGGCGCGCCGACCCCCGCCGCCAGGGCGGAGGTAGCGAGCCATCTGCCGATGCCGCGCCGGTCGCTCAGCTTGGTTCTCCCTCCACGCAACGCAATACGAAGCAGCAAGCCGCCTCTCGCGCGCGCAATGGTTTGTCATTACGGCGCAATTTCCACTCCCGCGAATCGACCGCCTGCCCGAGGCCATGGTTAAACGAGCCCGCGCGAGAGGTCCACGGGAGACTGCGGGACCCCCTCAGCTTTCCTCGTATTGGAGAAGCGCTGTGACCGCAGCGAGCGTCGCCACGATAGCCGGCGTCCAGGCGGCGAGCGCTTCCGGAACTGTCCCGGATTCACCGAGGGCGGTCGCCAACTCGGTAAGAACATAGAGCAGGAATCCCGCTCCGACCGCCGAGAGAAAAAGCTGGAACGCGCCGCCCAAACGCATCGGCTTGAGAGAGAAAAAAGCTGCGATCAGCACCATGCCGATCAGCTTGAGCGGCGTGGAGCAGAGATCATGGAACCGCAGGTTATAACGCGTCGTCGGCAACCCTGCTGCTTCGGCCAGGAGGATGAACTGAGGAAGCTGCCAGATCGACATCGTTTCCGCGCTATCCACTCGCTCTCGCAAATCGTCGGGGGTCAACGATGTCGGAACCGCGTAAATCGGCGTCCGGTGGTCGAGCTGATCGTTCGCGCCTTTGATGCGCGCGTTGTGGAGCTCTATCGTTCGACCGGAAAGGAAGGCCTCCGGCGCATCGATCCGTTCAAGAAAAGCCGAATCCCTGTCGAGGCGCCACATGGTCACCTTGGAAAGCCCGGCGTTTCTCGGATCGAACCCGCGCGCGTTGATGAGGAGAACATTGTCGGCGTCGCGTTGACGAAGCCAGATGCCGTCGCCGAAGACCTGAACAAGGCTTGATGAGCGCCCGCGCAACGAATCCATCAGCTTTTCGCTTGCGCCTCGAAGACTCGACGACAAAGGATCGATGACGGTGATGAGCAGCAAGCCGCCGAGCGCGGCGACCAGCGCCGCCGGGCCGATCAGCCGCCATACAGAAAGGCCGGCCGCTCGCATGACGGCGATCTCCGCCCTGCGATTGAGCTGGCTGAACATCCAGATCGAGCCGAACAGGAAGACGAAAGGGGCGAGCGTCTGCGTAAGCGCCGGCGCGCGTAAAAAAGTCAGTTGCAGCGCGGAACCGAAATCGCCCTTGTTGAACTTCGAGATGAAGCGAAGGTTCTCGATCAGGTCGGCGACCAGCACGAAGGCGGCGAGGATCAGGAACAGCGCCGTGACCGAAACGATCATACGGCCGCCGATGTAGCGGAACAATGTCGCGGGAGGCATCAGAGGCGTCTCGCTTTTTTGTGGCGCGCCCGCCGCGATGGGATGCGAGCGCTGTCCGTCAGCAACGCGCCCAGAAAGACGATGATCAGCGCCGGCGCGAAGTAGATGACCCAATAGGATCCGGTTTCTCCCGCAAGAGATTGCAGTAAGAAACCCGCGACGCGCACGCCGCCCGCCGCCGCACAGGCTATGGCGATGCGCGTCCCATAACCGCGGCGCGTATAGGCGCCGCCGATAAGCGCATAAATAGCGATCAGCACATAGGCGAATGCGTAGAGCGGCGAGGCGAGCCGGTTATGCCCTTCCGCTTTCAGAATGCGCGCGTTCTCCCGGTCCCACGCATTTTCCCGGTCCGGATTGAAGAGCTCGGGCAGATAGCGTTCGGTGAGTTCGAGTTGCAGATCGCCGCCGCGTTGGTCAAAGTCGGTGATGTTGATGGCTGTTTCCTGAAACCGTACGAATTCGACAACCCCTGTATAACGGGCGACCCGTTGCACATTGCCGTTGGCCAGATAAAGTACTGGCCCCTGCGGCGTGTCGCGCAGCAGGCCGCGTTGGGCCATGTAGGTTTCTGTGCCGCCGCTGCGGCGGTAATCGTTGATCAACAGACCGACAAGCTGCCCGCCGGGGCGCACTTCCTCCACATAGACGGTGAAGCCGTCCGAGAGCGTGACAAACTCTCCCCCTCGCAGAACAGCGCTGGCGAAATCGGCGCGTATATCTGCGACTTCGCGTTTTAACAGGCGGTAGCTTCTTGGCATCAGGTCGAGGTTGACCCACAGCGTCGCGGCCGCGCCGACGAAGGCGAGAAGAAGAAACGGCGCGCCGATCCGAAGCTTGCTGACGCCGGCCGCGAACATGACGGCAATCTCGCTGTCCGCATGGAGGCGCTGCAATGTATAAAGGGCGGCGGCGAACAAAGCGAAAGGCACGATCACCGCGAGCAGGCTCGGGACAATGAGCAAGCTCAGCCAGGCGAAGACGCCGAAGCCCTGACTGTACTCGACCAGAATCTCCGCCCGCTGCAGACTCTGCGTCATCCAGACGATGGTGGTGACGATGGCGATGGCGAGCAGGAAAGGGATCAGGCACTGCTTCAGGATATAACGGTCGAGACTGTTCAAGGCGCGCAATTCCTCGCGGCGGACGACTGCCCCGGACGCCGGCTCACCCTGTTGCGCCGGACCAAGGCTCGGCCTACCACAGCGGCTTCGCTCCCGGAAGGGCGCCCCAGCTTCGGCGATTCGGGCGTCTGGTTGGTATGATAACGACGAGGCCCTGATGCAAATTTCCTTCTCCAAAGCCGCTTTGCCTAAAATCGGCGCCATTATCGCGCCGTTGTTCGAGGACGGCCCCCGCGCGGGCGCCTTCGCGGCGCTCGACAAGGCGACGGGCGGCGCGCTGAGCAAGGCGATCGAAGCATCCGCTTTCACTGGCAAGAAGGATCAGCTTCTCGATGTTGTCGCGCCCTCCGGGCTCGACAACAGCCGCATCCTTTTGGTCGGCGCGGGCAAGGCGAAGGAGTTCACTGCGCTCGGGGCCGAACGTCTCGGCGGGGTCGCGATCGCAAAACTCCTCGGCACCAGGGAGAAGTCGGCGGCGGTGGCCCTTGACGGATTCTCCGCGCCGTCTGTCGATGAAGGAGAAGTCGCGGCGCGCATCGGCGTCGGCGCCAAGCTGCGCGCCTACCGTTTTGACAAGTACCGCACCAAGCTTGAAAAAGATCAAAAGCCGGCGCTCGCGAAACTCGCCGTTCATACTGCATCCGCAAAAGCGAAAACGTTTTTCGCCGATCTTGAGAAGGTCGCCGAAGGGGTGTTCCTGACCCGCGATCTTGTCTCTGAGCCGCCGAACGTCCTTTACCCGGAAAGTTTCGCTGATCGTTGCAAGAAACTTGAAGAACTCGGCGTCAAGGTGACGGTCCTTGGCGAAACCCAAATGAAGAAACTGGGGATGGGTTCGCTGCTCGGCGTCGGACAGGGGTCGGCGCGCGAGTCGAAGATCGTCGCCATGGAATGGATGGGCGGAAAGAAAGGCGCGGCGCCCGTCGCATTCGTCGGCAAGGGCGTCACTTTCGACACGGGCGGCATCTCGCTGAAGCCCGGCCCCGGCATGGAAGACCTGAAGTGGGACATGGGCGGCGCCGGCGCCGTCACCGGCGCGATGGCCGCGCTCGCGGGACGCAAAGCCAAGGCGAATGTCGTCGGCGTCATCGGGCTTGTCGAGAACATGCCGGACGGCAACGCGCAGCGCCCCGGCGACATCGTTACGTCAATGTCAGGCCAGACCATCGAGATTTTGAATACGGACGCCGAAGGACGGCTTGTGCTCGCCGATGCGATCTGGTGGACGCAGGAGACCTACAAGCCCAAGGCGGTTGTCGATCTGGCGACGCTCACGGGCGCTATCATCATCTCGCTTTCGCACGAATTCGCCGGACTCTTTTCCAAGGATGAGAAACTTGTCGATCAGTTGACAAAGGCGGGGGATGCGACGGGTGACAAGCTGTGGCGGATGCCGCTCACAGCCGCGCATGACGAGATGATCAAGTCCGACGTCGCCGATATGAAAAATATCGGCGGGCGCGATGGCGGCTCTTCGACGGCGGCGGCGTTCATCGGCCGTTTCGTCAAGGAAGGCCAGTCATGGGCGCATCTCGACATCGCGGGGATGGCGTGGACCACGAAAGATTTGCCCATCATTCCGAAAGGCGGGACCGGCTACGGCGTGCGCCTTCTCGATGAATGGGTGCGCGCCAACCACGAAGGCTAGCCGATGTATTCGCCGCCGGCATTTCGCTGGGACGACAGGGCGGGGGCGCTGGACTTTGCGCGGGCGCATAATTTTGCGACGATGATCACTGTGGCGGATGGCGCGCCGGTGCTTACGCATCTTCCCGTTCTGATCGATGCTGGCGGCGCGCGTCTGCGCGCTCATGTGGCGCGGGCCAATCCGCATGCTGCGCATATAGACGGCGCGCCGCAACTGTTCGTTTTCAGCGGACCTTACGCGTACGTCTCTCCCGACTGGTATAAGACCGAGGAGGATGTTCCTACCTGGAACTATGTCGCGGTGCATGTTTCAGGCAAAGCGCGCGCCTTTACAGACGAAGCGGAAATTGACGGGGTGCTTTCCGATCTGTCCGATCAGCATGAATCCAGTCGCCACGACCTTGAGACGGGCCATTTCTGGACGATCGACAAGCTCCAGCCGAAAGATCATGCGCGCATGCGCCGCGCCATTCTCGCCTTCGAAGTCGATATCGAAACCGTCGAGGCGAAAGCCAAGCTGAGCCAGAACAAAAAGCCGGACGTTGCGATGCGCGTCGTCGATGCGCTCGCTTCCGCGCCTGGCGAACGCGAGCGTGCGGTGGCGGCGATGATGGCTGATCTCATCGCGAAGCGGCCATGACAGATATTCTCTTCTACCACCTCGAACGCGCGACGCTTGAAAGCGTGCTCCCGGGCCTCCTCGAAAAGTCGCTGGAGCGGGGGTGGAAGGCGGTGGTGCGCGCGGGTTCGCGCGAGCGTCTCGCATCGCTCGACGAGCATTTGTGGACCTATCGCGACGACGCCTTCCTGCCGCACGCCGCGGGCGGCGAAGACGGCGCGCGTCAGCCGGTCTGGCTGACCGACGGCGACGAGGTTCCGAATGAAGCGGAAATCCTGTTCCTGATCGACGGCGCCGTCGCCGATGCGCGGACGCTGGGTCGGTTCGTCCGCTGCGTGACGATTTTCGACGGCCGCGATGAGGCCGCCGTGACGAATGCGCGCGGCTTTTGGAAAGAAGCGAAGGGGGCCGGCCACGACGCGACATACTGGAAGCAGTCGTCGGCAGGACGCTGGGAAAAGCAGGGGTGACCGGCGGCGGCGTCTGAAACGTTTACGAGCCGTAAACAAGCGTCGAACCGATGGTTTACGGAGGGCTAACGCCTGTTCGCTAGAGTGCGCCGGTTACAGGTGGCGCAGGTCAGGTCGTGGCGCGTTTTGCCGTCCAGTCGTCGAGAGGGCGAGCGAAGAGCATCGTCGCCTTTATCGCGGTTTTCAGCTTATTGGCGCTTTGCAGCCAATGGTGCGTTCGCGCGGTCGCAACCGCGGCGCATCTGGCGGCGGCTGCGCAAGAAAGACCCGCTGCGGCCTCGCTTGCTGTCGTGAACGCGCACAACGCTTTTCTTCAGGCCCGGAACGCCCGTCTTTTAGGGAGCGGGCCAGATCGGAAGAGCACAC
>JAVJPA010000088.1:0-5134 GCA_040216495.1 Amphiplicatus sp. | reverse complement strand
TCCTCGATGGCGCGGCGCACATTCGGCATCACATACGGTTTGCCGCGACTCGCTTCGATCTTGTCCTTGTAGGAAATATGCGAAGTGCGATGACCCCAGCCGTCGATCCGCGCGATATTGTCGAGCGATTTGCCGTGCTTCGATGCGTATGTGCGCGCCGCCTTTTCGCTGGCGAGGAAAACAATGGCCGCGCCGTCCGTCACCTGCCCGCAATCGGAGCGGCGGATACGGCCCGAGATGCGCGGATTGGCGGCGTCATCTTCGGAGAAGCTTTCGTCCGTAAACGTCCATTGCCGCGATTGCGCGTTCGGATTGCGTTTGGCGTTGTCGAAATTGATTCTGGATATCTCGGCCAGATGCTCGAACTTCAGCCCGTAGCGATTGTCATACTCGTCGCCGAGTTCGGCGAAGATGTGCGGCCACGGATATTTGACGTCGAGGCATTCGCGGTCGGCCCACATAGCGGGCCCGCCGATATTCTTGGCCGCCTGATCCCCCGGCACGTTGCGCATCATCTCGATGCCGAGGACGGCGATAAGGTCGTACCGCCCCGCTTCTATCTCGGCCATCGCCGAGAGCATCGCCATGCTGCCGGACGCGCACGCCGCCTCATGGCGCTGCGCCGGCATGCCGTCGAAGCGCTTGTCAGAAGCGGTGAAGAAGCCGCCAAGATGGCCCTGATTGCAGAAAATCTCGGCCGTGAAGTTGCCCACATGCGCCGCGTCGATTTCCCCCGGCTCGAGCCCCGTCGCCGCAAGCCCGCCTTCGAGCGCCGCTTTGAACATGTCGAACAGCGATTCTTCGTGACGCGCCCAGTTGCGGCTGAAATCCGTCTGGTGCCCGCCGAGCACGAAAGTTTTTGCGCTCATCGGACTTGCTCCTTCGGATAAATCGCCCGCTGCTGAAATCGCTAGCGCGGGCCCTGCGGTTTTGATACCTCTTAAGGTACGATAATGCAAGCGATAGCGGCAGTCACGAAAAGGGACCGCCGCGTAGAGATAAAGGGTTTCCCGGCATGACGGAAAAGTCCAGTGCGCTTCTCAGCCGATTTCGGGATCGCCTGGCGCTGCCAGTCATCGCCGCGCCCATGTTTCTGGTGTCGGGGCCTAATCTAGTGCGCGCCGTCCGGCGCGAGGGCGTGATCGGGTCATTTCCTTTCCCGCTGGCGCGCACTATCGAAATGCTCGACGAATGGCTGGCGCAGACATTCGCGGGCGACGATGACGCGCTGGCGCCGTTCGCCGCGAACATGGTGACCCACTCTTCTTATGACCGGCTCGACGCCGAACTCGCCTTGCTTGAAAAATACCGCCCAGACATCGTCATCACCGCGCTCGGCGGACCGAAGCCGGTGATGCCGACGGTTCGCGGTTATGGCGGGCTCGTCTTCGCCGACGTCAATTCCATCGACTATGCGCGCAAGGCGGCGGACGCAGGCGTCGACGGCCTCGTGCTCGTCAGCGCCGGCGCGGGCGGGCATACGGGCGAGATGACGGGCTTCGCGTTCGTTTCGGCGGTGCGCGAATTTTTTGACGGCGTCATCGTCCTTGGCGGCGGCATCAACACGGGACGCGCCGTGCGCGCGGCGGAAACGCTCGGAGCCGACCTCGCCTATGTGGGCACGCATTTTCTCGGCGCGGAAGAAACAATCGCCCACCCCGCCTATCGCGATTTCGTCGTCGCCGCGGAATTTCGCGATCTTATCCTCTCCAGCGCCATCACCGGCGCCAACGCCTATTATCTGAAAGCGAGCCTTGAGCGCGCCGGCGTCGATCTCGAACAGGTGGCAGGGCGCGGCAAGCCCGACTTCGCCAACTCGCAAAAAGACATCAAGGCGTGGCGCGATCTCTGGTCGGCGGGGCACGGCGTCGGCGCGGTGCGCGCAATCCGCCCAGCTCGAGAAATCATCGCCGAGTTGATCGCCGGCTATGACGAAGCGCTCGCTCAGCCATCGCATCTGTACAAGCGCGCCAACGTTTAGTCACAGACCAGACGGCTTTCGCCATGGCGTCGCCAGCGGCGCGGCGACCGGTCCAGCCGGAGCTTGAACCACATAAGGAATGGCGTTCAGCACTGCGCCGGCGACAGCGAGTTGTTCGACAGACGTGCGCCCGGCATAGCCCGCCGGGGCTTCAAGGCCGAGCACGATGTTCACGGTCGGCGTCCCCTCGATCCTCAGGCGCCATAGTTCATCCGTATTCCCCTTAAGATGCGCTGTCTCCATCACCCAGGCGATTTCCAGATTGAGCGCAGGCTTCGCATCGACGACGCCGCGCCAGCGCCAGTCGAGATGGCTCACCGTTCCTCTGGCAATCTTTCCGGCGCCGATCTCAAGGTCGCGTGTCGCCGGCAGCATCCGATGATCGCGCACGATCGCGTCGAGCTTGAGACTGAGCCTGTCAGCAAGACTCGCGACAACCTCCTCAAACATGTCGTTGAGAAGCGCTCCCGGCGGCCAATCAGACTTGTTCGGATCTATGGCGCCGGGAACGGAGCCGAACCCGAGCAGATCGAACACATACTCAGGGCTTCGCATCTCATGACAAAGAACAGTTTCCGACAATGTCACCCGCGTCAGGTCTATGCAGACGCCGCTTGCGATAGCTGCAAGCTTTTCGACGGCGAACCCCGGATTAAGGCCCGCGCCCATAAAGCTCGCCCCGCTCCGGGCGCAGGCTTTCTCAATGCGCTTTCGACGCGCCGCCGGCCAGTGCGCAGGAAACGTGTTGCCGTTGATGCTGATGACGTTTTTGCCCGATTCCAGCAGCCGGCAGATATCCGCGTCGTGGCTGTCATAGGGCGGCTGAAGCCGCGCTGCGTGAATGACTACATCCGCGTCGAGAGCGAGGATTTCCTCAATGCTGTTGGTCGCCCGCACGCCTACGGGATCGCGTCGCACCAGTTCGCCCACATCGCGTCCGGCTTTCTTCTCTCCGTATACGAACACGCCGACAAGTTCGATATCGGGCCGGTCGAGCGCGCCGCGAAGACAGGTCCGCCCCATGGCGCCCGTCGCCCATTGAATGACTCTGTAGGTCATTTCATTCTTTCCCGCGCTCGCGATCGGCGACTATCTCTGCGAAAATATCCTGAAAAGCTTCCTGCCCGCCGGGAAACGTTCTGGTGTTTGTCATGTCAGAAAGAGGCGCAGCGTTGGCGGCGAGCCATTCCGGCGTGCCGTCGCCTCTGCCGCCTTGCGTTTCGACCGTAATCGCGCGCCGGTAACGCCCGCCAGCCGCCACCCAGATCTGCCCCGTCACGGCGCAGTCAGCGCTCGCCATCCAGGCGACGGCGGGCGCTGTCTCTTGCGGCAGAGCCATTGTTCCGTCTGCACCGATATCGGCGGCGGTCATCTGCGACAGGGCGAACGGGGTCAGTACATTCACGCAAACGCCGTAACGTTTCAACTCATCGCTTAACGTCAACGCGAACGATGTAAGCGCGCCTTTTGTCGCCGCATAAGGCGCGAGCCCGCGCGCCCCATACAGGCCCGCCGCCGAGGAGATGAACACAAGCCTGCCGGCGCCGGCCTGTTTCAAATGCGGCAACGCGGCTAAGGATAGAGAAACGTTAGCGAAGAAATTGATTTCCATTACTCTGCGGAAACCGTCGAGGCCGACTTTTCCAAACCACGCCGTATCGCCGACGATTCCGGCATTGCAGACGACGGCGTCGAGGCGGCCATATGTATCAAGTGCTTTGTCTACAAGAGCCTCGGCGGCGCCGGTTTCGGCGACGTCAGAGCATTCCGCGACGGCCTCAACGCCCCTCTCCTTCAGCTTACGGACCGTTTCATCCGCCGAGGACGGTTCGCCCGCCCGCTTCCGGTTATTGACGACGAGCCTGAACCCCCGCGCGCCCAGCGCATGCGCAAACGCCGCGCCAAGGCTTTTGCCGGCGCCGGTTACGATCGCGACCCGGCCGCGGTCGCTGTCTGGGGAAAGAGCCTGCATACGCCTCGCCTGCCTGTTCCGGCATCATAACTTCGTGCGTATGATAATGAAAGTCTCTTCTACGCCGACTTGCGTGATCGGCGTTTTTTCGATTCGACGATTTCGAATTCGACCTCTTCGGCGGCGAGCGGCTTGCTGCAATGGGAACAGGCGACAATCGCATCGAGTTCCTTGCCGCAGGTCTTATGCGTAAGCAGCAAGGGCGGCCCTTCCGGAGAGACATAGTACTTGTCGCCCCACTGCAACAACATCAGCAACGCCGGATAATAGTCGAGCCCTTTCTCGCTCAACCGATATTCGTAGCGCATCGGCACATCGGAGTATTGGTGTTGAGTGATGACGCCGGTCTCAATCAGCCATGCGAGGCGTTCGGACAGAATGTTGGTAGCGATCGCCGTGTCCTTGCGGATTTCCTCGAAGCGGCGAAGGCCGGTGAAGATCGAGCGCAGGATAAGCCCGGCCCAGCGGTCTCCCATCAACTGCGCGGATTCTTCAAGAAGCGTCGTCGATTCCTCTTCGCAGCCAACTTCGCGATGCTGGCGGCGACGGCTGTAATGCGGGGCCATCCACCCGACGCCCGGACCTTCCTGCCACGTCACATACTTGGCTTCGGCGGCGCCGTTGCAATGTCCGCACAAGGGCGTCGGTTCGAAGACTTCGCCACAGACCCGGTGCCGAAGCAAAACTCTGATCTTGCCCGCCGTGTTGCTCCAGCGCCGTTCCCAGCGCAACAGCATGAGCGCCGTCCAGTAAAGGTCGCGCCCCTTTTGCGTGGTGACATATTCGTAGCGCGGCGGGTTTTTATTATAGAGGCGCTTTTCAAGGACGCCGGCGGCGACAAGCCGTTTGAGGCGATCGCTGAGAAGCGCCTTGAGCAGTCCGGTACGGCCGCGAATTTCATCGAAACGGTGAGAACCGAGCCAGATCGCTTCGAGAATCAGCAGCACCGACGTATCGCCGATAACTTCAAGCGCCCGCCAGATGGAACAGGTTCGTATGAGTTTCTGCTGATTCATTCGTAATCCGACCGGCCATTGCTGTCCGGAATTTGCAACGGCTTTCCGATACTTAGTCTATTCCTTGTTTTAACTCAAACAACGCCCCGCCCTTCTTCAGGGGACGCGAGAAAGGGCGCTATTCCCCCGGCTTCTTCCCGCATAACGGGCGAGACCTCCTTCGCC
>JAVJPA010000087.1:0-6509 GCA_040216495.1 Amphiplicatus sp. | reverse complement strand
TGATGTTCGCCGCGGTCGATACGGACATTACGGCGCAAGTCATCTCCGAACTCGACAAGTCGATCACCACCGTGAAGGTCGAAAAGGTCTCGCTCGCCGAACTGCAGCGCAAGGCGCAGGAAGCGCAAGCCAAGGCGAATTCAGGCAAGAAAAAGTGACGCTTGCCCTAGACTGGCGATGACAGAGAACGGCCGGCGCCTTGCGCCGGCCGTTTCCGTCTCTGGAGGATTGCTTTGCGGCTCACGACAGAGCTGGCTGACAGGATTGATGACAGATGCCGGATGCGCGCTTTTTTGTAACGAATGATCCGGCGCCGGTCAGCGAGGCGGCGCAGATTGCAGGCGCCGCTCTGTCGCCTGGCGCAACGGGCTTCATCGACCGCGCAGCGTCGCTCGACGAGGGCGATCTTTCCGGCGCCGTCGTCTTTATCGAGAACCGTGAGGCGGCGGCGAAGCTTGAGGGGCGCGCAGTCGGGCTGGCGCTGACCACGCCGGCGTTGGCGTCCGCGCTGTCGGCCGCCGGCCCGGTCGGCGTCATGGACGCTCCCCGTCTCGGCTTCGCGCGAATCGCTGCGCGGCTGCATGCGGAGCGGCCGTCTTCGGCCGCAGCAGGCATTGATCCGTCCGCGGAAATCGGTGAAGGCGCGCGTATTCACGAGACCGCTGTCATCGCCGCCGGCGCGACGATCGGCGAAGGCGCGGTCATCGATGCGTACGCGGCCATCGGGCCGGGCGTCGTTATTGGCGCGCAAAGCCATATCGGAGCCGGCGCGACGATCGCGCACTGCATCATGGGCGCGCGGGCGGCGATCCTGCCGGGCGCGCGCATCGGGCAGGCGGGCTTCGGTTTCGTCGCCGGGCCGGACGGGCCGGTGAGAGTGCCTCAGCTTGGCCGGGTGATGATGGGCGACGATGTAGAGATCGGGGCCAACACGACTATTGATCGCGGCGCTCTCGGCGACACGGCGATAGGAGACGGGGTCAAGATCGACAATCTCGTACAGATCGGCCACAACGTTCGAATCGGTCGATTCAGCATTCTCGCGGCGCATGTCGGAATATCGGGCAGCACCGTCATCGGCGAAGGCGCGCTGCTAGGCGGCAAGGTCGGCGTCGCCGATCATGTGACGATCGGCGACGGCGCGCAGATTGCGGCCGGCGCCGGCGTGATGCGCGATATAGGGCCGGGTGAAAAATGGGGCGGCTTGCCGGCGCGCCCGTTCCGGACATGGTTCCGCGAAACGGCGACGCTGGCCAAACTCGCAAGCAAGAAGAAGACGGAAGAAGATGGCGATTGAACCTGGAAAAACGACGCTCGACGTCAACGAACTGATGCAGCTTCTTCCTCATCGCAACCCGATGCTGATGATCGACAGGCTGATCGATATCAAGGCTGGCGAGAGCGCCACCGGGGTGAAATGCGTCACCTATAACGAGCCGTATTTTCCAGGACACTTCCCGCAAAAGCCGGTGATGCCCGGCGTGTTGATCATCGAAGCGATGGCGCAGGCCGCCGCCGCTTATACGGCGTATACGGAGAACCTTGACGTCGAAGGCAAGATCGTTCTCTTTATGGGCGTCGACAAAGCGCGCTTCAGGAGGCCGGTCGTGCCAGGCGATCAGTTGATGATCCATGTGAAGACGGTGCAGCGCCGCCCGCCCGTCTGGCGGTTCGAAGGCGAAGCGATGGTGAACGGCCAGCGCGTCGCGGACGCCAGCTTCGCCGCCATGCTCGCCGCCGCGACCTGAACCGGGGCCTATGCCGATCCATCCGACCGCCATCATTGAGGACGGCGCCGAGATCAGCGCCGATGCGCGCATCGGCCCTTACTGCGTCATCGGCCCGAAAGCGAAAATCGCGGCAGGCGCAGAGCTGAAATCGCATGTGACCGTTTCGGGCCGGACAACGATCGGCGAGCGCACCATCGTGCATCCGTTCGCTGCGCTGGGCGGGCCGCCTCAGCACACGGGATACCGGGACGAGGACACAAGCCTCGCGATCGGGACCGACAACATCATTCGTGAACATACGGCGATCAATATCGGAACGGCGGCGGGGCGCGGCGAAACGCGTGTCGGCGATCATTGTTACCTCATGTGCAACGCGCATGTCGGCCATGACTGCATTATCGGCGATCGCACGATCTTCGGCCCGAGCGCTGCGGTCGGCGGTCATGCGGTGATAGGAGAGAATGTTTTCCTCGGAGGGCTCGCCGCTGTGCACCAGCATAGCCGCATCGGCGCCTACGCCTTTGTCGGCGGCGTCGCCGCGGTGACGACGGATCTCATTCCCTATGGCTCCGCTTGGGGCAACCATGCTCATCTCGATGGCCTCAATATTATCGGCCTCAAACGCCGCGGCGCGCCGCGCGATCTAGTTCACGACATGCGCGCCGCTTACAAACTGCTGTTTCACGGGGACGGCGTGTTCAAGGATCGCGTCGAGCAAGCCGAGCGCGAATTCGGCCATCGGCCGGAGGTCGCGCGCATCATCGCCTTTATTAAAGCGGAGGCGCCGCGGCCGCTTATGACGCCGGCGCGGTAGGCGATGGCGCGGTTCAAAAAACTCGGCATTGTCGCCAGCGGGGGCGCTCTGCCTGTGCGCATCGTCGAGGAATGCGTCGCGCGCGGCGCGCCGTACCATGTGATCCGGCTCGCGAGTCTGACGGATCCTGCGCTTGACGCCCATCCCGGAGACGATTGCGGCCTTGCAGAGATCGGCAAGATCATCCGCCGCCTGAAGGCGGCGGGGTGCGACGCGGCTGTTTTCGCCGGCGTCGTTGCGCGTCCCGACTTTTCCAAGCTGAAGCCGGACTGGCGCGGCGCCGCGCTGTTGCCGAAACTGATCGCAGCGGCCGCGAAAGGCGACGGCGCCTTGCTCGCCGCTCTTGTCGAAACGCTGGAGGCGGAAGGCTTCATCGTGGTCGGCGCGGATGAAGTCATTCAAAGCGTGACGGTCAAACGCGGCGCGCTCGGACGCCATGCGCCAAGCGAGGCGCACTTCGCCGACATGCGCAAGGCGGCCCAGCTTGTCGGGGCCATCGGGTCGTTCGACGTAGGGCAGGGCGCTGTCGTCGCATCGGGGCTCGTGCTGGCGATTGAGGCGGCGGAAGGAACCGACGCCATGCTCGAGCGTTGCGCGGCGTTTCCCGCGGGCGTGCGCGGCGGCGACGGGCCGAACGGCGTGCTCGTGAAACGTCCGAAACCCGGACAGGAGTTGCGCATCGACTTGCCGACCATCGGCGTCGAGACGATCCGCCGCGCGCACAAGGCGGGCCTCGCCGGCGTCGCGGTGGAGGCTGGCGCGGCGTTGATGCTCGACGCGGCGGACGCCGTCGCTGAGGCCGATCGTCTGGGCTTGTTCATTTACGGCTTTGCGCCGGAGGAGGCGGCGGCGCCGTGACAGGAGCCGTAATCCCGATCAGTTCCGCGCTGCCTGCTTCCGCGAAGCGGTTCATGCTTGTCGCGGTGGAGCCTTCGGGCGATGCGCTTGGCGCAGCTCTGCTTCGCGAGATGAGAAAAATCTTTCCGGGCGCCTCGTTCACGGGCTGCGGCGGCCCGCTGATGGAGGCTGAGGGTTTCAAAAGCCTGTTCGAGATTGATCCGTTTTCGATTATCGGCCTGACCGGCGCCCTGCGCGCCATACCGCAAGCTTACAAACGCGCGGAAGAACTCTCGCAGATCGCCGTCACGAACAAGATCGCCGCGACGATCTTCATCGACGGATGGGCCTTTTCGCGGCTGTGCGCGACGCGCATGCGCCGTGCGGCGCCGACCGTCAAGCTTTTCAAATTCGGCGCGCCGCAGGTATGGGGCTCAAGGCCGCAACGAGTGCACTTCGTCAAGACGCATTTCGACGGCGTGCTTTGCCTCTTGCCCTTCGAACCGCAATGGTTCCGCAAGGTCGGCGCTCGGGCCGAGTTTGTGGGCAATCCGAATTTTCAGGCGGCGTGGTCCGCGCGAGGAGACGGCGCTGCGTTTCGCGAGCGTCACGGGATTGGCCTCGCGCCGCTGCTCGCGGTGCTGCCGGGAAGCCGGCGAAGCGAAATCGCCGCGCTGAAAGAGCCGCTGGAGGGCGCGGTTCGTCTGCTGTCGGAGCGTGTCCAAGGGCTTCGCATCGTCGCGCCGCTTTCCCCGCAGGTGGAAAAGCGCGCGCGCGACATGATGATGGGCTGGCCCGGCAAGCCGGTGATTGTCGGGCAGGAGGAAAAGTACGACGCCTTCGCCGCCGCTGACGCCGCGATCGCCAAATCCGGCACGGTGACGACCGAGCTTGCGATCAACCGCACACCGATGGTCATCGCTTACCGCTTCGATCCTCTCACCGCGTTCTGGGCGCGGCGGACGCTGACGACGCGGTTTGCGTCGGTGCTGAACTACGCCGCCGGACGGTTTGTGATTCCGGAGCTCATTCAGGAACAGTGCACGGCGGAGAATCTCGCCGGCGCCGCGTTGCCCTTGCTGACCGGCGGCGAGTCGCGCACCGAGCAGCTCGCGGCCGTGCCGGAAATTCTGGCGGGCATGGCGGTGGACGGGCCGCCCGCGGCCCGGCTTGCGGCGGAGAAGATCAGGGAGTGGATGGCGAGTTAGGGCTTTCGCCTTCCTTCCAGCGGCCTTGCTCTTTCAGTGCTTCGGCGACTTCGCGCGGCATGTAATTTTCGTCGTGCTTGGCGAGCACTTCGCTCGCTACAAGTTCTCCGTCGATGAACCGTCCCTGCACGACGACGCCTTGCCCCTCGCGGAAGAGGTCCGGCAGGATGCCGCGATAAGAGACGGGCGCCTGCGAAATTTCATCGATGATCGTGAACTTGATCAGCGCGCCGCCTTCCTCGCGTTTGACGCTCCCTGTCTCGACTAGTCCGCCGAGGCGAATGAGTCCTTCCGGCGGCGAGGGGAGCGCGGCGAGATCGGCGGGCACATAAAAATAGGCGACCGCCTTGTCGAGCGCCGAGAGAACCAGCGTCACGCCGGCGATGGCGGCGAGGAACACGCCCCCGATCAGCATCAGTCGTCTTTGCTTCCTGGTCATTCCGCGCGCACTCCCGACACCCGTTCGGACTGAAGCCGCTCGAGCCGCGCGAGCCTGCGCGCGGCAAGCTCCGTGCGCATCGAAACGAGAAGCATCGCGGCGTACGCGGCCATATAGGCGGCGCCCATCAGCAGGAGCGGCGTCAGCATGGAGGAATGAATGCTCGGCCCGTCGGCGCGGATCACGCTCGCCGGCTGGTGCAGGCTGTTCCACCAGTCGACCGAGAACCTGATGATCGGCACATTGACGAACCCGACGATGGCGACAATCGCCGCGATCTTCGCGGCGCGGGTCTTGTCCTCGATCGCCTCCCAGATGGCGATGTAGCCGAGATAGAGAAAGAACAGGATCAGCACCGAAGTGAGGCGGGCGTCCCACGCCCACCATGTTCCCCACATCGGCTTGCCCCAGAGCGAGCCGGTGATGAGCGCGAGCGCCGTGAACACCGCGCCGATGGGCGCCGTCGTTTTCGCCGCCACATCGGCGAGCGGGTGCTTCCAGATGAAACCGGCGGCGGAGGCGGCGGCCATCGCCGTGTAGCAGAACAGCGCCATCCACGCGGCCGGCACATGAACGTACATGATCCGCACGCTCTCGCCCTGCTGATAATCCGCAGGCGAATTGAACAGCGCGAAATAAAGACCGAGCGCAGCCAGCGCCGCCGCCAGGCTTGCGAGAACAGGCGTCAGCGGTCTTGCGAGCCGCTCGAATTTTTCCGGGTTTGCGTAGTCGGTGATGAAGGCCATCGGGATCAGTTCATGTTCATGCGGATCGCCGCCGCGCCCGCGAGCGTGGCGATAATGAGAGAAAACATAGTCGCCGCGCCGAGGAAGAGCAAAGCGGACGCCGCCATCGGGGCGTCGGGCCCGCCGGACGCGGCGACGCCGAAGATCAGCGCTGGCGCGTAGAGCGGGGCAACGAGGATCGTGACGAGAACGCCCGCCCTTTTGAGCGACAGGGTGAGCGCCGCCCCGAGCGCCCCGATCAGCGACAGCGCCGGGGTGCCGACCAGCAGCGAGACGATGAGCGGCGCGAACCGTTCAGCCGGCAGGTTCAGCAGGACGCCGATGACGGGCGCCGCGACGATCAGCGGCAGCGAGGCCGTCAGCCAGTGAGCGGCGGCCTTGGCGAGAAAGGCGACTTCCAGCGGATCGGCGGTTTCGACGATGACGTCGAGCGATCCGTCTTCGGCGTCCGCCTGGAAGATGCGCTCCAGCGAGACGAGCGTCGAGAGCAGGGCGCAGGCCCACAGGATCGGCGCCGCGAGCCGGGAAAGGATTGCGATGTCGGCCCCGATGGCCAATGCGAAAATCAGCGCGGCGATTGCGAAAAAGAGCGCGCCTTGCAGCGAGCCGCCGCCCGCCCGGAAGGCGAGACGGACGTCGCGGCTGACGATGGCGGCGAAGGCGGTCATCGGGGCGCCTCTTCAACGACAACGGCCCGTGCGCCCGGAATGTCGAGCCGGTCGTGGGTGGCGATGA
>JAVJPA010000086.1:0-4620 GCA_040216495.1 Amphiplicatus sp. | reverse complement strand
AAGCAGACCTCGCCGACCGCCTCGCCCGTCGCGCCGAGCCCGGCCCCCCATAAAACAAGGCCGTCCGCGAGAACGAGGACGGCCGTGGGGCGGGGCGCAGGCGCTTGACTTAATTTCATTGCGGCATATCTCTTTCGCGTCGAAAAGGACCATGATGTTGCAGCGCAAGACCCATCCTGGGAGCGCGCAAATTGGCGGGAAGCTAGGCGAAAGCCATAGAACGGTCAACAACGGAAACGCTGGTAGTTTTCGAATAGAATCAACAAGTTATAGCTAGGCTGGCGGGCGCGAAGGCGCAGGGGGAGCTGTCAGGCCGATGCGTCAGGAGAATCGCATGTTGCGAGAAAAGATCGACGCCGCCCTCAAGACGGCCATGAAAGCGCGGACCGAACCGGCCCGCGTGACGACCCTGCGGCTGATCAACGCCGCCATAAAGGACCGCGACATTGCGGCGCGTAGCGAAGACCGCTGCGACGGCGTCACCGACGAGGAAATTCTCACCATTCTCACCAAAATGGTGAAGCAGCGCGAGGATTCGTCCGAAGCGTTCGAAAAGGGCGGACGGCCGGAACTCGCCGAGCAGGAGCGCGCCGAGATCGCGGTCATCCGAGATTTCATGCCGCGTCAGCTTGGCGACGCGGAGATCGAACAGGCCGTGCACGAAGTGATCGAAGAGCTCGGCGCGGCGGGCCTTAAAGACATGGGCCGCTCCATGGCGGCGCTGAAGGAACGCTATTCCGGCGCCATGGATTTCGGCCGCGCCGGCGCAGTGATGAAGAAGGCGCTGGCGTAGACTGCTTCGCCTACGGATCGATTGTGCGCTCCGTCCTTCGAGACGCGCTCGGGCATGAGGCGCGAACGCTCTTCAGGATGAAATTGTTGTTGCATAGCCTGTCTTCATCCTGAGGAGCGCGCCGACAGGCGCGCGTCTCGAAGGATGCGCGTCGGCAGGTAGCCTTCATCTGTGGAAAACCCGCCTCTATGCGCCGGGCGAATCGGCCCGCTATGAGACTCGTTTCGCCGCCGAGCAGGACATGGCCCGTTTCACGCCCGATTTCATTGATGAGCTGAAGGCCCGCCTGAAGCCTTCAGAAGTCATTGGGCGATATGTCAAGCTCCGCAAGCAAGGCAATGAATGGGCTGGGCTTTCTCCCTTCACCAAGGAGAAAACCCCGTCCTTTTTCGTCAACGACCAGAAGCGCTTTTACCACTGCTTTTCGTCGGGCAAGCATGGCGACATCATCACTTTCCTGACCGAAACGCAGGGGCTCTCGTTTCATGAAGCCGTGGTGCGCCTCGCGGAAGAGGCGGGGATGCAGGTCCCGGCCGACGATCCGCGCGAAGAAGCGGAGGCGAGAAAGCGCAAGGGCCTCGCCGAAGCTTGCGATGCGGCGGCGGTGTTCTTTTCGGCGATGCTGCGCCGGGCGGACGGGCGCGAGGGCGCCGACTATCTGCGCGGACGGGGCATTACCGACGCGCAGATTAACGCCTTCCGTCTCGGCTATGCGCCAGAGTCGCGCACGGCGCTCAAAGATTATCTCGTCAACAAGGGGTACACGGAGGAAACCCTTATTGAAGCGGGTCTTCTCATCAAGCCCGACGATGGCGGCGCCGCCTACGACCGCTTCCGCCACAGGGTGATGTTCCCGATCCTCGGCGTCACCGAGCAGGTGATCGCGTTCGGGGGACGCGCGCTCGACAAGGAAGCGCGGGCGAAATATCTGAACTCGCCCGAGACGCCGCTCTTTCACAAGGGCAACGTGCTCTACAATTTCGCCGGCGCGCGGAAAGCCGCCTCAGACGACAATCCGCTGATCGTCTGCGAAGGCTACATGGACGTGATCGCGCTGTGGGGCGCAGGCTTCACGCGCGCGGTCGCTCCGCTCGGCACGGCGCTCACCGAAAACCAGCTTGCGCTCTTATGGCGCTCCGCCGACGAGCCCGTTATGTGCCTCGATGGCGATAAGGCTGGCGTCGCCGCCGCCTACCGCGCCGTCGATCGCGCCATGCCGATGCTGAAGCCGGGCAAGTCTCTCTCTTTTGTTTTTCTCCCGGACGGTCAGGACCCGGACGATCTGATCCGCAATGCGGGCGCCGGCGCGTTCAGAAAAGCGCTCGCCGCCGCCGAGCCGCTGGTCAACGTCTTGTGGCGACGCGAAACCGAGGCGCGCCCGCTCGACACGCCGGAACGGCGCGCCGCCCTCAGGACGCATCTGCGCGAGATGGTGAAATTGATCGCCGACAAGGATGTGCGCAACGCCTATGGCGACGAATTCGCCCGCCGCCTGAACGAGACCTTCGCCCCTCGGCGCGACAGCGCCCGCGAATCCTCCAGCCAGCGCCGGCAAGGGACAGGGGGCGGCCGGCAAGGCGCGGGTCAGAAAGGCGGACGATGGGGCGGCGAGAGATTTGCTCTGACCCCCGAGGCGAGGGCGACGGCGGCCCTGAAGCGCCACGGCGCCCCGTCCTCTTTCGCCCGGGAGGCGACCCTGGTGCTGGCGGCCATTTACCACCCCGGGCTCGTCGAACGGCATGAATCGGCGTTTTTGGGCCTGGCGCTGGAAAATCGCGACCTCGCGGACCTTCTGGGCGAGGTTTTATCGGCGATTTTAACGGATCCGGCCCTTGACACGGCAGGGCTGCAACGTCATCTCCACACCACCAAGGCGGCGGATACATTGGAGCGCGTCCTAAGCGACGATACGCTCAAAAGACAGCGGTTCCTCCTGCCATTGGCTGAGATAGACGAGGTTGAGTGGGGGTGGAGCGACGCCCTGCGCCATCATCTGTTTGCGACGAACGCGCAAGCCGAGGTGGCGGCTTCTGCGTCTCAGACGTTTATCAGCGGAGAAGACGGGTGGAAGGCCGCCGTGACGGCGCGCGAGGAGTTGATCAATGCGGGCGAGACTCCATCTTCCGTCGCCGATGACGGGGATGTGCCGCCGGCGAAGGTGACGAGCGCGCTCGAGGAGATGCGGCGAAGCGTCGAGGAAAAGCGAAAGCGCAGGCGTTAACGCCGCGCCTTCAATATACAGGATTTGCGAATGACGAAGAAAGCGGCGGCAAAAGAAGCGACGGCCCCTGAAACCGAAGCGCCTGACGGGCCGATCCTCGATCTCAACGATGCGGACGTCAAAAAGCTGATCAAAACGGCGAAGGCGCGCGGCTACGTCACTTATGACGAGCTCAACGCGATTCTGCCGTCGGAAGAATTCTCGACCGACCAGATCGAAGACGTAATGGCCCAGCTCTCGGAGATGGGCATCAATGTCGTCGAGCATGAGGAGGACGAGGAGGAGGCCGCCGATACGCCTGACGACGACGAGGCCGAAGAAACCCCGACCAAGGCCGTCGCCAAGCGCGCCGACGGCGCCGTCGCCACCAACACCTCCTCGTCCAACGATCGCACCGACGATCCGGTCCGCATGTATTTGCGCGAGATGGGCACGGTCGAACTGCTGTCGCGCGAGGGCGAGATCGCCATCGCCAAACGCATCGAAGCTGGCCGCGAAACGATGATCCGCGCGCTGTGCGAGAGCTCGCTGACCTTCGAGGCCATCACCGTGTGGCGCGACGAACTGAACGAAGGGCGCGTGCTGCTGCGCGACATCATCGACCTCGACGCCACCTATGGCGGCGGCCCTGAGGCGCGTCCCGACATGACGCAGCCGGACGTCGCCGCGCGCGTCAATAAGGAAGAAGCCGAGAAGCTCGAAACCGCGGAAGACGACGAGGACGAATTCGACGAAGGCGCGATGTCGCTGTCGGCGATGGAAGCCGAGCTTCGCGACGGCGTGATGAAAACGTTCGAGGAAATCTCGGACGACTACAAGAAGCTGCGCAGGCTTCAGGACATCATGATCGAGGAGCAGTTGAAAGGCGAAGACCTTTCCGCCTCCCAGACGCGCCGCTTCAAGAAGCTCCAGAAAGACATTGTCGAGCGCGTGCGTTCGGTGCGCCTCAACAACCAGCGCATCGAGGCGCTGGTCGAGCAGCTTTACGACATCAATCGCCGTCTGATGGCGCTCGAAGGCAAGCTCGTGCGCCTCGCCGACACCCACGGCGTCAACCGCCGCGAGTTCCTCAACGAATATATCGGTTCAGAGCTCGATCCCGAATGGTTCGATCGCATCAGCGCCAAAAAGGGCAAGGGCTGGAACAATTTCGTCACCAAGGCGCTGACCCAGATCAACGCGCTGCGGGAAGAGATCGGCCTCCTGTCGCAGGAGACGGGCCTCACCGTTCAGGATTTCCGACGCATCGTTTCGACCGTGCAGAAAGGCGAGCGCGAGGCGCGCATCGCCAAGAAGGAGATGGTCGAAGCGAATCTCCGTCTCGTCATCTCCATCGCCAAGAAATACACCAACCGCGGCCTGCAATTCCTCGACCTCATTCAGGAAGGCAATATCGGCCTGATGAAGGCGGTCGATAAGTTCGAATACCGCCGCGGCTACAAGTTCTCGACCTACGCGACATGGTGGATCCGGCAGGCGATCACCCGCTCCATCGCCGACCAGGCGCGGACGATCCGCATCCCGGTGCACATGATCGAGACGATCAACAAGATCGTGCGCACCTCGCGCCAGATGCTGCACGAGATCGGCCGCGAGCCGACGCCGG
>JAVJPA010000085.1:0-8989 GCA_040216495.1 Amphiplicatus sp. | reverse complement strand
CGATATTGGCGATGTCGATCTTCGCCTTGCGCACGGCGGCTCGGTCGCGCTCGGGCAACACGTTGACGACAACGATCGCCGAAATGAAGGTGAGGATGGTCAGGACCACCAGAAGCTCGATCAGCGTGACGCCGCGCTGCTTGCGGCGGCGAAGGAGGCGGGCGCGTAAAGTCTCGGTCATATCAGCTCCGTTTGCATCATCCCGACGCGAGGGTGTTCAGCCTGAGGATCGGCAGCATTATCGACGCGACGATCAGCATGATCGCCCCTCCCATGGCGACGATGATCGCCGGCTCGAGCAATCTTAGCGCGACCGTGGAGGCGGCATCAAACTCCTCTTCCAGCTGCACCGCCGCCTTGTCGAGAAGCGCCGGCACGGTCCCGGCCCGCTCCCCGGCGGCGACCATGTGAACCATCATCGGCGGCAGCGCATTGGCCCGCTTCAAGGCTCCGGCGAGGGAGGCCCCTTCCCGCACCTGCGCGATGGCCCCGTCAAGGCGCTCGCGAATGAAGTCATTGGAGACGGTGCGCTGCGCCCCGCCGAGGCTTTCCAGCAACGGCGCGCCGCCGGCGAACAGCGTCGAAAGCGTGCGCGCAAACCGCGCCCCGTCAAGGCTGCGCAGCAAAGGTCCGATGACCGGAACCTTCAGCAGCCGCGCATCGACCGCGCGCTTGAAAGGCGGGTATTTCATGCCGCGCCAGAAACCGGCGGCGAGAAGAATTATCGCCGCAAGACAGTAAAGTCCGTAAGCGGATATGAAGTGCGAAAGGCCGACGACGAACTGCGTCACGGCGGGCAGGTCGCCGCCGAACGTGTTGAACTGCTCGACGATCTTCGGCACGACCTGCGTCATCAGAAGCGTTACGACGCCGCCCGCCACGACGAACAGAACCAGCGGATAGATCAGCGCGGCGAGCGCCTTGTTGCGCATGGAGCGGTTCTTTTCGAGCATGGTCGCAAGCCGGTCGAGCACGCCGGCGAGATCGCCCGAGGTTTCGCCCGCTGCAATGACCGCGCGATAGATCGGCGGGAAGGATTTCGGATCCTCGCCGAGCGCGTCTGCGAAGCGCCAGCCTTCCATCACGCGCTCGCGCACGCCGAGAAGGCGCGTGCGCGCGCCGCCCGCTTCGGACTGCAAGGCGATGGCGTTCAGCGCTTCTTCCAGCGGCGTCGTCGCGGCGATCAGCGCGGAAAGCTGGCGGGTGATGACGACAAGCTCCGAACGCTTGACGCGCGGCTCGGTTTTTCCCCCGAGAAGGCCAAGCCTTTCCTCGCGCGGCGCCGAAACGCGCAGCGGGGTCAGGCGCAGCCGGCGCAGTTCGCTTCGCGCCTGCCGCGCGGTGTCGGCGCTGACCACGCCGCGGCGCGAGCGCCCGCCGGCGTCGACGGCCTCATATTCAAAGGCCGGCATCGTCATCCTCCTGACGCACGACGCGCAGGACTTCCTCTATGGATGTCAGCCCGGCGCGCACATGGCGGAAACCGCTCTCGGCGAGCGTGTCGGCGCGGCGGAAGGCGTGAGCGGCGAGCGCCTGTTCGCCGGCGTTTTCATGAATGAGCGTCTTCAGGGTTTCGTCGGCGACGACAAGCTCGTAGACGCCGATGCGTCCTTCGTATCCCGTCTGCCCGCACCGTCCGCATCCCTGCGGCGCGAAAACGGTCGCGGGCGCATTGTCGTCGATCCCCAGCAGGCGGCGTTCGGCGGCGTCAGGTTCATGCGGCGTCTTACAGGTCGGGCAGAGCCGCCGCACCAGACGCTGCGCCAAGACGGCGGTGATGGTCGAGGAAAGCAGGAACGGTTCGGCGCCCATGTCGCGCAGCCGCGTCACGGCGCCGACGGCGGAATTGGTGTGCACGGTGGAGAGCACAAGGTGGCCCGTCAGCGCCGCCTGAATGGCGATCTCGGCGGTCTCCACATCGCGTATCTCGCCGACCATGACAATGTCCGGGTCCTGACGAAGAATGGCGCGCAGACCCGTCGCGAACGTCATGCCGACCTTGGAATTGACCTGCGTCTGGCCGACGCCGTCGATGGCGTATTCGACCGGGTCCTCGACCGTGAGGATGTTGCGGCCCGGATCGTTAAGAAGGTTGAGCGCCGCGTACAGCGTTGTCGTTTTGCCCGAGCCCGTCGGGCCGGTGACGAGAATGACGCCGTTCGGCTTTTGCAGAGATTGTTTGAGGCGGGAGAGAATATCCGCCGGCATGCCGAGCGCATCGAGATCGAGCCGCGCGGAATCCTTGTCGAGAATGCGCATGACGACGCGCTCCCCGAACCGCGCCGGCAAGGTCGAGACGCGCACATCCACCGTCTTGCCGCCGAGCGCGATGGAGATGCGTCCGTCTTGCGGCAGGCGCTTTTCGGCGATGTCGAGCCGCGCCATGACCTTGACGCGCGAGACCAGCACCGGGGTCATGCGCGAGGGCAATGACAGGACTTCCCGCAGAACGCCGTCAACGCGCAGGCGCACCGAGAGGCTTTTTTCGTACGGCTCGATGTGAATGTCGGAGGCGCGCGTCTTCACTGCTTCGGCGATCAGCGCGTTGATAAGGCGGATGACCGGCGCGTCATTCTGGCTGTCGAGAAGATCGGCGGTCTGCGGCAGGCCCTCCGCGAGGGTCGCAAGGTCGCCCTCGTCGCCTTCCATTTCGAAGTCGCCGGCGCGGATGCCGTCCACGGAGTAAATCTCCGACATGCGCCGCTCGAACGCATCCGGAGGCATTCGGTCGATGACGATCGGCGCATCGACGGCGCGGCGCGCCTCGATCAGCGCCGCCGCGTCAGGCTCGCCCCGCACGCCGATGACGACAGGCCGCACAGCGGCGTCGAGCACCACAAGCCCGCGCTCTTTCGCGAACGCATAGGTGAGTTTCGGCGCGTGTCTTTCCGTTTCGCTCATTGATCCTGGCCGGAGGGCGAAGGCCGGTTTACGCCCGTCGCCTGATCGATCAGCCGTTCAAGGTCCGACTGCGGCGCGCCGCGGTTAAGCATTTCGCGCGCTTGCAGATAATCGATCTTCTTTTGCGTCGCCGCAAGGCCCGTCTCGCGGTCCCGCAGGATGGTAGGCCGGATGAACACCATCAGATTGCGGCGTTCCTTGGAGCGGGCCGAGGATTTGAAAAGGTTGCCGGCGATGGGAATGTCGCCGAGCAGCGGGACCTTGTCCTGCGTGTTGAACGTCTGCTCGTCGATCAGCCCGCCGATGACGAGAATGTCCCCGTCGTCGACGAGCGCCGTCGTCGAGATTTCGCGCTTGTTGGTGATGAGGTCGGTGGAGCTTGAAATGATCTGCCCGGCGACGCTCGAAATTTCCTGCGTGATTTTCATTGTCACGGTGCCGCCCTCGTTGATCTGCGGCGTGACGGTCAGGATCACGCCGACCTCCTCGCGCGACACGGTGCGGAAGGCGTTAGCGAAATTATCGCCTACCGCCTCGCCAGTAGTGATCGGAATTTCCTGGCCGACCGAGAGCGAGGCTTCCTGATTGTCGAGCGTGACGATCGAAGGCGTCGACAGGACGTTGGAGGTGCTGTCCTGCTTCACGGCGGTGAGAATGGCGCCGAAGATCGTGCCGTCTTTCGTCTTGCCGGCGCCGCCGAGAGCGAAGCCGTTGATGCCGAGAAAAGAGTTGATAGCGGCATTGGTCAGCGCGCCGCCGATCGATGGCGGATCGTCGTCATCATCATCGTCATCGTCGTCATCTGAATCATCGTCCCCGATCGCGCGTCCTTCCAGAAGGAGCGCGCCCGCCGCCGCCAGAATATTCGGCTGCGTCGACTGGAAGTTCGTCGTCGAGAACGGCACTTTGCTGCCGCCGGTTCCTGACGTGAAGTACTGGATGCCGAGCTCGCGCGCGGTCGAGTCTGAGACTTCGACGATAATCGCCTCGACCAGAACCTGGGCGCGGCGGAGGTCGAGCTTGGCGATGACATTCTGCAACGTCCGCTGGATGTCGGCGTCGCCATTGATGATGATCGCGTTGGTGGGCTTGTGAAATGAGATCGCGGCGCGGCTGTTCGCTATGACGGCGCCCTGCCCGTCCGATTGGCTTTGCGCATTCGCCACTTCGCGCAGCAAGGGGGCCATTTCCTCAGCATCGGCGTTGTTGAGATAAATGACGGAAAGGTCCGAGCGCGCGCCGCCCATCCGGTCGAGTTCCGAGATCACGGATTCGATGCGCGTCATCAGTCCCGGCTCGGCGCGGATCATGACGCTGTTGCTTGAATCGACGGGCACGACGCTGATCTGCGCGCGCTGGCCGCCTTCTTCGGACATTTCCTGCGCGAGCCCGCTGACGACGCGCGCCACATCCGCGGCGGAGGCGTTGTTAAGCGAAATCGTGCGATAGACAGTCGGGTCGCGATCGAGTTCGGTCAGCACCTTGCGAAGGCGCGCGACATTATCCGCGGTGTCGACGATGATGACAGCATTGCTCGAGCGCACCGGGGCGACGACGCCGCGCTCATTGGTGATCTGGGCGATGTTCGCCGCGGCTTCGCGCGCATCGACAAACTTCAGGCGGACGATCTCGGTGACGATGTCGCCGCTCGCGCCTTCCCCCACCGGGCCTGCCGCGCGCGGGCCTTCCTGCACCGGGACGATCTTGTACTTGCCGGTGCCGATCGGGGTCGCCGTGAACCCGTTGACGCGCAACATCGCCTGAAACAATTCCCAGGCTTCCTCCGCGCACAGCCGCCCGTTCGGGGGCGACTTGACGGTGACGCGCCCCTGCACGCGCGGATCGAGCAGGAATGTCCGGCCCGTGCGCATGGCGATCTCGTCGACGACGGCGAGAATGTCCGCGTTATCGTAATTGATTTCCGTGCCGCAATTCTGCGCCGGCTGCTGCGCTTGCGCGGCGCCAGCGAGACCGGCCGCCACGAGGCCGGCCATGAAGGCGGTTGTCTGTACTCTCATTCGATCCGTTCCCCGCATCCGGTCAGCTTTCAGACGCCAGCGAAATTTCAACGCTAGTCGGCGCGCCGTCCCTGTCGACGGCGATCATGACGCTCTCGGCTCCGGCCAGGGTCGACAGCAGCTGCGAAACGCCGTCGAGCCCGGTCGGCGCGGGCGCGCCGTTAACTGAAACCAGAATGTCCCCTTCCCTGAGCCCCAACGCCTCGAAAGCGCGCCTGTCGTCGGCGGGGTGCAATGCAAGGCGCACGCCGCCCGATCCGTCCGGCGCCGGACGGAAACGAACGATCTGGGCGAGGGATTTCACATCAGCCGGCGAATGCTCCGCCGAGGGCGCCGTTTCAGGGGCGGCGACAGCAGGTTGAGGCGGCGGCGAAATTTCGCGCTTGTTCGGGAGGCGCAGAGACTCGCGAACCCCGTTCCGGGTGATGATGACCTGGTCGGGATAAACGCCTTCAAGCTTGGCGCCGCAGCAGATCGTGTCGCCGACGATAAACGTATGCTGCTCGCCATCCGGCGTGCGGATAATCGCCGCGCCGCGTTCAGCATCGACCCAGGTCCCATGAAGCATCAGATCGAGCGTGGTTTCGGCCGCTTCAGGCGTCGCCGGACCGGCGCTTTCAGGAGGCGCGGCGTCCGCCAAGGTAAACGGGTTCTTTGCGGCTGCAGGCCCCGCCGCAACGGCGGGCGCCGGAACTGCCGGGGTTTTCGGGACGGGCAATGGGGACGCGATTTTGAGCACAGTGAGAGCGAGCAGCGCCGCCAGAACCGCCGCCAAGCCGATCTCTACGAGACGCGGCGCGGCCGAACCCGGCAGCAGACGGCTCAGCCGGCCGCCGGCGCGCGCCGCCGCGGCCGCCGTACTGCCGATCTGATCGCGACCGATCACCGCCACAGTCAATCCACCTACGCCTTCCGCCCCCGGACCTGGGCGCTCGCCCAACCCCTTATACACGGGCGGAGTTACCAAACAGCAGGACAGCCGCCCACCTTGCCGTGTGCGGCTGCCGCCGAAACAGGCCCAATCATTGGGCTGAAATGCTTAATTTAGCGAGAAACCGTTAATGGCTCCGATCCTGTATAGGCCCCCGGCGCAAGCGCGCGCCGGGGGTCCCTGACTCCCCCTAGAACTTGGCGGTCAGGCTGGCCGAAAGGCTGCGGCCGCGGTCATAGGTGTTGTACTCGGTGCGCCCGCTCTCGGTGGCGTTGCTCAACTGGTACTCCTGATGGCGCGCGCCCGTCAGGTTCCGGCCGCTGAGACCGATGGTGAAATCGGTCCCCCAGATGTT
Source organism: Amphiplicatus sp. (assembly GCA_040216495.1). Taxonomy (GTDB): domain Bacteria; phylum Pseudomonadota; class Alphaproteobacteria; order Caulobacterales; family Parvularculaceae; genus Amphiplicatus. Next base: position 2,784 of record JAVJPA010000085.1, on the reverse strand, counting down.
GACGTCGTAACGGTACACCGCGTCGAGCTGGATGCCGGGCCTTTCGATGATGTCCGGAACGCCCCCCCCGTCGGTCGGGCTGCCGCGCTGAAGAATGCGCTCATCGACCCAGCCGAGGAGAATGGTGAACTGGTCGTCCTCGCCTTCCCAGCCGAACTGGGTATTGACGATATGCTCCGGCGTGCCCTGCAGCGGCGCGCCGTCGAGACCGAAGAGGGCCGCGTCCTGTGCGACGCCCGAAAACGGATTGATGACCGTATCGCCGTCCTGAACCTTAATCTCCGAGTTGGTGTAGGTGTAGTTTACGGAGAACAGCCACTCGCGGCGCTCGAACCATGGATTGGAAACAGGCGAGTCGAAGCGCGTGCGGTATTCAAATTCCCCGCCAAAAAGTTGCGCCTCCGGCGAGTTGATAAAGGTAGTGTCGAACACGAAGGTCGACGTCTCGAACTGGATCTCCTCGATAGGGTTTTTGATCTTTTTGTAGAACCCCGCGAGAGTCAGGAACTGGTTGCGGCCGAGATAATATTCGTAGCGCGCATCGTAGTTCCTGAACTCGCTGTCCATGAGGTAGCGGTTGCCGCGATAGGAGCGATCGCTGTCCGGATCGAAGAACAGCGACTGCGCCAGTTCGCGGAACTGCGGACGAGCGACGGTGTGAGAGTAGCCGACGCGGAACTGCATGTTGTCCGCGAAGTTCCACGTCACCAGTCCAGACGGCAGCCAGTAATCGTTTTGGAGCGCGCTTCCGGCCCCAAGGTTGCCGAAGCGGTCGAAAGTGATGACGCCCTGATCGGCGTCTTCGTAACGCACGCCAACCGTCGTACGGATAGTCGGGATCAACTCGGCGTCAAGCTGGGCGTATCCGCCATGAATAGTCAGCTCGCCCAAGTAAAGATCGGAGGCTGTCGTGGTTTCGATGAGGACAAACCGCGCCGGATCGATATTGTCTGGCGAGAACAGATAATCCGGCCGCGCCGCCTGCACGTCGAGCGGCAGAGAATTGCCGCCCGCGAAACGGAACGAAGCGACGCCGTAATCCCGTTCGTTGTCGGTGTACTCGTACCCGATCGCGATCGACGCATCGCGCGGGCCTGAGAACGGGATGTTGTAGATGATGTCGACGCCGGCGCTGAGCGTATCGTCGGTCAAGTCGCTGAAAAGAATGTTGCGGTTGTTAGCCTGCGAATAGAGCGGCGTGCCCGAGGCGTCCTTGATGCGGCGGAGGTCCTGCTCATAAGGAGATTCCCGCGTCGAACGCGCGAAAGCGCCGCGCCAGTTGAACTCGAAATCGCCAAGCCCGTGCTCGCCCGTAAGCTGGGTGAACCATAAGGAGCGCTCAAGCCATGAGTTCGATTCGTCGAACACTTGCCCGGTGCCCGGCGCGTTGAAGTCGGCGCCTTCGCTGATCTGCGCTTCTTTTCTCGTAGAGTGGATATAAAGCGCAGTCGCCTGAACGACGCTCTCGCTCCACGCCAGCGACGTCGACAAAAGCCCGTTCACTGTCGCATCGAGGCTCGTTTCCGTCGTCTCAAGATCGATGCCCAGAATATCGCCCGCGACGCGCTGCTGGATCGACCGCTCAGTCGTCCAATCCTGCTTGTAGCCGATGACGCCGACAACGCCGAGGGTGAGGTCGCCGCCGAGATCGAATGAACCGCCGCCGTCAATAGTCGCCTCGTAGTTCGGCCCGAGCGTGCCTTCCTGAATGACCGAAAGCGGAGAATTGACGAGGCTTTCGCCCGCTGCTTCCAGTTCATCGGCGCTGAGGCTGCTGAGCGGGGTCTGCGTATCGATCAAGGACTGCAGCTGGTCAGGCATCGACCGCAGCCCGTCGTCATAGCCGAGGAAATCGAGATCGCCGCCCCGGACATAAAGGCCGTTGCGGGCGGTCGTCTCAAGATTGGCGCCGATACCGAGTTTCACGTTGAAAAAAGGCTCGCCCGGATCGCGTTGGGTTTGGAGGTCAATGATGCCGCCGCCGAATTCGCCGGGATAGTTCGGCGAATAGGTTTTCTGGACGGTGGCGCCCTGCAGCACGTTTGCCGGGAAGAGATCGAGCGGCACCGTACGGCGCAACGGTTCAGGGCTTGGCAGCGCCGACCCGTTGAGACGCGCGGCGGAATAACGGTCGCCAAGACCGCGGACATAGGCGAAACGGCCGCCGACGACGCTGAGACCGCTCAATCGGGTCAGCGCGAGAGCGGCGTTTTCGTCGCCGGTGCGGGCGAGATCGTCTGCGGAAAGGAACGTCGCAACCTGCGCGGTGGCGCGTTGCGGTTCGGGAATGTTGCGGCCCCTGACGACAATCTCATCGGCGACCGGTTCGGGCTGCTGCGCGACCGCCAACGATGGCGAGAGCAGCACGGTGGAAAGTAGCAGCAAGCTGCTCAGCGAAAGTTTCGACTTCATGACATCAACCCTGATTTTTGGTGCGAACGAATGATGGGCGGCGCGCCCCTAAGCGCGCCGCCCGATCGCCATCTAGCAAGGCGTGCTGGCTTCGAGGCCGCAGCTCCAGCCGGCCCACCAGCGGTCGTTCGCATCTTTAACGGCGCCGATGTAATCGACATCGTCGAAGAAGGTTCCGGGCAGAGTCGTCAGGTCAAAAGCGGTCACGTTCGACTCTGCAGGCCCGTTGATGAAGGTGCTGATCAACGTATCAGAGACGCCCGTCGAGTTGTTCGCATCAGCGTTGACCGAACCGACCGCCGCCGGGGTGTCCGGGTTGTCGTTGGTGAGGCCGGTGCAGTCGAACAGGACCGAGTTGAAGGTCGGATCGAC
>JAVJPA010000084.1:0-3509 GCA_040216495.1 Amphiplicatus sp. | reverse complement strand
CTCGCGGTTCTGGTCGAGATAGTCGTCCATGGTTTCGAGGCGGACGACGTAAGCGGCCGCATCGTCCAGCGTATCGACCCGGTGGAAGTTGATGAGGAAGGGCGGAGTGTTCTGGTGCGCGCCGCCGAACTGCGAGATGTTATAACCGCTTTCGCGCCACCGATAGGCGCGATCGTCCTGCTCGAGATCGTATTCATAAAGCCGGAAATTGAGCTTGCCCTGTTCATCGAGCGTTTTCGGATCGAATGACGACCGCAATTGGGCGAGTTTGGTCTTGCGCCAGGCGGAAAGATCGGTTGCGGCCTGGTCGGTCGCCTGATCCCATTTGTCGTAATTCGTCTTGCGGCCAAGGGAGGTTTGCGCCATCGGCGAGAAGGCGAGTTGTTCCTCGAACGCCGCTTCCAGCCACTCATGGAGCCGGGCGGATTCCTGCGCCGCGGCTACAGGATCGGCGGGCGATTCGCCTGCCCTTGTTTCCGGCGTTGCGGGTGGGGCGTCGTCAACGCAGGCGGGGAGAGCGATGGCGAAAAGGCTGGCGGCGGTTATGCGGGCAATAAATGCGGTCAAGGTCGATCCCCGTTTTCGCTGACGGCGCAATGTCGTCGTTAGGGTGTGAACGCTACCCATGGGAAGGCGAATTACAAGCGCGCCCGCAGGATGCCGGAGCCCGGAGGCAGGATCGACAGGATAGTTGCCTCTATGCAACAGGTGCCCAGATAAAGCTGGAGTTTGCTGAACTAAAACCTCGATCACGGTGTCTTGCACAGGTCAACGATGCGTTGATGCAACAGCGTTAACCAGTTATTATCCACTCTTGGCTGATTGCTGAAAATTAGCTGTATGTCCGACGCCGAATTGGCTAGGACCCAAATCACCCGGGGGCCGCGCTTCAGGCGGTTTTCCTTGAAAGTTCACCTGAGGAGGGGATGCATGAAATTGAAAGCCGCTCTGTTCGCCGCCGCCGCCACATCGCTCGTTGCTCCGGCCGCCAACGCTTATGAAGGCCTCTATGGCGCCATCGGCGCCGGCATCACGCAGATGGTCGTTGATCGCGATCTCGAAAGCCAGGCGCCTGCCGGCGTCATCTTTGACAGCGATGCTGACTATGACAATGGCATCGGCATCTACACGGCGATCGGCTACGCCTACGCGAATAACTGGCGCACCGAACTCGAATTCTCGTATCGCTCCAACGACATTCGCCATCTGACCGGCGACGGTCTCGGTTTCAGCGGCTGGCCTGAAGGCACGGTGAGCGGCGATGTTTCCTCATACAACTTCCTCGCCAACCTGATTTATGACTTCGACACGGGCTCAAGCTTTGTGACGCCTTACCTGGGCGTCGGGGCTGGTATCGCTCGTGTTAAAGCTGACTATGCGGGCACAAATCCGGTCGCCGCGTTCGGCGTCACCACGATCGGCGTCGACGACGGCGATCTGAACTTCGCCTATCAGGGCATCGCGGGCCTTGCTTTCCATCTCGCTGAAAACCTGATGCTCGATGTTTCTTATCGTTACTTCGCGACGGAAGAAGCGGATTTCACCGGCACGCTCGCCGGCGCTCCCGCGGGCTTCCGCAGCGAATACGCGACGCACAACCTGTTCGCTGGTCTCCGCTGGAACTTCGGCGCGGCTCCGGCGCCGGTCCAGGTTCAGTACAAGGACTGCTGGGATGGGTCGAGCGTGCCGGCTTCGGCCGAATGCCCGCCGCAACTCGTCGAACGGCAGGCGGCAACGTCTGAACCGGTCGACGTTATCGTCTACTTCGACTACGACAAGTCGAACCTGACGCCGGAAGCCGCCGAGCTTATCCGCGAAGCCGCGTCCCGCGCCCTCGCCAGCGATATCGAAGCCGTCAAGGTCGAAGGCAACGCCGACCGCTCCGGTTCGTCCGCCTACAACCAGGCTCTGTCGCAGCGCCGCGCCAATGTCGTTCGCGACGCCCTCGTCGCCAACGGCGTCCCGGCTGGCATCATCGACACGACCTCGTTCGGCGAAGACAACCCGGCCAAGCCGACTCCCGACGGCGTTCGCGAACCGCTGAACCGCCGCACGGAAGTCCATATCAGCTTCGAATAGGCTGAACGGACTTATTAATCACAAAGCCGGCGCAGGTGACTGCGCCGGCTTTTTCTTTTCAGCTCGAGCGTCTTGCGACGGCAAGAATTTATTCGCGCGCCGTTCTAGGCGCCGTAAATGCGCATGAAGGCCGCGAGCCCCGACTCAAGCTGCGCATCGATTGCGCTTTCGAGGTCGGCGGGAACGTCGCCCATCAGAACTTCCGTGTAGAGCGGTTCGGTGATGAGGGCGCCAAGTTGCCAGATGGCGAGTTCGGCATTGTCGACGCGAAGCGCGCCGCGAACGCGCAGGCGCTCAAGCAGCGGCGCGCAGATTTTCACCATCCAGCGCGGCCCGTGCTCCAGGTAAGACTTGCCAAGCGTCGGCGTGCGCGCCGCCTCGAACGCGGCGATGCGGCGCAGCGCAATCGCTTCGGGATCAAGAATCGCGCGCAGAAAAAGCTTCGACATCTGCCGGATGAATTCTTCCGGCGGCAGGCTCGCCTCAATCGCCTCGACATCGAGCGGCAGGATGCGCTGGCAGGTATCGTTGATCGCCGCAGCGAACAGCTCCTCCTTGGAGCGGAAACGATTGTAGACGGTGCGCTTGGAGACACCCGCCATCAGCGCGATCGCGTCCATGCTGGCGGCGTCGAAGCCGCGTGCGAGGAAGGTTTTACGGGCGCCGGCGATGATCGCGGCTTCCTTGTGGTCGTCCGCGCGCACTGCGCTGGAGTCGCCTAACGCCATTACTATGCCCCTGAACCCAGACGGGACCCCGTCTTAGTTGTTGTTTTTTCAAAGCTTAATCTGTTTTCCGGGGCGTGAACACCCCGGGGGCCGCGTCGCCGGACAGGCCGCCCACCTATCAGGCTGGCGTTTAGACGCCGTTAACCATGGGCGCGCGAGTGTCCGGTCATGCCGTCCGCCCGCCCCCGCAAGCGCCCCCAAAAACGTCGCGCGCCCCAGCGCCGCGCCCGAAAACGCGCTGCTCGCCGGCCTGCTCGCGACGCGGGCCATATGCTGGTTCGGCATGCGGCGAGCGCCGGCGTCTTCCTGATGACCGGCCTCGCGCTTCTGGCTGGCGGCGTCGCCTTTTACGCCCGCGACCTGCCGAGCACGGATGGGCTGTGGCGTGCCGAGCGCGCGCCGAGAGTTTCGCTGATCGCCGCCGACGGCGAACCCTTGTCCGTACAGGGAGAAAGCCACGGCGCGCCGGTGCGGCTGTCCGAATTGCCGCCGCATGTAGGGCGCGCCGTTCTCGCCGTCGAAGACCGCAATTTCTATCACCATATCGGCGTCAATCCGGTTTCGATTGCGCGCGCGCTTCTCGTCAACGCCAGCGAAGGCGAGGTGATGCAGGGCGGTTCGACGATCAGCCAGCAGCTTGCGAAGAATCTCTTCCTGTCTTCCGACAAGACGTTGAAACGCAAGCTTCAGGAACTGCTGCTG
>JAVJPA010000083.1:0-5994 GCA_040216495.1 Amphiplicatus sp. | reverse complement strand
CTTCGACAAACTCCCGCACGCGGGTGTCGATCGCTTTCCATTCAGCGAGATAAGGACGCTTGAACCGGTAGCTCACCGATACGGTCGGCGTCAGTTCATATTCGCGCCAGCATTCTGGGCTTTTCGTTTCCTCGCGTTCTGCGAAACAGAACAGGGCGAAGGCCGAGCCGTCATCGTTTTCTCCGAGATAGAGCTCGGTGCCCGCATAGCCGTTTGTCGGCACGCTCTCGCGCTGATCCTGAAACGTGTATTTGACGAGTTGGAAAGGCGTGCGCACGCCGCGCCGGTCATTCGTCTGCGGAAGATAAAGAACGTCGATGCGTTCCTGTTCGGAAAACGCGGAGGTGCGTTGAGAGATGAGAATGTCGATGCGCCTTGTGTCGCTGGCGTTTTCGACGAAATCCTCTCGCCGGGCGGGCGAGTATCCGGCGAGGGTCGGCCACAGCGCGTAAAGCGAAACCTCGTCGCGCTCGCCGCCGCGCCGGTCGCGCGGATAGACCGTGTAGTTCGTCGCCGCCTCGAACCCGACGCCGCCGACCGTGAATTTCACCGGCTCTTCGCTGATCGCCGGGCTCGGCACGTTGCCGCTGAACTCGTCGACGCTCGGGCCGACGTAATAATAAAGAAAAATCGCGCAGAGAACGAGCGTGGCGATGAAAATGCCGAGCGGATAGCGCCAGCTCGATTCCTGCTTGATCTCTTCGCCGCCAAATCCGTAACCGCTCATACCGTCCGCCGCACCATCTGCGCACCGTTCTGCCGTCGCCCGGCTTCCTTATCATGGCGGGCCGGGCGCGGCAAAAGCGGCGAAGCCTCAGGAGCGCCTTATGCGGCGGCTCCTGAGGCGAGGCGGTTTTTTACAGAACGTCGATCATTTCAGCGACGAGGGGGTGGCGCACCACGTCGGAGCGGCTGAAGGTCACGGCGTCGACGCTGTCGAGTTTTTCCAGCCTGTCGACGATGTCCTGAAGCCCGGACATCCCCGGCAACAGGTCCGTCTGGGCCGGGTCGCCGGTGACCACCATCGACGAGTTCCACCCGAGCCGGGTCAGCAGCATTTTCAACTGCGTGTAGGTGCAGTTCTGCGCCTCGTCGATGACCACGAAGGCGTTGTTGAGCGTGCGCCCGCGCATATAGGCGATGGGCGCGATTTCGATGACGCCTTCGGCGATTAGGATCTTCAGCCGTTTCGAGGACAGCCGGTCGCAAAGCGCATCGTAGAGCGGGCGCAGATAAGGCGACATTTTCTCTTCGACGTCGCCGGGCAGGAAGCCGAGGCTTTCGCCGGCTTCGACGGCGGGTCGGGACAGGACAATCCGCCGGACTCGTCCGGCGTCTAGCGCCTCTACCGCCTTGGCGACGGCGAGATAGGTCTTGCCGGTGCCGGCGGCGCCGGTCGCGAAAACCAGCGGCGAACGGTCGATGGCATCGAGCAGCGCCTGCTGCGCATCATTATAGGCGCGGATGTTCTTTCGGTATTTCTGATCGCGAGGCTCCTCTTCAACGGGCGTCCAGGCTGGTTCGTCAAACAAGCGGCGCACATTGTCGCCATCTGAGGAACCATATGCGTCATTGACGCGCCGGACAGCCCGGCGCGCGGAGCGTTTCACCATCATCCGTCTCCTGATTGTATGAAAGTATTGCGCTGACGCGGTTCGCGTTCTGAAGGCGCTTCGGTCGCGGGAGGATGTTTTTGGAAAAGAGTGCGAAAGAGGCGGGCGACGCCTTCCGGCGCGGGATAATGACTCTGCCCAACCCAATCGCGATTTACCATTCACCCGCCTGAAGACGACGCGAATCAGTCAACGCAGTCATCCTAACGGCGTTTGGAGTCGGCGACGATAGCTCGGGGGCGAATTCTTGAGATTGTCACGAAAGGCGCTGACGGCGGCTTGTCGCGCCTATTTTACGCTTGTCCACGCCGCGGCGATTTTGGCGTGCGTTTCCGGCGCGTAGTTCTGCCACGAGCTGCGCCCGCGCGTCGTGTCGATGACGAAAATCGACTCGCGCAACAGGAGGTAAGGCGCGATCGCGTTCCTCACGCCGATGGCGGTCAGTTCGCAGGAGACGCTCCAGACATTGTCGGCGAGACGGAAGGCCGGCCCGAGGCTGAGGACGGCGGCTTCCGCCCGGCTTGCAGCGGCGCTGACCACATCGAAAATGATGACGAAATTCGCGATAGCGCCGTCGGCGGCGACCGCGGCGCCGGGGCGCGCGGCGGACGGTTTACGCGGCGAAGGCGCAGGCGCGGCGCTTTCGGCGATGGCGGCTTTCGTGTCTTCCTCGATGACGATATCGCGCTTGCCGAATGTCGCGGCGTCATTCGAGACCCGCTTGGTTCCGGCGCCGAAGAAACTCGCGAACGCGCGCTCGTCCTTCGCTTCCCGCCAGGTGCGACCGCCCGCCGGGGCGATCAGCGACCAGGAGGCGAGGCGGCCTTCATGGGCGAATTTGCGAAGTTGGGTCGACGTATACGGGCCATACACCCGGTCATCGACTTTGATGCACCAATTATCAGCCGCAAGCATGTGTCCGCCCTCACTCGTTGGCGCTTAGGCGACAGCGCCCTTCCTGCCAAACGAGTTTGCAAGGGAGGCGCCATCGACCTCGGGGGAGACAGCTTGGTTAACGACATCGTCCATTTTCTTGGTGGGGCCGCTGAAAACGACGCCGACGCCCTTTTCATGGCGGCGGACGACTTTCGCCGTCATCTTGCCGAGCGTCAGGAGGGTTCCCAGAGCCGGACGCGGTTCGATCTCGATCGAGGCGCCGGTAAGAGAGATGTCGAGGATGGAGCAGGGGATGATTTCGCCGTTCTCCAGGCGAACCGTCGCGTGCGCTTCCTGCCGGATGCGCGGCACGGCTCGCCTGTCGACATGCTGGCGCGGATTGTTGAGCGCCTGGGTCAGCGAATCGGCTGTGCGCGACAGTTTCGAGCGCCGCCCGCGGTAATCGACCGCGAAGGAATGTTTGCCCGAGCGAACGACGCGGCCCTCAAAACGGCCGATTTCATCGACATAGATGACGATGTTCTCGCCTTCGGTCGGCGGGTTCTTGGCGCGCATCATGGCGCCGCCGGCTGAAATATTGACCACCAGACAGGGATATTCTTCATTATCGGTGCGCAGGAACCGGGCCTTCAGCGGCATGTCGACCCTGACATGCCGGCGCCGCTCGATCACATCGAGGCTGGCTTCATTCTCGAAATTGTGCGCCTGTTCCGCCATTGGCCACCAATCGCTTGGACCTTCTTGGTAACTCGATAAGGTGAACAAAGGTTTTCCCTGACGATGAAACCGGCGTAATCCGTCCCCATATCGACCTTTCACCGCAAACGCCGCCGGCGGCGATTAAACTTAACGATCTGTGAACGAACCGATTGACCGTCCTCCGCCTCAAGGCGACGCCGCGCGAGTCCCGATTCTGGGCCCGGCGACGATCAATGCGCCTGCTGTCGTGCTGGCCCTGGTCGGGGTTTTGGCCGCGAGTTACCTCGTCTTCGTCATTGCGCCGCCCGCGATTGAAGGACGGCTTGAGTTCTGGCTGACGCTGTGGCCGCGCCGGACGCTGATGTGGGGCGCGGCGCCGGGAGGCTGGCTGGGAGCGGTCGGTCCGCTTTTTTCGCATATATTCGTGCACACCGAATTCATGCACTTCTTCGCCAATGCGGGGTTTCTGCTGGCGCTCGGCGCGCCTGTGGCCCAGCGCATGGGGGCGGGCGTTCCGGGCGCCGACCAGATGCAGGCGAACGGCCGGTTCATCGTCTTTTTTCTGCTCGCGGGCCTGGTTGGCGGTATCGCCTTCATGGCGGCGCATCCGGCCGAACTGACATTCGCGCGCGGCGCCTCGGGGGCGATTTCCGGCCTTTTGGGCGCGGTCGTGCGATTCGCCCTGCGTCCCGTTCGGGAACGCATGGACGAGCCCTGGAGGCTGCTTGACCTTTTGGACCGGCGGGTCGTCACCGCCTCGCTGGTCATCGTGCTCTCGAACATCGCCTTGGGGATGATTCCGCTGTTCGGCATGACCATCGCCGGAGAGGCCCATATCGGGGGATACCTCTTCGGCCTCGCGGCATTCCCGCTCTTTGCGTTGCGCCCGCCCCGCTGAGCATCCGCCCTGCTGGTCAGGGGCCGCACGGCCCGATTGTGCCCCGGGCGATTTTGCCGCACAGTCGGGGCCCGGAAGGAGGCTCTCATGAAAGTGGAACATATCCTTCAGACCAAAGGCTCCGACGTCTTCACTGTGCGGGAGACGGCGACCATCGCTGAAGCGGTTACGCTGCTCGCCGACAAGAATATCGGCGCAGTCATCGTCAAGAACGCGTCGGGCGGGGTCGCGGGCATCCTCTCCGAGCGCGATGTCGTCAGGCGGCTCAAGACGCAAGGGGCCGACGTTCTCGCCTCGCCGGTGAGCGCCTGCATGACCGCGAACGTCGTCTCGTGCCAGCTCGCCGACACGATCGACGAGCTGATGTCGAAGATGACGAAGCGGCGCATCCGCCATGTGCCGGTGGTCGAAAAAGGCGCTCTGGTCGGGCTGGTTTCGATCGGCGACGTCGTCAAGCACAAGATCGAAATCACCGAACAGGAAGCGGCGGCGCTGCGCGATTACATTACGTCGTAGGCGGATTATCCGCCGCGCGGCGATGCGCCTGCGCTCGACTTAGCCATAGTTTACTGGGCTTATTAAGATCGGGCGCGCCGCCTGGACTCCTTCGTTCGGCGTTCCTCCGGCGGCGGCCGATTGTGCGCTTAGTCCGTGCAGGGCTGAACAAGCGCGCCCGGATGAGGGCGTCGCTGCGCGAGCTTTTCTGTGCGCTCCGAAGAACCGGGGCGGCGGATCGGAAGTCGCGAAGTTCGTGGCGAGGCGCTCCCGGAGCGGCTTTAGAGGCCGGGAAGGAGAGGGCGCAGCATGGCCTGACGGCCCTTGTTTTAGAGCCATGGAAGCGCCATTTGAGTGCTTCCGGCCTGCTGCGGCATCCAGTCGAGGCGATTTTCGCTCTTGGGGCGAAATTGTCGCTTGAATCAAAACGAACACCGCTATAGATAAAGGTTCTCAGCGTTTTTTGAGCCGCCGTCGGGGCCGTTCGCCCCGAGGGCTTCCGTTTCGAAATTTCCACAGATCGAACGTGGAAAAATCGCTCGGAAAAAAGTTTTAAAAGCACGTTGACAGGGCGGGGGTAGGTGAGTACATCCCGCGCCTCACCGACGCGGCCGGGACGGCCGCCGCAGATCGAAGTTGGGTCTGGCGGGCGGTCTCGGGAGTGTCGGTTTTTTGTCGGCCGGTTTCGCCGCTAAGCGGGATCGGAGCCTCGAAAGAGGCGGCTCTTTGAAAATTGAATCTGAGGAAGAGAAACGTGGGCGGCGACGTTCCAGCGGAACTTCCATTCGCAAGGATGGAGTTCAAACTGGATCTTTCGTCTCTGACGTTTTTCCAAGTCTATAAACCAAGTACTTCCGTTCATTCGGAGGGTTGGTTTTGCGACGATGTCAGTAATGACAGAACAATGTCAGCAGACGAGCGTCGGGAATTCCACCCGACATTGGATCCCAAACTCAACTTGAGAGTTTGATCCTGGCTCAGGACGAACGCTGGCGGCAGGCTTAACACCTGCAAGTCGAACGCACTCTTCGGAGTGAGTGGCAGACGGGTGAGTAACGCGTGGGAACGTGCCTTTTGGTTCGGAACAACTCAGGGAAACTTGAGCTAATACCGGATAAGCCCCCCGGGGGAAAGATTTATCGCCAAAAGATCGGCCCGCGTCAGATTAGCTAGTTGGTGGGGTAATGGCCTACCAAGGCGACGATCTGTAGGTGGTCTGAGAGGATGATCACCCACACTGGGACTGAGACACGGCCCAGACTCCTACGGGAGGCAGCAGTGGGGAATATTGGACAATGGGCGAAAGCCTGATCCAGCCATGCCGCGTGGATGAAGAAGGCCCTAGGGTTGTAAAGTCCTTTCGTTGGTGAAGATAATGACGGTAACCAAAGA
>JAVJPA010000082.1:0-12459 GCA_040216495.1 Amphiplicatus sp. | reverse complement strand
CGGCGCCGACGACCTGCGCCACATCGTGAATGGTCGCGCCGATGAAGACGCCGGCCGCCGCATCAGAAAAATGCAGGAGCTGCGCGATCGACGGGTAGATGACCATCGCCGCCGTCGAGACGGTCGTGACGCCCACAACAGTGAGCACGAGATTGCGTTCGCTGTTTTCAGTACGAGGCAACACCGCGGCGATCGCCATCGCGGCAGAGGCGCCGCAGATCGCGACTGCGCCGGCGGATAAAAACGCATGATCGGGCGTGAGGCGGAAGGCCCTGCCGATCAACACGCCTCCGAGCAATGTCCCCGCGACGCCCGCCGCGACGAGCGCCAGCGTGTTCGCCCCGAGCGCGGCCGCCTCGCCGAAGGTGATGGCGGCGCCAAGCAGAGCGACCCCGACTTGCAACACGGTGCGACTGGCGAACCGCACACCGGCGACGCATTTCCCCTCTTCGCCGAGAAAGCTGAACGCGATCCCGAACAACAGCGCGTAAAGCATCGCCGGGCCGCCGTAGCGGGTCGAGATGAAAAGCGAGGCGAGTGCAATTGTGATGGCGAGCAGAAGACCCGGCGCGAGCGACTGCGCCCCTTTCGCGATCCGGGTCAACGTCCATGGGGAAGGCGCAAGCGGCGAGGCGACCGGTTCACTCACTCGATCGCTCCCCTAACGCGCGATAAGCGGAGCGAACCCAAGATGTGTTCCCGCATCGACAAGAAGCGTCTCTCCGGTGACATGACGCGCGTCGGGCGAAACGAAAAACAGAGCGGCGCCAGCGACATCTTCCGCCGTCGAAGCAGCTTTCAGCGGAGTCGACGCCGCCATCTTGTCGCGCAGCGCTGCCACGCTTTCGGCAGGATAAGCTTTAGAGAACCAGGGCGTATCGATGAAGCCCGGGCAGATCGCGTTGATTCTGATCTTCGGCGCCAGCGCGCGGGCAAGCGAAATGGTCATGGTCGTCAGCGCGCCTTTCGACGCGGCGTAAGGCACAGATGAACCGATGCCGGTGACGGCGGCGATGGAGGAGGTGTTGACGACAGCGCCAGGCCGCGGTCCGGCTTCGAGCAAAGCCCTCGCTGCGCGGATCATCTGGTAGGCGCCGACGACGTTGACGCGATACGCCGTCAAAAAATCATCGCCGCTCACCGCATCGAGATCGCCATGATCCGGCGCAAATGTGGTGACGCCAGCATTGTTGAACAGCGCATCAATACGGCCGAAGGGTTTCGCAGTATCTGCTATGCTCCGGCAAGCGTCATCGTCCCCCACATCGCCCTGAACGAGAATCGCCTGCGCGCCCGCCGATTCCACGAGCCTTCCTGTCTCAGTCGCTTCCTTCTCGCTTGAGGCATAATTGACAATGACAGTCTTTGCGCCGCGCTCGGCCGAGCCGACGGCGATCGCCCGCCCCAGACCCGTCGAGGCCCCTGTCACGACGACAATGAAGTCGGCGAGAGCCGAACTTGACATGAATCATTTCTCCAACTGGGAAGCGGCCGCTCAGAATGGGCGATCGCCTTTGACCGTGACCCTGTTTCCATAGCGCCTGTTGGGCCAATAGTCCCATATGGCGTGGTGCTGGGCGCAGCGATTGTCCCAGAAAGCGACAGCGTTCGCCGTCCAGCGGAAGCGGCACTGGAAGGCTGGATGGGCGGCGTGGGCGAAAAGATAACGCAGGATCGCGTCGCTTTCGTCGCGATTGACGTCCTCGATGTGAGTCGTGAATCCTGAATTGACGTAAAGGCATTTGCGGCCGGTTTCTGGGTGAGTGCGGATCACCGGATGGCGCGCGATCGGGTAGCGCGGTCGGTCGGCGACCCCAAGATCGGCGTAGAGCCCGCGATAGACATGTTCTCCGTCATGAACCGCCGTCAATCCTTCGAGGTACGCCTTCATTCGCGCTGAGAGCCCATCATAAGCGGCGTACATGCTGGCGAAGAGCGTATCGCCGCCGAGCGGCGGCGTTTTCTTGAGATAGAGAATGCTGCCGAGCGGCGGGCATTCGTCGCAGGAGACATCCGTATGCCATGCTTCGCCGTTTGCGCGCGCCGAATGTTCGTCGGCCGCAATAATCATCAGTTCCGGATAGCCCGGCTCGCTCGGCGCGGCGGGGTGAATATGCAGGCCGCCAAACAGCTTTCCGAAAGCGATGTGCTGGTCGGGAGTGAGTTTTTGATCGCGAAAAAAAATGACGAGGTTTTCTCGAAAGGCGCGTTTTATTTCGTCCACGGTCTCCGGGGCCAGACCTGCGCCGAGATCGACGCCTTCGATTTCCGCGCCGATGACAGGCGTCAGTTTCTTCACGGCGATACAGGTGTAGGCGCCGCCCTCGGCGGCGGCGACCGCCGGCGCGCCTTTCGGCTTTTCTTTCACCGCGCTCATGTCCGCTCCATATGCGATGCTCCGTCTCCGGCTTTAGCCGGATCCCGCCCCCACGCCTTTCCCGACAGGAAGAAGGCGATGGCCGAAGGAATGTTGAGGAGAAAAAGACAGGCCAGCGCCACCCCGAGCGCGCGCGGACCTAAGGCCGCTTGCATGCTGTCGCTCAGCAGGCCGACGATAAGAGGTCCGAGTCCGAGACCCGCCAGATTCTGGATGAAGATCATCAGCGCCGCCGCGCTCGCCCGCTCGCGCGGATCGGCGACGCCTTGCACAAGCGCATATGTCGCGGGTTGATAGAGCGCGTTGGCGAAGACGGCGACGACGGCGGCGGCGATGGCGAATCCCGCCGCGGGCATCAGGAAAGCGGGCGCGCCTATCAACGTCGCGACGAAAACAGTTGCAGCCGGCCACCAAGCGAGCCAGCGGCGGTCGCGCTTCGCAAGAAAATCCCCCGTGAGCCCCCCGATCAGGCTGCCCAGCGCGCCCGCTACAGCCGCGGCCCCGCCAAGCATGACAGCCGCCTCGCCGACCGACATGCCGTGCACGCGCACGAAAAAGGCGACGCCGAAAGCGGCGAGCCCGTAAGCGACCATGAGATGAAATGCCGACCCGATGACGCAAAACAGAAAAGGCGGCGACTTGATGAGCTTGCCGAAGGCGGCGAACGCCCCGGCGCGCGGGCCGGAAGAAGCGGCGCGCGCCGGCTCCTTGATGGTGAGGAAAACCAGCGCCGCAACGATAAAGCCGGGCGCGCCGACCGCGAGAAACGCCGCACGCCAGCCATAGTGCTGCGCAACGAGACCGCCGATGATCGAAGCGACCAGCCCGCCTGCGGAGATGCCGAGCACGAGAATAGAGAACGCCGTCGCGCGGTTTTCCGGTTTGACAGAGTCGGCGATCAGGGAGTGCGTACACGGAGCGTAGCCCGCCTCTCCCGCCGCGACGCCCGTGCGCGCCAGCGCCAACGTCCAGAACCCGGGCGCAAGGCCGCACAACATGGTCATGGCGCTCCAGAAGGCGAGGCATGCGGCGAGAATATTGCGTCGATTGAAGCGGTCGGCGAAACGCGCGAGCGGCAGGCCGAGCGTCGGATAGACGAGCGCGAACGCAGTGCCCCCTACGACGCCCAGCATAGTGTCGGAAAGGCCGAATTCGTTTTTGAGAGGCTCGGCGACGATGCCTATGATCTGCCTGTCGGCCATGTTCAGCGTGGAGACGAGGAACATCATGCCGAGGAAGTACGGCAGCGGCGTTCTCGCAGCCTCAGGAGCAGCCGTCGGATTTGTCGTTTCGCTGACGCTCACCTTTGTTCCCGTCCTGACGTTCCCCGCACCATCGTCCGAATGGCGACGGCTGTTTATATTGGCGCGCCCGCCTAAACGCGGGCTTTCCGCAATCAGCAGGGCCTACTTCGCGAACCTGCAGCTTTACTATGGAAGCGCGCCCGCTTATGATTGTCAATAATCGACATTAAATAAGATACTAGATTTCATCTGCTTAGGAACCCCCATGCGCCTCACATCCGTCGCCGACAAGAGCGCATGGCGCGGGGCGGACCTTGCGCGCGATCCATCCTGGGTCATCACCCTCACCCCCGCCCAGCGGGCGGAAGCCCTTGCCGCCCTCGCCGAAACCAACGCCCGCGCCATCCCTCTCGAAGAAATCGACCCCGCCGTCTTCGTCCTCCCGACTCTTGGCCCCGTCCTTGACGGCGTCATTGACGAAATCGAAGGCGGACGCGGCGTTGCGATGCTGCGGGACGCGCCGATTGAAGGCCTCTCCCTTCCCGATATCGAACGCTTATTCTGGGGGTTGGCGAGCCATATCGGCTTCGCGGAAAAACAGGATATTTCAGGCAAGCTCCTGCATCATGTGCGCGCCGAACAGACATTCGTTTCCGCAGAGGAAGCCGCCGGCGCCTTCACGACATCGACAGTGCGCGGCTACCAGACGAATATAGAGCTGACTTTTCACGGCGACGGTTCCGACGCGCTTTTCTTTCTGTGCCGGCGCGCGGCGAAGGCGGGCGGCACAAGCCGAGTCGCCAGCGCCACGGCGGCGTTCAACGAGATTCTCGCGAGAGATCCCTCTCTAGCCGCCGCCTTGCAAACGCCATTCGCTTTCGATGCGCGCGGCCAGCTCGGCCCCGACCGGCCTTACCAGCTTGCGCCGATCTTCTCCTGGCACGAAGGCCGTATGAGCATCCTCTACAAGCGCGGCTATATCGAGCTTGCGCAGCTCATCCCCGATGCGCCGCGCCTGACGCGCGACCAGATCGCAGCAATGGACGCTCTCGATTCCATCCTCAACGATCCGTCATTCTATTACGAATTCCTGATGCGGCCCGGCGATATTGAAATCGCCAGCAACTATTCTGTTCTCCACGCGAGAACGGCGTTTACGGATCATGACGATCCCGTTCACTCGCGTCATATGCTGCGGATTTGGTCGACCTTGAGGCGCAGCCGTCGCCCGTTGCCGCCGGCGTTCGCTAACACCCGGGAATTCGGAGAATCTTATCGCCGCCGCCGCTTCTTGGGCGATGACGCCTCCGGCGTTTCATCAGATTCCGAACGCCGCTGAACTTCCGCAAGGCCGTCCAGCACGAGATCGCGCGCAAGCCGTTCCGCCTCGCCGACGCGGGAATTGGCGATCGCCTTGCACAGCCCGCTCCATGTGGCCGCCGAGCGGCGGCGGCGTTCGGGATTCATCACGCTCGCCCACAACACCGCAACTTCGCGCTCAAGGGCGGCGGAAAGCGTCGCCATGTAGTTCGCCCCGGAAAGGCTAGCGATCAACACGGAGATGGCCCGGCGCACGGTGATGTAATCGCCGACAGGCGCGCCGTCCGCAGCGGCGATGCGCGTTAGCAACGCGGCGCCGTCATCGAGCGCGGCGAGCACAGCCGGATCGCGGGGCGTGACGCTTGCGGCGAGCCCCGCTTGCGCGGCGAATAATTCAGCGCGGATGCGGAACAGCGCGTCCGTCTCTTCCGCCGAAAGGTCGCGCACCATCGCGCCCTTTCGGCCGTTGAGGACAACCAGCCCGTCGCGGTCGAGCAACCGGAGCGCTTCGCGGACGGGGCCGCGGCTGACGTCGAAATAGTCCGAAACCGTCAGCTCGCGGATCGAATCGCCCGGCTTGAAGTCGCCGAACTGGATACGGTCGGCGATCCACGCGGCGATGTGGCCGGGCAGCGTCGGCGGCGGGCCTTGCGCCAGCCCAATCAGCGCTTCAGCGCGGGCGAAGAAGGCGCGGACATCCGGTTCAAATTCCGACCTCATCGGGCGAGACTCGCTTCAATTTCGTCAAACCGTCCCGGCGCCACGATCATCACATGCAAGGCGACGCGCGCCATGGCTTCGGCAAGGCGCCGGTTGTGAGAGAGTCCGCCGAGACGCAGGAGGCTCGCCTCGACGGCGCCGAGCCGCTGCGAGCGCGACTCTCCCGCCGCCGCTTTCGGCGCATCGCCATTCACGCTCGCCCCATGACGTCGAAGCTCCTCGCCGAGCAACCAGCGCAGCCGGTCCCAAACAAGGAAAATCTCCCCCTGCGGCGCCTGTTCTTCATCGATCACGCGGGCGCCGCGCCGGGCGGAAACCGCTATCGCCCCCTGCTTCTCCAGAAGATGAAAAGCTTCCCGGGTCGCCGCCGCCGTGCAGCCGAACTTCTCCGCAACGGCCCGCTCGGTGATTCGCGCGCCTGCCTTGTACGCTCCGTCCACGATCAAATGACGAAGCTCGGCGGCAACTCCTTGAGGGCCGCTATGGCTTCGCCCGGCTGCGCCTTGTTTCTTTTCCGCGCCTGTTTTCTCGCGAGACATGACCGCGTCGTTTCTTCCCATAGCCGCTTGTGACGCATTCGCCGTGATTCCGCCAGCGCAGGGAATGCGTCGACACCCTAGTGTAGATTATTGACATGATATAGTTTCGACTTCCGCAAGAGGAAAGGAAAAGTCGACATGCCTTTGCCGCGCGACCTCGCCGGGCGCCGTTTCGGTCCAGTGCGCTGGGAAGCGAGCCCGCGCCGCATCCTCGCCTATCGCGCAGCGATGGCGCCGAATGATGCGGCCGGGCTTGACGATGCGCGCGCGCCTCTACTCGCGCTGCCTACCCATGTCGCGACGCCCGAGTGGCTTTTGACGCTGGAAATTCTCGACTCGCTCAAAGCCGTTATGCCGCCCGAAGAAGCCATGCGCGGCGTCCATGTGAGTCAGGATACGCGGTTTCTCGCGTCTATCGAAGCAGGCGATGCCGTCGAGGTCGAGGCGCATATTCTCGGCGTACGCGCAACCCGCAGCGGCGCCGTCCTCGCCTCCCGCGCGACGACCAGACGGGCGGGAACGGAAATCATCTTCTCGCAGACGACCGCGGCGACGATCTACCGGGACGTACGAGCTGATGATGGCGGCGAGGTTCCGGCGCCGCCGCTCATTAAGGATCTCTCTGACGCGCCGCTCGTGACAACGCTTCGATTGCCACCGGGATTTGCCCATGTTTATTCGGAGTGCGCAGAAATCTGGAACCCAATCCATACGGAAAGACGCACGGCCCTCGACGCCGGGCTCGATGGGATCATCGTGCATGGCACCGCGCTGTGGGCCGCCGCAGGTCTCGCCCTTGTCAGCGCCGAAACAGGAGACGCGCGCCACCTGCGGCGCCTAACCGCCCGGTTCGCAGCGCCAGTGCCGGCCGGCGCGGCTGTAGCGCTTCACGCTCGCGCACATCCAGTCGCTACGGATTATGCGCTGCTCAACCCAAACGGCGACACAGCGGTCGCCGGCCTTGCGGAGTTCGGCGCGCCATGATCAGCGAAGCCGCGAAAGAAACGATAGCGGCGCTGGCGATGAACCGCGCCATCCTCTCACAAACGCCTGTCTCTCTAGCGCAACGCCGTGCAAGTTTCGAAGCCCGCGCCGCCCTCGCGCCTGCGCCGGACGATGTTAATGTCGAGTCCGTGGTTATCGCTGGCGTCGCTTGCGATCTCCTTACGCCGCCCGGCTCTGACGACGCGCCGTTTCTTCTCTATCTCCACGGCGGCGCTTATTGCATCGGCTCGCCGCGAAGTCACCGCGAACTCGCCGGACGGATCTCGCGGGCGGCGGGATTGAGGGCGGTTCTGCCCGATTATCGGCTCGCGCCGGAGCATCCGTTTCCCGCCGCGTTGGAAGACGCGCTGGCCGTGTACGACGCCATGCCGGGTCTGTTCGGCGATATCGCGGCCGTTGCAGGCGATTCAGCTGGCGGCGGGCTTGCGCTGGCGCTGCTCGTCGCGGCGCGCGACCGGGGCTCGCGTCTTCCCGCCAGCGCTGCGCTTATTTCTCCGTGGACGGATTTGACCCTGTCCGGCGTGTCGATTGCGGAGCGCGCGGCGCTCGATCCGTTTCTGTCACCGCAAGGTCTCGAACAGTCGGCCGTCTCTTATGCAGGCGCGGCGCGACGAGACGATCCGCTTATGTCGCCGCTGTTTGCGACGCTATACGGATTGCCGCCATTATTGATAGAAGTCGGCTCGCATGAGATCCTGCTCGATGATTCGGCGCGCCTCGCAGCGCGCGCAAAAGCCGCCGGCGTCGAGTCCGATCTCGTCATCGCCGACGGACTTTTTCATGTTTATCATGGGTTTCCGGCGTTGCCGGAAGCGCGCGAGGGAACGGCTCGAATTGGAGCTTTTCTCGCGCGCTTCCTTTAAGATTCTCGATCAGGGGTTTGCATCCGCCTGATCGTCAATCAGCGGCACAAGCGCCTTGGCGAGGTCTAACGCATCCTCGTAACCAGACAGCAAATGATCGTCGAGATGCAGATACGCCGCCCAATCGTTGTCTCGGGAATAGAATACGGTCGCGCCCCATGCGCCGGCGCCGATGAATATCTCAGAGCTTGTCGTTCCCGTCGGTTCGTAGATGAATTGGCCGCGACCATACCCGAGCCCCGTCGTGTCCGGATTATAGATAGTTTCGGACGGCATAGTATTCGTTTCCATCGCCGTCTGCGATGCCGAGGAAAGCAGCGTATGATTATCGCCGCATTCGCCCGACAGCAGCGCTTGCGCAAATTTTCCGCCATCGATCAAATCGGTTTCGATGCCGCCTGCGGGCCATTCGTTATTCGCCGTCGTGATGATGGTTTTCTGAAGATCGCAAGCGTTCTCGCCAGTAAGATACTGATCGAGGAGAGCCTCGAAGTCGAGACTGCTCGAATAGGCGTTGTTCACCGCATTGAGGAGCACCAGCCCAAGAATCTGCCATGACGCGCTCGTGTAGCCGAACGCCGTGCCGGGCGGAATCACATAGGTCGCAAAAGCGCTAGTTTTTTCGAGGTTTTTTTTAACCATGTTTTCGCCGCACGTATTGAAGGCGAACAGCGGATTGTTGATGCAGGTAAGCAGGTTTGTCGGCCATGGAAGAAAGTAGTTATGGCTGCTGGTCATGGTGATGAGATTGTCGACCTTCATCACATCGTAGGCGAAAGTCGTCGCGTTGATTTTGTTCTTGTTAAGCGTCGTCGCATTCGTGATGTGGTCTTTAACGAGATCGCTCAGCGACAGGCCGACAGCTGTATCCTCCGTGATCGTCATCGCCAACGCCGCTGTGAATGTCTTGGACAGCGATGCTACATTGATCGCAGGGAGATTCGCGAGTTGCGAATCAGAGTAGCCATCCCACCAGCCAAAACCGGCGCGATAAACTTCGTCGCCCTTATGATAGATTATCAGGGCGCCATGCTGGAACGGCGATGCGTCAAGCGCTGCTTTCACGTCGGTAAAATCATATTGCGCGGCCGCCGGGGCGGCTCCCGCAAGCGCCGCCGAGAGTATCGCGGCGCGCACTACTTCCTTCCGTAAGCTGAGCACAGTTTCCTCCAGATTTTTTGATTGATGGGAACGCGTACAAAGATAACGCCAGACCAACTCGCCAAGAATTTTCCGGCCGGCGCCTCAGACAGCACTGACGAACGCGACTCCCTGCGTTCGTCAGTGGCGCCTAAGTTTGTCAATTATCGACAATTAGTCAACTAATCCTATGGCGGCGGGGACCAATTCCGCATAAAGTTTCGAGAAAACGGCCATGAGGGGAGTGCATTGCCGTTTATTGACAATGTGTCGGAGGTTATAATGTCGCTTTTCCTCGATCGTCGCAGGCTGCTGTCAGCGGCGGCTATGGCGCCCCTCGCCGCCATCCCCTTTTCCGCTGCGCGAGCCAAAGCGGTCTCGGGCAAACTCAACCCAAAAAGGCTTACTGCCGTAAGCGCCCTTATCGACTCCCTTGTCGGGGAAGGAAAGATCGCCGGCGGTTCGGCGCGCGTGTCTGTTAAAGGCGAGCCGATGGTCGAACACTATGCCGGCGCCGCAGACCTCGCCTCGAACCGAGCCATCGCGCCTGACACGATCTACCGTATCTACTCCATGACGAAGCCCGTCACCGCCGTCGCCGTGATGATCCTGCTCGATGACGGCAAGCTCTCGCTATCAGATCCCGTCACGCGCTTTTTGCCGGAGTTCGAGAATCTTAGGGTCTATGTCGGCGAAGAAGACGGAGAGATGCGCACAGAACCGGCGCAAACGATGCGCATCCTCGATCTGCTCGCGCATACGTCCGGCATCAGCAACAGCTGGAATCCGGGTCCAATCGCGCCGCTCTATCGGAGGCTCGGGCTTAACGCCGGCAAGTTTATTCATGACCCCGAAATGAAGGGCTTATCGGACTTCGCAGCCCGTTTGTCGCATGCGCCCCTGCAGTTTCAGCCCGGCGCGCAGTGGCTCTACAGTTTTTCTCCGGACGTCGCCGGGCTTGTCGTTGAGCGCGCTTCCGGAATGAGTTTCAGCGCTTTCCTCAAGGCGCGCCTTTTTGATCCGCTGGGCATGAAAGACACCGACTTTCACGTTCCCGCCGACAAGGCCAGTCGCCTCGCGAGCATGTACTCGCTCAAGGACGGCGCACTCGTTCTTGCCGAAGCGGCGAAAAGCTCGCCTTTTCTTACTAAGCCGTCCGCGGAATCGGGCGCTGCAGGTTTGTTATCGACGTTGAGCGATTACGACCGCTTCGCCGCGATGCTTGCCCGGCTAGGCCGGTATGATGGCGGGCGCATTCTCCGCGAGGAAACAGCGCGGACCATGATGACGAGCCATGTCAGCCCGGAGGTGCTCGGCCAAACGCTGTCAAAGTTCATGGCGTTCGGCGCTGGCGGAACAGGGGGCGGCATGGGGGCTGCGCTGGGCGGCGCCGTATTGGTCGACCCGGACCTTTCCGACAAACCCGGGGTCAAGGGCGAGTACGCTTGGGGCGGCGCTGCAAGCACGACCTTTTTCGTCGTTCCCGAGCTTTGCCTCGACGCCGTGCTGATGACGCAGCTTTTCCCGTCAGGCACGCTGCCCCTGCTCGATCAATTGAAGGCCGCCGTTTATAAGGCGGTGGAGTAAGCGCGGTTATGCGCAGATGGTCTGCGCGCGGCGCGCCCAGTCTCGCATCGACTGGGCCTTCGCCACATCGAGGCAATGCATCTGCAACTCTTCCGTCTTCTTCTCGGAGAGACGCGAGGCAGAAAGCCCGCGGAATTTTTCCAGCCGGCGTTCACGCTCGAAAGGGGCGAGTTCGTCCGGTTCCGGATCGGCAGCGGAAGCGCGGATTATTTCGCCATTCTTCAACACCACTTCGATCGAGAGATGCTGGCCGAGCGCAGTTTCAAACGCGCTTTTGCGCGCAAGAGCGAGGATTGCCTCATCACGCATGGCCGCCGGCGTATAATCGGTCGGGAGAACGCGGCCGCGCGCGATCCATAACCCGACGACATAGCTGAGATTCAGCGCCGCCCCGATCTGCGTGGTTGGGGCCTCAAACGAGTTGATTTTCTCGCCGATGACCGCCTCCCAGGCAGGATCGCCACGCACAACGATGCGGACGACGTTGGACGGATCGATTCCTTGCGGCGCAACGGCTGCGAGCCCATCCAGCGTCGGAATGATCGAGTGCGATGCAGCGAAATATTTGGGCCGGACGAACAACGGGCCTTCCAGATCGCCTAAGCGTTCGGTGAAATGTGTGGATGGCGGCGCCTCAACCCCGCCAAACAGTTGGTAGAGCCCCGCCCTCCCTTCTATGATGTGCGGCGCCCCGTGTTCGCCGATCGCAGCAAGCTCGGCGCTTTCGATGGCGGCGCGCGCGGCGCGGGCGACGATGAGGCGCTTTTCTTCCGTCTGATCGAAATAGTACTGAAAGAGCCCGCCAGACGTTGACCCGGCAAGCGAGATCGCCGCCGAGACTTGATCAGCTGGCAGACTTTTTAGCAGCGCCGTGGCGGCGGCGGCGGACGGGGGACCCCATACGCCGGACGCCATCCAGCCGCGCGCCTGTATCGCGCCGACGGGCGCGGCGAAGCGTCCCTGCAGCGTATACCCGAGGGCGGCGGCGCGAATGAAATCGGCGCCGCTCGCGTCCGCTTCCTGCGCCGCGGCGAGTGCCGCCGCCATGATCACAGCAGAGGCGCGCAACTGTCCGCGCATGTCGCTATCATCGATCTCAGCGGCATGAATAAGAAAAGCCGTCGCGGCGGCCGCCTGCGCAGCATTGGCGGACAGATCCGCGGCTGGAATAACGATGCCGCCGCGATGCGCACTGCTGGCGAAATACCCCGCTGCGGTCATGGCCTCGGGGAGCGTCGTCGCATACAGCATCGCCCCGAGCGCGTCCAAAAGCGTCCACGCGGTCCGCTCGGCGACAGCCAACGGCGCGGCGCGCGGCAGGCTTTGCATTGCACAGGCGATGGCGCTCGCATGGCTAGACGCATTGCTTTCAGCGGTCACAGGCGACAACCATGGCGCGGAAGCGACAGCGGCGGCCGTTCCTAGAAGCGTGCGGCGTGTCAACATTTCTGTGATGGACCCTTCTAGCGTACGCCGTTTTACCCGCGTTTCGGGCGGGACAGCCGGCCAAAAGCTCTTCGGTCGTCATCCCGCTCCGCCTCCTGCGCCTAGAAACTGTAGCGCACTTCAAAGCCTGTTGTCCGCGGCTGACCAAGACGCTCCGTCGTGGAAAAGTCCTGGAATGTCCGGTACTCCGTGTCGAACACGTTGTTAATAAAAGCCGC
>JAVJPA010000081.1:0-11193 GCA_040216495.1 Amphiplicatus sp. | reverse complement strand
AAGAATCTCGATTCCGTCAAGAGTCGAGTTCTGCAGCCAGACATCGAGGATCACGAGAGAGGGCAATCTGTCCCGAACGGCGGCGAATGTTGCGTCCGAGTTCGCCGCGGCGCGGG
Source organism: Amphiplicatus sp. (assembly GCA_040216495.1). Classification (GTDB taxonomy): domain Bacteria; phylum Pseudomonadota; class Alphaproteobacteria; order Caulobacterales; family Parvularculaceae; genus Amphiplicatus. The sequence continues at coordinate 11,077 of JAVJPA010000081.1, read as the reverse complement.
GACTGAACCCCTCATCTTCAAGCAGCCCGGTAACCAGTTCGCGAATATCGGCTTCGTCATCCACGACAAGAATGTCTACGCTCATACCCGATCCTCGTTCCTTTTCCCGATCTTCACTCCGCCGCCGCCTTCACCGTCGCCGCGCCGCCCACCGCTGACGACATCGGCAGCAGCACGCTCACCCGGGCCCCCGTCGCCCCGAGCGATGTATCGTCGTCAAACCTCAACGAGCCGCCATGTTCCTCGATCACCTTCCGGACGATTGCGAGGCCGAGCCCCGTGCCTTTGACGCGCGTCGTCATGTAGGGTTCCGTAAGCCGGTGACGCTCCGCCTTGGGAAGCCCGACGCCATTATCGACCACATCGATGCGCGTTTCCTGACCGCGCGTGGCGATAGCGACATTGATCCGCCCGCCAGAGCTTGCGTTTTCCTCGTCGGCTCTGGCCGCAATGGATTCCAGAGCGTTCTTCAACAGATTGGACAGCGCCTGAACGATCAGCCGTCCGTCGCAATCGACGAATACCGGCAGATCCGGCGCGTCGAAAGTGAACTCGACATCGGGAGCGGCGACGCGCTGCGGGAAGATCGCGGACTTGACGAGCTCGCGGATATCCTCGCGGGCGATGACCGGCTTCGGCATGCGGGCGAACGACGAGAATTCATCGACCATACGCCCGATATCGCTGACATGGCGAATAATGGTTTCAGTGCATTTGTCGAATATTTCCGGCGTCGTCGTAACTTCCTTGAGATATTTGCGGCGAAGCCGTTCGGCGGAAAGCTGGATCGGCGTCAGCGGATTCTTAATCTCGTGGGCGATCCGGCGCGCCACGTCGCCCCATGCGGCGTTTCTCTGCGCAGCGATGAGCTGAGTGATGTCGTCAAAAGTGATGACAAGGCTGCGCTCGCCGTCGACCTGATCGCTGACGATCCGCACATTGACTGTCCGCGCGCGATCGTTGCGCACAAGCTCGATCTGGTCGGCGATCTCGACATTGCAGGCGCCGGAAATGCTGTTGAGCATGCTTTCGAGCTCAGGCAGGGCTTCGCTGACAGGCGCTCCGGTCAGTTTCCCCGCATCGGCACCAAGGAGATCGGCGGCCGAGCGATTGGCGATAGTGATGCGGCCCTCCGACGAGACGCCGACAACCCCGGCCGACACGCCTGACAGCACCGCTTCCGTGAACCGGCGACGGCGGTCGAACTGCTTGTTGGTTTCAACAAGGTCGTTGCGCTGCGTTTGCAGTTGCGCGGTCATGTGGTTCATCGACCGCGCCAGCGCGCCAAGCTCGCCATCGTCCTTGTAGACTTCAACTCGCGATCCGAGATCGCCGCCGGACACTCGCTCCGCCATGCCGATCAGCCGCCCGATCGGTTTCACGATCCGCGTCGCCGCCCAAAGGCCGAGCCACACTGCGCCGGAGAGAATGATGATCGCCAGCAGGATGTAACCAGCGAGAAACACGCTTTCCGCGCGCGAACGGCCAAGTTCCGCTTCGCGCCAGTCAGACCGCAGCGCGTTCACCGCGAACAGCCTTTGCGTCGTCTCGGGATCTGCCGGCTTGTAGCCGACGATAAAGCCCCCGCCATATTGAGGCAGGCTGAGAGCGCCCCGGAATACGTCGAGGCTGGCGTCGTCATTGACGCCGAACGTGAATAATTCGCCCGGGGCGGCGCTCTTGTTGAGATTAGCGAGTGAGGTGGCCGTGGGAAGGTTGTAAACTCCTTCATTGACCTCGGCGCGGACCAGCAGCCGGCCTTCGCCGTCGATCACATACAGCGCCGCAAGCCCGCGTAGCTGCGCTTGCGCGAACAGGTACTGGCGGAAGGTGATCGGGGTCGCTTCGAGGCCGAGCCCGGCTTCTTCGTTGCGCCGGATGTCGAAAGAAATCTGCCGCATCAGCAGTTCGAGATCGGCGGCCTTTTCGTTGACAAGAGCATTGGCGAGGTCGCGCGCGGTGTTGTGGTACTTCTCGATCCGGTCGCTGAAGACGTCATTAAGGCTGGTGCGCAGGATCGTGAAGGCGAACAGGAACGCGATGATCGACGGCGCCACCGCGACAAGCGCGAACATGCCCACAAGCTGCATGTGGGTCTGAGACCCGGCGAGCTGATGGCGGCGGTCAGACCAGACATGCCACAGCCGCAGCAAGATGAGGATCGCAAAGCCCGCCGCGATCAGGACGTTCGCGACGATCATGAGGGTGAGAAGCGCGGGATCGATCCGTTCGACGAGCGGCGAGAGCAGCAGCCAGGTGGTGATAACCGCAAACACCACAGCGCCAGCCAACGCCGCTGCGACGACGGTGTTCGATAAGGTCCAGTTGGTTCGCTGCGCCGGCCCCTGGGACGCGGCTTTATTCAGGCTCGCTTTATCCACGCGTGCTTTCAACCGTTTCGCCCAGCCGAGCATCGACTGCTAATCGCCGATCGACGGGCCACACAACCAAACGCCCTCATCCGCCCCCGCGGGATTGGTCCCGGCGCCTGACGAGCGAGGCGCAAACCGCCTTCACTCCCCAGTGCAACCCGTGAACCAGGCGGGATGCTGCTATGGTTGTTGCAGGAAATCAACACATTTGTGGCAAATTGGCCGCAGGTGATTAGATCACGCGGCCAACGGGACCAGCAGCCGGTCTCCCTGTCCGCCGAACAGGCAGGCGAGCGAATCCTCTACCGCCCCCGGATCGGCGAGTTCGCAGATGACGGCCCGCAGACGACGGCGCATCGCTGGATCGATGTCCAAAGGCGCGTGATCAACATAGCCGGCAAGGTGCTTGCGGGCGACTTTGACGCCGAGCCGGACGCCGTAAACCTCTAGCGTATGGCGATAGTGGGCGAGCGCGATGGCGAGCTGGTCTTCGGCCGAGGGCGGCGCGATGTGCGCCGCGCCAGACGCCAGCGCTGTGGCTATGGCGCCGGGCAGCCACGGCCTGCCGACCGCCGCCCGACCGATCATGGCGCCGGCTGCGCCCGACTCCTGCAACGCCTGTCGGACGGTTTGAAGATCCACAATATCGCCATTGACGATCACCGGAATGGAAACGTTCTCGCTGACGGCGCTGACTGCCGACCAGTTCGCCTGCCCTTTGTAAAAGTCGTTCCGGGTGCGACCGTGCACGGTGATCATCTGAACGCCGGCGGCTTCGGCGCGCAGCGCGAGCTCCGGGGCGTTGAGACAGTTCCAGTCCCAGCCGAGGCGCATTTTGAGCGTCACAGGCTTTGAAGTGGCCTTTACTGTCGCCTCGATTAGCGGCAGCGCCTGATCGAGATCCCGCATCAGCGCCGAGCCGCAAAGTTGCCCCGTCACCTGCCGCGATGGACAGCCCATGTTGATATCGATGATGTCGGCCCCGGCCGCTTCAGCCAATCGAGCGCCCTCCGCCATCCAGTGCGGCTCGCGGCCGGCGAGCTGCATGACAAAGGGTCTGACGGCCGGATCGCCCTCGGCCCTGCGGACCATGTCCGGGCGGGCGCGGGCCAGCTCCGCGCTCGCCACCATCTCGGAGACCACAAGCCCCGCCCCGCAATCGGACGCCGCGCGCCGGAACGCCACGTCGCTGACGCCCGACATAGGGGCGACGGCGATATTGTTGGCGAGGCTGATCGGTCCGATTTTCATGGTCTGGGGCTTTGCAGAGGATGCGGCTTGTCGATAAGGGCTAAATCGCGGAAAGAAAAGGATAACCCGGTTTCAAAGTGAGTCCGTTGAGCAAAACAGCCGCCATCATCGTCGCCGCCGGCCGCGGATCGCGCGCCGGTGAAGGCGGGCCTAAACAGTACAGGCTGCTGGCCGGCCGGACGGTGCTCGCCCGCACGGCGGAAGCTTTCCTTGCTCACCCTCAAATTAATCATGTCCGGGTGATTATCCACCGCGACGACGAAGACCTCTACGCAGAGGCGATGGCGGGACTCGCTGGACACGTAAAATTGCTGACGCCTGTCCATGGCGGCGCCGAGCGGCAGGACTCGGTGCGGCTCGGCCTTGAAAGCCTCGAACCGCTCGCCCCCGAAAAAGTTCTGATCCATGACGCCGCCCGGCCCTTTGTGGACGCCGTCGTGATTTCAAGAGTCATCAGGGCGCTCGATAGCGCGGACGGGGCCATCGCCGCCCTACCCGTTTTTGATACGATCAAGCGCGCAGATGGCGCCGATCACCCGTGTATTACCGACACTGTGCCGCGGGAAAGGTTGTGGCGGGCGCAGACGCCGCAGGGTTTTGCGTTCAAGGCGATCCTCGCCGCCCATCGCGCCGAGGCGGGACGCGCCCATACGGACGACGCGGCGGTCGCCGAAGCGGCGGGGCTGAAGGTCAGCCTTGCCCAAGGCTCTCCCGATAACATGAAAATCACCCAGGCCGAGGATTTCGGCATGGCGGAAATCCTCCTTGGACGGAAGAGAGCGATGTACGAATACCGGACCGGCCACGGCTACGATGTCCATCAGTTCGAGCCGGGAGAAGCGACGATCCTTTGCGGCGTTTCGATCCCGCACACGGCGAAGCTCAAAGGCCATTCCGACGCCGACGCCGGCATGCACGCCCTGACCGACGCCATCCTCGGGGCGATCGGCGCCGGCGACATCGGCGATCATTTTCCGCCTTCAGATCCGCAATGGAAAGGCGCGCCCTCGCGCATCTTTCTGGAGAAAGCGTGCGCGCTGGTGCGCGAGACAGGCGGCGACGTCACGCATTGCGATGTGACTCTGATTTGCGAAGCCCCTCGCATCGGGCCGCACCGGGCGGCGATGCGGGCGGCGCTGGGCGAGATCATGAGCCTCGATCAGTCGCGCATTTCGGTTAAAGCGACGACATCGGAAGAACTCGGATTCACAGGACGGCGCGAAGGGTTGGCGGCGATGGCGACAGCGACCGTGCGCCTTCCGGCGGCGGACTGACATGACTCAATCGCACCGCATCTGGAACCTCGCCGAAGCCATCGTTCACAAGGCCGGGGCCGAAGGGCTAACCATCGCGACAGCGGAATCGTGCACGGGCGGGCGTATCGGCGCAGCGTTAACAGACGTGCCCGGATCTTCCGCCGTGTTCGAACGCGGCTTCATCACCTATTCCAACGAAGCGAAGATGGAGATGCTCGGCGTCAGCCGCGCGCTCATCGTGCGTCACGGCGCCGTCAGCGGCGAGACTGCCAAAGCGATGGCCAAGGGCGCTCTCGCCGCTTCGTCCGCCGATATCGCCGTCTCGGTCACCGGGATCGCCGGTCCGGACGGCGGCAATGCGGAAAAGCCTGTCGGCCTTGTGTGGTTCGGTCTTGCGTCGCGTACAGGACTGCTGCGCGCGGAACGGCGCGTCTTCGCCCACGGCTCGCGCGATTTCGTCAGGACAAAGGCTGTAGAAACGGCGTTGGGATTTCTCGCCGCCATGTTGAACGCCTGACGAAGCTTTAAACAGCCTTGCGGCCGTAAACTTCATCGGCGCGTTCAACAAAAGCTTCCGACATTTTCTCGAATGCGCGTTCAAACACTGTGGCCGCAGCAGCTTGGAGAAAGAAGCTGCGGAACTCGAAGTCGATAGTAAAGTCAACCTCCGAGCCGTCCTTCATGTCAGTGAACCGCCAGAAATTGTGCAGCTTCCTGAACGGGCCGTCGAGATAACGCGCCTCTATCGTGAGCGAAGTTTGGTTGAGGCGAACATGACTTTTGAACCGCTCTCGAAATGCGCCGTAGGCGACGATCATTTCCGCTGTCAGCGTCCCCGCGCCGTCGACAATATCCTGCGAGAGTATCCGCAGCGCGACGCAATGCGGCAGGAACTCAGGATAGCGCTCTACATCGGCCACCAGATCGAACATCTCGGCGGCGCTGTAGGAAACAGGGGTTTTTGTGCGCCTTGAAGTCACGTCTCGCCGCGTTGCAATCGTCTCAGGCGCGGGCTTGCGTGGCGCGCGCCGCCTTTAGCCGCGCAAAGTCTTCGCCGGCGTGATGCGACGAACGGGTGAGCGGGCTGGACGAGACCATAAGGAAGCCCTTGGCGCGGGCGATGGTCTCATAGGACTTGAATTCCTCCGGCGTAACGAAACGGTCGACCGGGGCGTGCTTGCGGGTTGGCTGCAAGTATTGCCCGATAGTGATGAAGTCGATGCCGGCCGAGCGCATGTCGTCCATCACCTGCATGATTTCTTCGCGCGTCTCGCCGAGACCGACCATGATGCCGGACTTAGTGAACATTGACGGGTCGCGGTCCTTTACGCGCTCTAGCAGGCGCAGAGAATTAAAATAGCGCGCGCCCGGACGGATCGAAAGGTACAGCCGCGGCACCGTTTCGAGATTGTGGTTGAAAACGTCTGGCCTTGAGTCGATGACTATCTCCGCTGCGCCATTTTTGCGCAGAAAGTCCGGGGTCAGAATTTCAATCGTCGTACCGGGCGACGCTTTTCGGATCGCGTGAACGACTTCAGCGAAATGCGCCGCGCCGCCATCATCGAGATCGTCGCGGTCGACGGACGTGATGACGACATGCGACAGCCCCATCTCGGCGACCGCCGCGCCGACATTCTCCGGCTCCTGAGCGTCGAGCGGTCCGGGCAGACCCGTCTTCACATTGCAGAAGGCGCAGGCGCGCGTGCAGGTGTCGCCCATGATCATCATCGTCGCGTGCTTTTTCGACCAGCACTCGCCGATATTCGGGCAGGCCGCCTCTTCGCAGACGGTGTGAAGATTCTTGGCGCGGACGATGGCGCGGGTTTCGTTAAAACCGACCGACGTCGGCGCCTTCACCCTGATCCAGTCAGGCTTTCGCGGAATCGGGCTTTCGGGCCGGTTGCGCTTTTCCGGGTGCCGATGGGACGGTTTGGATATGGTGTCGATAAGGGTCGCCATGCCCCGCATGTAGCAGCGCGCGGGCCCCTTTGTAAGGGCCCGCGCTTGACGATCCAGGACCGGCCGGGGTGGGAGGGGAGCCGCCTAGATCATCCGTTCCAGCATGTCGATAAGCTCGTCCAGCGGACGGTGAACCAGGGAGCCGTCAAGCGGCTCGCCCAGCGCCGTGTGGATCGCTTCCCATGCGTCGATCGAATCGATGGTCGGGATCTCATCATGACCGTGAACTTTCGAGCCTTCGGTCGAAAACCTCACAACATCGCGAGAGATCGGCAGCCGAAGCCACCGCCAGACTTTGCGATTGAGTTCGCCGCTCTGATAATACGCCCAGCGAGGGTCGTCGCCGTCATTGCTGACCGAGAAGAACAGCGTCCGGAAATCGCCGGCGTCTGCGAGTACAAGCACGCCGTGATCGTGCTCGATGAAGTACGGCGCCCGCGCCAGACTGATGAACGACGCCTCGCCGAACCCGCAGCGGAGGTCGGCGACCGCCTTTCGTTTGGCGTCGGAACGGGTTTCGAATTCATGCACGAGCGCGGGCCATAATTGCCGCCCGACAAGCAGCAGGCCGAAGGCGGTGATGCCGCAATAGGCGAGCGCCCATTTGAGCATGATTTCGAGCCCTGCGCTCTGATAGATCAGGGCGAGCACGAGCGGCGCGGTGAAAGCGAACGTCGCCGCCAATGGGCGGCGAAAACCGATTAAATCCTCGCGTGCGAATTCGGTGACATTATCGACGAATTCCGAGGCGTTTTTCAGGCGAACTTCGATGGGCGGGGGCAATGCGACCCGCGCGGTGTTCAACATTTGGCGGTCTCCTTGGCGACCTGGATGCAAGCAGGACCATGCTGGCGCGCAAAGATTCGCGGGCGGTTAAACTCTCCTGACGCTTTGTAAATTTTCAGCCTTTTGGGGCGGGCCGCGGGGGCTTGGAGAATTTCCTTTTCGCCTTGCGCGACTATCTGCTAGGGACGCCCGAAAGCTGCGAGGAGGCTGGAATGCGCGTCGGTGTGCCGAAAGAGATCAAGAATAACGAATATCGGGTCGGCCTGACGCCGGGCAGCGTCCGGGAGTATATGGCGCACGGCCATGAAATTCTGGTCGAAACCGGCGCCGGCGCGGGGATTCGGGCGACAGATGACGATTACAGGGCTGCGGGGGCGAAGATCGCGCCGGACGCAGCCGCCGTGTTCGCCCAGTCCGAGATGATCGTGAAGGTGAAAGAGCCTCAGCCGGTCGAAATCGAACGGCTGAAGGAAGGCCAGATCCTCTACACATATCTGCACCTCGCGCCTGACGCGGCCCAAACCAAGGGCCTGCTCAAGTCAGGAGTCACCGGCGTCGCCTATGAAACCGTAACCGACGACTTTGGCGGTCTGCCCCTGCTCGCTCCCATGAGCGAAGTCGCGGGCCGGCTTTCCATTCAGGCGGCGGCATATGCGCTGACGGCGCCGCAGGGCGGCCGCGGCCTATTGATGGGCGGCGTCCCGGGCGTGCTGCCCGCGCGCGTTCTGGTTATCGGCGGCGGCGTGGTCGGGACCCATGCAGCGAAAATGGCCGCCGGCCTTGGCGCCGACGTGACCGTACTCGACCGCAATCAGCGCCGGCTGGCCGAACTCGACGACATTTTCGGCGGCCGGGTGAAAACCCGCTATTCGACCTTCGAGGCGCTAGACGAGGAAACCGACCTCGCCGACGTGGTCGTCGGCGCGGTGCTCATTCCCGGCGCCAGCGCGCCCAAGCTGGTCACCCGCGATATGCTCAAGGGCATGAAGCCGGGCGCGGTGCTGGTGGATGTTTCCATCGATCAGGGCGGCTGCTTCGAGACTTCGAAGCCGACGACGCATGCGGAGCCTACCTATGTAGTGGACAGCATCGTCCATTACTGCGTCGCCAACATGCCGGGAGCGGTGCCCCTCACCTCTTCCCACGCCCTCAACAATGCGACTCTGAGGTACGGGCTGATGCTGGCCGACAAAGGCCTCGGCGCGCTCAGGGAAAGCAGCCATTTGCGCAACGGTCTCAATGTCCACCGCGGACAGGTCACGCATGCGGCCGTGGCGATGGCCCACGGACTTGAGAACGTCCCGGCGGAAAAGGCGCTAGCGGCGGCTTAGGCCTTGAAGCTCACGAAAAGTTGACGATCTGTAAATGACCGAACTGTAAGGGATTTCGCCTTCGGTTCGTCGCAGGCGGCGTTGCCATATGACGCGGCGCATGGTCAATAGGTCTCCGGGAGAGTGGATTATGCCACGAGTGCTACTTATCGGCTTGGCCTTGATCATGACCTCCTCGGCAGCCTATGCGGCGCCGGGGTCGAATTTCACACGCCTGAGCGCAGGCGGGGAGCAGGCCTCTTCCAGCGAGAGTAAGGCGCAACCTTCTGGATTGTTCGAGCAGGTCATGGGCCTCTTCCAGTCTCGCGCCAGCGTAAAAGGCGTCGCCGCAGCTGCGCCCACGCCTTCCGAGTCTTCGACACCGACAAGCGCGATCAAAGAGTGCGAGGAAGAGGAAGTTGCAGGCAAGTCGTCGAAGAAGAAAGAAGACGAGAAGCTCGCGAAACAGACCGGCCCAGAACCGATTTATCTGGCGTTTTAAGCCCTCGCCTCACTGACCGATGAAGCCCGCTTCGGCGGGCTTTGTTATTTTGATGGGTGCTGCGCCGCTTTTCTCCTGCGCGTCACAACAGCCAGAATGGCGGTCAGCGCGAGATAAAACAACGCGGCGATTCCAAAAACCAGCAACAAGACGCCGCTCTTCGCGCCTCCATACTCCATCATGTGCAGCTTGCGGAAAAAGCTGTGGACCGACGAATAGCGATTAAGGCGCGCGACGACTTCGCCTGACGCCGGAGAGATGTATAGGCGTGTTCGGCGGTCATCGGCGAACGACGCGCGCCACACAGGGGTTTCGCCTCGATACTCCTTTGGCGCCAGCGTCAGCAACTCCGTCTTCGCAATAGTCGCGTCGCCGACAAAGTCGCGCTTCGCGATGTCTCGGACAATGTTTTCCGGCAGGGGTGAAAGCTTCTCGCCGCTGCGTGCATCGAAAAGCGCCGGACCGTCCGGACCGTTCACGAGGTAGACGACCCGATTGAGAAAATGTTTGAGAGTGACTTCGCTAGCGCCGGGGAGCTGCGCGATAGCGCCGCCCGGGCTGGCGTAACTGCGCGCATCGAGTTCAGGCGAAATAATGGTCTGCGACCGCGCGCCGCCATCGATCACGCCGGAAGGAAACCAGCCGAGAACGACGCCGCTCGCCAGCCAGATGAAAGCCTGCGCGCCGAGCAGCAGCCCCAGCGTCAGATGCAGGCCTTTTAAGGCGCGCCTAAGCGTCATTCCTTCGCGGCGGTCAGCGCCGACGCGGGCCGCGGCGTCTTCAGCAAGGCGCCGAACGCATCCCAGGAATCTTCTCCCGCCGTTTCGGCGCGCGCCACATAGTCGGCGACGAGATCGCGACCGACATTATAGTTGATGACATACCCGCGATAAGTTTCGATGAACCGAACCCTCTGCTCCGCCCGTTCGCGGCTGGCGAGCGTATAGCGTTGCAGGAAATCGACCGCCTCGTCGCGGCTCATGCGTCCGTCGAGATACTCGCGCGCCGCGTAATTATCCGCATGCGACAGCTTGCGCCGCAGCTTGTTCAGCGCATCGAGAAGTTCGGCTTTCTCGGGATCGAGCCCCGCCAGCGGAAACAGCACGTCGCGCTCGAATGAGATTTTCTCATCGCCCGGAAACGCGAGTTCGATGCCGTAATTGCCTGAGCCTTCAGCAATGATCGACATGGGGCTGAACAGCGGATAGACGGAATACTCCATCCATCCTTTCGCCTTTACTTTCTCACGGTCGATCAGCGAGTGCCAAGTGTGGTGGCCGGGATAGCCCTCATGGCAGCCGAGATCGACGGCCCGGTCGATGACGATAGGAAGGTCGGTGTTGATCTGAATCAGGCTTTCATAGTCACCCTGATACCAGTTGTAGCCGCTCCACGGCTTGTCGGTGACAAATTCGAGAGTGAAGCTTTCGTTCAGCGGCAGGTCGAAATGCGCGACTGTGCGCCGGCGACATTCGGCGATCGCCGCGTTGAAAACATCGAGCATGCGGTCTTTTGAAATCGCCAGCGAGTTTCTGAACGTTTCCACGCGTTCGTTGAGCGGTCCTTCGCCGGGGAGCAGCGTATCGACTTCCGCAAGCGCCGCATCGAATGCCTTGAGATCGTAAGCGGGCGCGACGGCGT
>JAVJPA010000080.1:0-9494 GCA_040216495.1 Amphiplicatus sp. | reverse complement strand
CGCCGGCGCGGCGACGCCCGCAGTAGCAGCGCCGGCCGCCAACGTCAGAAAGCGCCGCCGGCTCGCCGTTGAAAGCTCTTGCATCAGTTCGCTCCCTTTGGTTGGCCGGCGAGGTCCTTCAGCAGAACCTCCCAGTAGACGAGTTGCTTGTAATAGGTTTCAAGCGGCAGCCTTTCGTCGATCCCGTGCGCCCGGCTGTCTTCCGGCAGCACCAAGGCTATCGCGCCGGCGCCGTAAGTCGGAATGCCAGCCTTGCGGAACTCCCGGCCGTCCGTACCGCCCGAGGACATGGAAGGCTTCACTGGCGCGCCCGGATAAATCGCGTGCGTGGCATTCCGCAGCGAAGCGAACAGATCCTCGCGAACTGGCGAGATCGGGCTTTCGACGGCCTCTCGGCCGTCCTCGATGCTGATCCCCGGATCGCCGATCGCTTTCATGAGAGCCGTCTTGACCTCGGAAACCGGCGAGCCCGGCAAAATGCGGCAATTCACCGTAACGGACGCGCGCTGAGGAAGCGCGTTTTCTGCACTCCCCGCGCTCAGCATTGTCGGAACGCAGGTCGTATAAAGGAAGTGCGCGCCCAGAGGACTTGCCTCAACTGTCGCGCGCGCTTGTTCATCGTTCGGATCGTCGAGAAGTTTCTCAAGCGCCGCGCCGAATGATCCGCCCTCGGACTGCGCCAGGTCTGCCGCCATGCTGCGCGTGATCTCGTTGAAGGACACAGGGAAGCGATGCGACTCAATAGTTTTTATCGCGTCAGCGAGATCGAAAATCGCATTGTCGGCGCGCGGCGCGGAGCTATGGCCACCGCGATTCTTCGCCGTGAAGAAAAACGTCGCGTACGTCTTTTCAGCGGACTGAATCGAAAACGCCGGGCCCTTTCCGTCAGCGCCGATGGAACCGGCGCCTGCGTCGGAGTTAAGCGCGAACTCCGCCCGCGAGACCCACTTGTGAGCCGTCAGCGTGCGCGTCGTGGACATCCCTGTTTCCTCATCACCCGAGAACGCGATAATGAGATCGCGCGAGGGGGACCATCCTTGCCGTTTCAGACGCACAAAAGTCGTCGCAAGAGCCGCGATGCCGGCCTTGTTGTCGACCGATCCGCGCCCGTAAAGATAGCCGTCTTTCTCAGTGGGCTGGTATGGATCCGTGGTCCAGGTCTCCGCCGACGCATCCACCACGTCCATGTGGCCGATGAGGGCGATAGGCTTTGATCCCTCATTCGACGCCGCGCGATAACGAACTACGAGCGCGGCGACTTTCTCTCCATCGATCTGCGTTGTTGGAATGTCGATATCTTCGCTCGAGAACCCAGCGTCGAGCATCCTGTCCGCGAGCGCTTTTGCCATCGCCGGAGTTTGTCCATGACCTTTGGCGGTCCGTATAGAAATTATCTCCTCAAGCACCTCGCGGGCCAGGGCCTTGTCATCAACGCCCACCTGCGGCGGCGAGTCCTTGGCGCAAGCGCCTGCCGAAAGCGCTATGCTCGCGAACGGAACAATCCAATGGCGAACGATCATCGTGCCGGACTCCTGAAATGTTGAGTAAAACGGTCGGCCCTCTCCGTCAGGCGGCAGAAGCCGCAAACAAAGAGGGCCGTGCGATTGACGCTAGTAGCGCCAGCTCTTCAGGTCTGCGCCTTCAGGCGCGCTTTCCTGGATGCGCTTAAGAATTTTAGGCACGTACATCGAATTATAGCGCAACCTGGAAATAGAGTTCGGCAATGACGGATCGCCATTCCAGCAGTGCTCGTCCCGGTCGCCGTAAGTCACCTCCCCCTTGTAGGGAGGATTGGTCTGATTGAGGAAATCCTCCATCAGGTAGACGGCGTTATTCAAATAGAAGTTGTCCATATCGCCGGTGTAGATATGGATTTTGCCTTGGAGTTTGGGGCCGAGCTTGGCCCAGTCGCGTTCAAGAATATGTCTGAGGTCATAGTTTTCGCGCCAATACGCGGCGACTTCGGGATCGATCTCGCCCGTGCGCTTGTCCCAGATCCTCTTCGGATAGCCGTCCTCTCCCATGGGCGAGTAAACTGCTTCCCAAACGTCCCACTGCGCGCCAGAACGGGTCTTGTCGCCGAGCGTCAGCTCCCAGCGATTCTCCATTTCTGCAGTATACGGAACATGACCGAGATAGTTTCGCTTGCCGGGCTTCGGCGTGCGGCCGAACGGGCCTTCGAGCCAGTAGGCGTTCTTCTCTTCATAGATATTAGTGACCATCATCTGCCGGAAGTCGATCGGATCTGGGCACGCAGCGAACGCGCCGTTATATTCTTCCGGGTAGAATATCTGGACAGCGAGCGCCTCCCAGCCTCCTGTCGAGCCGCCGTAGACGAATCGCGCCCAGCCCTCGCCTATTCCGCGGAACTTTTCCTCGAGGGCAGGAATGAACTCATACGTGATCGCGTCGCCATAAGGCCCAATATTGGCCGAGTTCACCGCATAGCTGTCGTCATAGTAGGGATTCGAATGATCTATCTCGACGATCAACATGCGCGGGAAGTCTTTGGACGTCCATTTCTTATAGAACTGATAGGCCTCTTCCTGTTCGATTCGGTTATAGCAAGGCTCGTCGAACCGCTCGCTGTATTCGCATTTAATATCCGGATCGGGCGGCGTTGTCCGAAACCCTCCAAAATCGGAGGGAAAATGTCCATGGAAAATTGCGAGCGGATAGCGGGCTTCCGGGTGCTCATCGAATCCTTCGGGCACAAGCACGTGTCCGTTGATGTAAACGTCACGCCCCCAAAACTCAGATAGCTTGTCGCTACGCACCTTGATTCGGCGGATATACTTGGTGTCTTCGAGCTCCTGTATTGGCTCCAGAACCTTGTCGAGGCTCACCTTGATTGTCTGGCGCCCATCCGGATCGAAATTTATTTTCGTTGGCGCACTGATGACATTTCCTGGCTCTTTCCGCCAGTTCTGGCCAGCGCCGCGCGCTGCGGGAAGCTTGACGGTCTTGCCGTTCGACAGAGTAAACGCATCGTATTTGTGAAGCACAGCCTGGACATAATACTCGCCTTTAGGCACTTGCCTCATGTCTTCCGCAGGAAACCCGAGCACGCCGCCGCCGATCCTGACGTGGCCGCCGGGTTGCAATCCTTCCACATTGACGCCGAACACCTGCGGCGCGTCATAATTCTGATCGACCTGGAAGCGCGGCTCGGTTTCGCCATCAGGCGTCAAGATCAAAATCACCCGCCCGTCGTGGGCCTCTGAGACAGCGCTCGACGCCAGCTCGACCCTGAACTGATCCGCCAACGCGCCCGCGCACCCTGCGCAGACCGCCGTGAAGGCGGTCGCCGCCCCCAGAATTTTTTTCATGTTCACGCTTCTTCCCTTCCTGGCGCCCCGTCACTTACGCGCCGCACGCGGGTCCCATACTCATCGTGTTATTCAAACTGTCAATTTATTTGTGCGCGTGCCGCCCTTATGTGCGTATGTAATTTATCACTTGCACAGACATACCCATTAGTGATACGATTTTATCCGGCTGGTTATGCCATTTTGTGCGCCATATGCGCAATCGTCTTTTCTCATTTGTCCTTTTTGCGACAAATCATGTTGACATTCACACCAATGTCATTCTGTATTCCCTTCGCTGATGTGCGCATATCGCCCATTAATTCTCAGAACGCACAACATGCATCGCGCGCAACTCGTTTGCATTTGCGTATGTCGCACTAGTATCAGGAAAGAGGGGTCAATCGTGAACGCTAAAAATTCTAAGGCCGCCGAATGGCGCGCGGCGCTGTTGCGCGGGTGCGCGCTGGCGCCGGTGGCGGCGGCAATCGTTTTCGCCGGAGGCGAGGCGGCAGCTCAGGAAGCGGCGAGCGACGAAGTCGTCGCTACAGGCTCCCGTATCAAAAACGCCAACATGGTCTCGCCGAGCCCCGTCACAACAGTTGACGCAGCCCAGATTGAGGCGCGCGGCACGATCCGCATCGAAGACATGCTGAACACGCTGCCGCAGGTGTCGCCGGCGGAGGGTTCGAGCCGAGCCAACGAAGCCGCCGGGACAGCCACGGTCGATCTTCGCGGCCTTGGCGCTGAGCGCACGCTGGTTCTGGTCAATGGAAAGCGCTTGCCGTTCGGTTCGCCGATCGCGGCCCCCGCCGACCTCAACCAGGTGCCGTCGCAACTGATAGAACGGGTCGACGTGCTTACAGGCGGGGCGTCGGCCGTTTACGGCGCCGACGCAGTCGCAGGTGTTGTCAACTTTATCCTCAAAGACGATTTTGAAGGCCTGCAAGTCGATTTTCAGACCGGCGCCTACCAGACATCGAACAGCAGCAACATGATGGAGTCGGTCCTTAACGAATTCGGCCAGCCGGTGCCCGGCGCCGCGTTCGACGGACGCTCGTTCAACCTGAACCTTCTTATCGGCGCCAACACGCCCGATGGGCGGGGTAACGTCACTGGCTACTTTTCGTGGCGCAACCAGAACGAAGTGTTGCAGGGCGACCGCATTTGGAGCGCCTGCGGCGTCGGCAGCAGGGCAGGCGGCAATGAGTTTACGTGCTCGGGCTCCGGCACGACGAACCCGGCGCAATTCGCCAACAGCGCCCCGGTCGCCGTCCCGTTCCGCATCACGCTTGATGAAAACGGACAACCGCGCGATTTCGTTTCGCCTGACGACACCTACAATTTCGGGCCGATAAACCACTTCATCCGCCCCAACGAGCGGTTCTCTTTCGGCTTCACCGGACACTACGATCTCGCCGACCGGGTGGAAGCCTACGCCGAATTCGGATTCAATGACGACAGCACCGTCGCGCAAATCGCGCCTGCGGGGATCTTTTTCGGTCAGACGGATTCCATCAATTGCGACAACCCTTTCCTGTCGGCCGCACTCGTGCAGATCATCTGCACCAACAACGGCTTCGGCCCTAATGACGACGCGCCTCTCAACATCGGCAAGCGCAACGTGGAAGGAGGCGGCCGCCGCAACTCAATCCGCCACACCTCGTATCGCTTCGTCGGCGGCTTCCGCGGCGACATAGATTCCGTTTGGTCCTACGATGTGTTCGGACAGTACGGCAGCGTGCAATATTCGGATCAGGCCGAGAACTTTTTTAACCTGAATCGCGTCGCAAACGCGCTGGAAGTCCGCAATGATCCTGTTACTGGACAGCCGGCGTGTCAGGTCGCTATCGACGGCGTCGACCCTGACTGCGTTCCCTATAATCCTTTCGCGCTCGACGGAGTGACCGACGAGGCGCTTGACTATATCCAGTCGCCAGGCTTCCGCGAAGGCGCAGTGACGCAAAAGGTATTCGGCGCGACGCTTGTCGGCGACCTCACTTCCTACGGCGTCCAAAGCCCCTTTGCGAATCAAGGCCTGCAGGCCGTGTTCGGGTTCGAATATCGCGAAGAAACGCTGTCGCAGACCAATGACTTCCTGACCCGCACGGGCGCTCTTGGCAACCCGAGAGCGGATGTGAGCGGCAGCATCGCGGCGTATGAATTCTTCACCGAGATGCAGATTCCCCTGGCGCAGGGCGCAACGTTGATCGAGGATTTCTCAATCAACGGCGCATACCGCTATTCGGATTTCTACCGGAGCACGGGAGCGCAGAGCACTTACGCCATCGGGTTCAACTACTCCCCCACCTCCGATTATCGCATTCGGGGTCAGTATCAACGGGCGACACGTTCGCCAAATCCGATCGAACTGTACTCGCCGCAAAACAGATTCGAATTCACGCTGCCGGAACTGTCCAACGGCATGTACGATCCGTGCGCGGGCGCGGCCCCTGCCCGCTCATTTGCGGAGTGCGCTCTGACCGGCGTCACCGCCTCGCAATACGGCCAGATATTCGATTCGATTGGAGGCCAGTTCAACAATCTCACCGGCGGCAACCCCGACCTTGAGGTTGAAAGCTCGGACACCTTCACGCTTGGCCTCGTAGCAACGCCGGGTTTCATTCCGGGATTTACGTTTTCGATCGACTATTTCAACATCACCGTCGATGACTTCATCGCGACAGTGCCCGAGGAGCTTGCGCTCAATAACTGCATGGACACTGGCGATGATTTCTTCTGCGGCCTGATCAAACGCGACCCGGTCAACGGCGCGCTTTTCGGGGACGAAGACGCTTACGTGCTCGCGACGAACGTCAATACCGGTTCGCTTAAAACCGCTGGCTTCGATTTCGTGGCGTCCTACCGGTTCGACATCGGCGGCCTCGGGGACGTACGCGTCGACTATCTCTCGACCTATCTCTCCACACTCGAAAAAGTGCCGCTGCCAGGCGAGCCGGCGTTCGAATGCGCCGGATTCTTTGCATCGACCAACAGCGCCTGCGGCGTTTCTTCGCCGACATACCGTCACCGTTTGCCGGTGACCTGGTACACGCCGTGGATGGATATGAGCGCGCAGGTCACATGGCGGTATTTCGGCGCCGTAAATCTTCTCGGCACGACGGGGGATTCGCTCAATACGCGTCTCTCCGCCCAGAACTATGTGGACTTCACGCTACGCTCTACGGTCACGGAAGGCGTCGATGTGCGGTTTGGCGTCAATAATCTGCTCGACAATAATCCGCCGATCAGCACTAACGTAGGCAGCGCCGGAGGCAGCTTCGGCAACGGCAACACCTTCCCGCAGGTGTACGACTCTCTTGGACGGTTCCTCTTTTTGGGGGTGACCGCGACTTTCTAATCGCCTCGCTCCCTCCGCTATGGCGATTAAGAAAGAGGGGGCTTGCAAAAGCCCCCTCTTTTTTCTTAAGGGACGAAATTAATGACGATCCGCATGACTAGGACGCTTCGCCGCCTTGCAGCGGCCACGATATTCTTCGCGATGGCCGCCCCCGCCTTCGCTGAGGACTTCGCCGCCGCTCTCGACACGCCGATGGCGCAGGCGATAGAGCGATCCATCGGAACGGCCGAATCGGACGCCGTAGAAATGCTGATAGCCATCGGCGGAATCGTTTCTCCCTCAGGAGAAGAACATGAACGCGCCGATCAGGTCGCCGCGATCATGCGCAAGATCGGCCTTTCTGACGTCACGATCACGGAATCGCCGAACGTCATCGGCCGCATTCCAGGCCGCTCAGGGAAAGCGATCGTCTTCATATCGACGCTTGACGATCTGAAAACTGTGGCCGAGCACCAACGTGCGAGAGGCGAGCCGCTTGAGCGCGTCGGAAGGCGGATCACGGGGCCAGGGTCGAACACTTCTTCCACAACCGTCTCCATGCTGATCGCCGCCCACGCGCTTCTCAATGCCGGCATCGAACCGGAGCATAGTCTCGTGTTCGCCGGCGTCGCCCAAGAAGAGACAGGCCTTAACGGTATGAAGGCGCTATATGAGGCGTACAGGGACGATGCAGTCGCCTTTATCGACATTCTTGGCGACGGCGCGACGATCAGTTACGGCGCGATCGGCATTCACTGGTGGAAAATTATCGCGGAGGGTCCCGCAGGCCACACTCTTCACGGCGGCCTTCCCAACGTCAATCAGGCCGTTGCGCGCGCTGTCGATCGCATTTTCTCGCTTCCCCATCCGCGGCGCCATGCCGACCGCAACACCCGGATCAACATTGCAATGTTGAACAGCGGCGCTGTCTTCAACCACAAGCCGGAGACCGCCTGGTTCTCTCTCGATATCCGTTCGCTCGACAACGCCGTCATCGCCGATGTAGAGCGCGAGGTGCGCGTGATTCTTGAAAAAGTCGCCGCGCAAACGGGCATCGCCATGCGCATGGAGCCGGTGAACCTCACTCCCGGCGGGCAAATCGAAGGCGCGAGAGAGAGCCGGCTCGTGCGGGCGTCTGAGGCGGTTGCGCGCCGGATCGGCGTGAGCCCGGTTCTCAATGACTCAGGCTCGGCCAACCTCAATATTGCGATCGCGCATGGCTCGCCCGCGATCGGTCTGGGCGGGGAACGCGGCGGGCGGCGAGGCTTTCCAGATGAGTGGGCCGATATGGACGCCATGCTGCGCACAAGCGCGCACGCGGGATTGCTCGCCTATTTACTGGCTGACGACTCCGGTAAAGAAGAAGCTGGCGGCTAGGGGCGAATAGGGACTGACGCGGAGTTCAGACGTCGAAAATCGCTTCACAGAAGGGGCTTGTTGAGCATATTGGCCAATGATAACCAAATAATCAGGGCGCGATCGGAAGGCCTTCCAAGCGCAGACGAAGGCTTCGGCCCGGTAGCGGAAGGGCTCTTTCCCGCAATGCGCGACGCATGCGGCGCGGTCGAACTCGCCGCGCAAGAATACGTTGCGGACCAACAACCGATGAGAATTATAAAATGAATATCGACGAGGATGGCGCGTCACGCCTAGCGGCCGACGATGATAACGACTCGGATCGCGATTATGTGTCGTCCCTCGCTCGCGGGCTGGATGTGATTTGCGCTTTCACGCGCTTTACGCCCAAGATGACTCTTAGCGACGTGGCCAGAGCCACGGGCATGACGCGCGCCACCGCGCGCCGGCTTCTGCTTACGCTGGTCCGAGAGGGATACGCTGAGCGTTCAGGCCGCGAGTTTTCATTAAGGCCGAAAGTCTTGCAGCTCGGTTATTCCGCATTGTCATCGGTTGGCATACTCGACGTCGTTCAGCCGATTATGAACGAACTAACCCAACGAACGCAGGAATCGATCTTCACGGCTGTATTGACTGGCGATGAGGTGACATACCTCGCCCGCTCTACACCGGACAGAGTCATGTCTGTCAGCATCAATATCGGGAACCGGCTTCCTGCATACGCCGTTTCAACCGGCCGCGTCCTGTTAGCCGGCGAGCCCGATCAAGCGCTAGAAGCATATCTTGAGCGAATATCGCTCTCTGCGCTCACGGCCAATACGACAACGTCAAAAGTAAAACTGCGCGCAATCATCGAAGAAGTTCGTCAACAAGGCTACTCGCTGGTCAACGAGGAGTTTGAAGCGGGCGTGCGATCGCTGTCGGTGCCCATACGGGACGCCAGCAATCGGGTGATTGCAGCGCTTAATGCGTGTTGTCCGTCGGTACGGTTCAATGTCGACGATATGCGCGCCCAGCTTGTTCCCCAGCTGCTCGAAGCCGCGCAGCGCATTCAGCGCGCGTTCGTCTCAGGTCGATGATGTCCGACGTTAGATCAGGAGGCTTTCAGCATTCGGAGAAATCACCCGTTTCTAAGCCGCGGCATCTGCAACGCCGCTAAAACGAATGCCCGCTTCAATTAAATCTTTACAGTAGAGCAGAGCGCCCTGCCGTTCGCGCGCCCAGCCAGCGCCGTGTCGAATTCATCCTGAGTGCGATCGCTTCGATCCGCGGTCTCGTTAAAGCGCTCAGCCGAAGATGCGGCGCAGATGCGCGGTTGCGGCGCGGTCGAGAAAGGGCGCCCATGCGCCCTCTTCCCGTTTCCGAGCTCGTTGTCCCTACCGTAAACTGGTTCTGGCGTATTGATGACGCAATCCGCCAAGTGCGAAATTGCTCATGCGCCTACAAGTCTGAATTGATCTGGAAAGAAGCATCTTTATTCAATCCAAGAT
>JAVJPA010000079.1:0-2326 GCA_040216495.1 Amphiplicatus sp. | reverse complement strand
CTTGTGGGGGCGGAGATAATCGAGCCGCGCGCGGATGGCGAAGGCGACCTTTTCGCGGATCTTTAGTTTGGCGAAGGCGGGTCCCGTCATCGCCGCCTTCATCGCCTCGTCGACTGTCATCGACCAGTAGGCGAGAACATCGCCGACGCCTCGCGGGAACGCCGGCGCGAGATGCGCCCTATCGGTCCCGGCGACAGAAGCCGCCTTGCGCAGGGCGACAGGGGTCCAGCCCTCGAACGGGGCCGCCTCAAGCATGGCGGAGAGAACTTTTCGCCGAACGGCGTCAAAGCCATCGTCGGCGTTCTTGTTCCTCTCAGGTCCGGCGCTTTCCATAGACCGATCCTACCCCAAGACCGGAAAATCGCCATGCGGCGTCTCGGCGATTACGCCTAATCCTGCTTGCGCTTTTTGCGTTTGCCCCGCGCAATCTCGGTCGCCAGCGCATCCATCTTCGGCTCCCAGAAACTGCGAAACCGACCCAACCATTCATCGATTTCCTGCAACGGGTCGGCGCTGACGCTGTAGAGGCGCTTGGCTCCCGCCGCGCGTACGCCAGCGAATCCGTTGTCGCGCAGAACCTTGAGGTGTTGAGAAACGGCGGCCTGCGAAATGCCGAACTCCCGCTGGATCACTTCGGCGACGCCGCCGGACGAGCGCTCGCCGTCCGCAAGCAGCTCAAGAATGCGCCGGCGAACCGGATCGCCGAGAACGTCGAACGCGTGCATCAGCCTCCTGCGGGCGTTTCGCCCGTATAGAACGCGGCGGTCTGTTTCGCTGCCGCCGCAGCTTCGGCTGCGTCGTCGCCGGACGCCACCGCCGCGCGCCGCCAGTCTTCGGCGCAGCCGCGGATGAACCTTTTTCCATCGTCCATGGCCGAAAAGGAGGCTTCGTCAAACGACTCGGCGCCGCCTGTTTTCAGATGATGAGCAAGGCCGACGAGCCCGATATCCCAACCGACGCCAACCGCGCCCGGCCCGAACTGCTTCCAGAAATCGCTGAGATGGGCGACATGTTCAAGCGTCAGCCGCGCGCCGGCGTCCTCGCCGGCAAGGCGCACATCCACCCAACTTACATCACCGCTGAACTCCCATGTCAGCCCAAGATGGGCGGGCGCCTCGCAGGCGAGAATTTCACCGCCGGCATTGCCCTGTAACTGATAGCGCCCGCCCTTCCTAAGATCGCCGCTGACTGGCAAAAACCAACGTGGGAGCCGTTCGGGATTGGTGACGGCGTCCCAGAGGTCCTCGACTGTCGTCTCGTAAGTCCGGCTCAAAACGACCATGCGGGCGGGCTTGCCGTCGCGTTCCAGCGCCTGAACAGTGCGTGTAACCGCGCCGAGATAGCGTTCCACTTCGATCTTCATCATCGCTCTCCGCTTCGTTTCTTCCCCAATTATAAAGTTTATACTTATATAAGACAATACTTAATTATTACTCTGGCGCGGGGGGCTCGCCGGGCGATGGACATCAGGAGGGGCTTTTGCTATAGGCCGCGGGCCGTGAGAGCCGAATGAGACGGCTTTCGGGCGAGAAATAAGGTTCAGCGTCACGCCCCTGAAGGTCCGTCCGGGCCGGGTCGTGGCGCTTTTGTCTCAGAAGGAGGACCGGGTCCTGGTTCAGATTATTGTCCGCGACAACAACGTCGAGCAGGCGTTGCGCGCGCTGAAGAAGAAAATGCAGCGTGAAGGCACTTTCCGCGAAATGAAACGCCGGAAGTTCTACGAAAAGCCTTCCGAGAAAAAAGCCCGCCAGAAGGCGGAAGCGGTCCGCCGCGCCCGCAAGCTGATTCGCAAGAAGCTGCAGCGCGAAGGCGGCGCGGCCTAGCTTTCTTCGGAGGCGCAATCGCTTGCGCCTTACGGTTTTCCGTTTCATCCTCGCTTGAGGATGCGTGATCCGGAGCAAGGTTCGCCATGCGTGTTTTGTCTGTCCTTCTCGCTTTCTGTTTCCTTCTGACGGCCTGCGAAACCGTCAAGGGCGTCGGCCGCGACGTGACCAACGCCGGCGAGGCCATCGACGACGCGCTCGATTGAGCCGCGGACGCCGCAGGATCATTCCGATTGAAGCAGGCCGGGCGAACCCCGGCCTTTTTCTTTGCTGAGGCTTTTGCCGCAGCCTGCAACAGCCTTGTCTCCAAGCCCTCTCCCTCGCCAGAATTAGGACTTGAGGAACGATTCGACCTATGGCGTGTTTTCGGTCGCAAAACGGCGATCCGTCGTTGACGGCTAGAAATTAACCTTGTTTGTTCCAGACCTGGTCACGGTTGCGCCATAGAATTGCGGGAGAACGCCCTCCTGTTACAGACCGGCGCACAAGAACCGGAACGGCGG
>JAVJPA010000078.1:0-4712 GCA_040216495.1 Amphiplicatus sp. | reverse complement strand
CTCATCGAAAGCGACCGACCTGCCTCGCTCTTTCTTGTCGTGCCGCCATCCGATATCTCCCGGACGAAGCCGCTGGTGCGGCTCATCCTCAATCAGATCGGCCGGCGCCTCACGGAGACCCTTCCCGGCGAAAAGGGGAGGCGGCGCGTCCTGATGATGCTCGACGAGTTCCCGGCGCTCGGCCGGCTCGATTTCTTCGAGTCGGCGCTCGCCTTCATGGCGGGCTACGGCGTGCGCGCTTTTTTGATCGCGCAATCTCTAAATCAGATCGAGAAATCTTACGGACCGAACAATTCGATCCTCGACAATTGCCATGTGCGCGTTGCGTTCGCCACCAATGACGAGCGGACAGCGAAGCGTATTTCGGATGCGCTCGGGACTGCGACGGAGCAACGCGCGCAACGCAACTATGCGGGTCATCGTCTCGCGCCGTGGTTGTCGCATGTCATGGTGTCGAGTCAGGAGACGCAGCGCGCCCTCATCACGCCCGGCGAAGTCATGCAATTGCCGCCCGATGACGCCGTAGTCATGATCTCCGGCGCGCCGCCTATCAAGGCGAAGAAGCTTCGCTATTACGAGGATGCGAATTTCACCGAACGAACCGGCGCGCCGCCGTCGGCGCCAATGCTGCCGGCTTCGCGTCCTGACGATTGGGCGTCAGATTGCCGGAGAACAGGCCGGCGTCTTGCGAATGACGATGCGGCGCTTCCGTCAGGCAGCGATGAGGGCGGCCGGGAGCCGCAGCTCACGCCCGGCCTGGAGGACGCCGAAAGGAAAATTGACGGCGAAGATGAAAAGTCTGACCGGGAATTGTCGGAAGAAGATTTTGCCGATAGCGCTGGCGATCACGCCCGCAAGGAATCCGCGGAGCGCGTAAGACGCGCCGCCGCCCTTGATCGCGTGGACAAAAATTTGTTGCCGGACTTTTGAGCATGGTGAAGCGCCGCGTTCATGTAAGGTTAAGCGATCGCGTCTGGGCGGACCTCGACAATGCCGCGCAAGCCCCTCGCGTCACGCAATCCGCCATCGTCGAGGAGGCGCTGCGCTGCTATTTCGATCCCGACGCAAAAGCCGGGCGTGAAGCGGCCATCTTGGAGCGGCTCGACGCTATCGATCTGAGGCAAGGCGCTGTCGAGCGCGACACGGCGATCATCCTCGAAACGCTCGGACAATATGTGTTTTACTGGCTGACGCGCACCGACCCGCTGCCGGAAGGCGAGCGCGATATCGCCCATAATCTCGGCCGAAAGCGGTTCGACTATTTCATCGAGCAGGTCGCCGGCAAAATTATCGGCGATGACCTGCTTTCCGCCCGGATGCGCCCGGATGGGACTTCCCACGGTGAAGCGTGGCCAAAGGGCGAATCGTAATATCAATTGTGATAGCATTTATGGCGATAGTGCCATTATCATATCATAATTGATATTCTTTTTGAGTGTTTTACTTTGCCTTAAGCCCTTCCTTCGATATATCAATTGTGATATGAAATAGGCCAATATTCCTATTTTTCGATCAAAGGTGATATGATGAGAATCAATGCGCTGACCCCGGAACCGGCGATCCTGAAAGAGCTAGGCGAGCGTCTGGCGCGCATCCGTAAACAGCAGGGCCTTGCCCAGACCGGCCTCGCTGAAGAGGCCGGCATCGGCGTCGCCACGTTACGGCGGATTGAAGGGGGGCAGGACAGCCAGCTGGAATCCTGGCTGAAGATCCTGAAAGCCCTCAACATGACATCCGCCGTCGAGGCGCTGCTGCCGGAGAATTTCAATTCACCGATGGCTGAAGCGCGAGGCGCATCGCGCAAGCGGTCAAAGCTGTCCGAAGGATCGGCGGGAATCGTATGGGGGGATGAAACCTTGTGACGACGGCCACCGTCAAACTCTGGGGGACGGCGATCGGTTATGTCTCCATGGATGAGGGCGAGCAATTTGCGCGTTTCGAATATGATCCGGACTTTGCGCCATTCGGCATTGAACCGGCGCCGCTGCACATGCCCGTGCGTGCAGGACGTATTTATCAGTTCCGCGATCTCCATCCACGCTCCTTCCACGGCCTGCCCGGATTGCTCGCGGACAGTCTGCCCGACAAATATGGCAATCGTCTCATTGATATCTGGCTTGCCAAAACCGGGCGGCGCGCTGACCAGTTCAACGCGGTCGACCGGCTATGCTATACCGGGCGCCGGGGCATGGGCGCGCTCGAATATGAACCCAGTCTCGGCGCCGACACCGCGAAAGACAAACTCGTTGAGATCCAAGATTTGATCGAGCTCGCCTCCATGGCGTTTGCGGACAGGCAAACGCTCGATACGAAATTCGCAGCCGGCAAGGAAGAAAAAGCGCTGCTCGACATCCTGAGCGTCGGCACGTCAGCTGGCGGCGCCCGCGCGAAAGCTGTTATCGCCTTCGATCCTAATACAAAACAAGTCCGTTCAGGCCAGCTCGATCTTGCGCCCGGCTTCGAGCATTGGCTCATCAAATTCGACGGGGTCGCCTTCAGCGGCGATTGGGGCGTCGCCGATCCGGCCGGATATGGCTTGCTCGAATACAGCTATTACCTGATGGCGAAGGAATGCGGCATTGACATGACCGAGTGCCGGCTCTTCTCCGAGAACGGGCGCAACCACTTTATGACCCGCCGCTACGATCGCGATGAGAAGGGCGGCAAGAAATTCGTCCAGTCTTTCGCCGCGCTGGCGCATTTCGACTATTATGAGAGCGGCCAATACTCATACGAACAATTATTCATGACCATGCGCCAGCTCGACATCGCCAAAGCCGATGTCGAGGAGCAGTTCAGGCGCGTCATCTTCAATCTGGTCGGCTGCAATCAGGACGATCACGTCAAAAACTTCGCTTTCATCATGGATCGTAAAGGCGATTGGACCCTGACGCCCGCTTTCGATATGTGCCACGCCGAAGGCAGCGACTTCACGCGCTTTCATCAGCTCAGCATCAATGGAAAAACATCCGGCTTTACGAAAGCCGACCTCAAACATCTGGCGAAATACGCCGGCCTGCCGAACAACCGCGAGAAACTTATCCTAGAACAAACCGTCGGGGCGTTCGCTGGCTGGCGGGCGAAAGCGGAAGAATTAGGCGTCCCCAAACAAATCCAGGAACATGTCCTCCGCACGCTGCGTCTCGACTGGGCCTGAGGCCCCAAACCCATAAGACCTTCGATCAAGCCTGATTTCGGCCCGCGTAATTGCGGCTTTCCAGCCTATCGAATGCGGCGCATTACGCCGATGCTCGATCTCGACTTGAAACAGTCGAGAACCCGAGCCCATGTCGCAATACGCCTCTCATTCAGAGACATCATGCCGCCGCCAGACCATGCTGCGCTCGGCCTTTCGCGGCGCCGTCGCGGCGGCGCTCGACGCCGATGATGTCATCGAAGTGCTCGCCAATCCCGACGGGTCGATCTGGATCGAGCGGGCAGGCTTAGGTCTTGCGCGCGAAGCTGAAACCCTCGACGCCGATGCGAGAGAACGCATTATCAGGCTTGTCGCGAATAGCGTCGGCGAGACTTGCGACCGCGCGAATCCCGTCATCTCGGCTGAACTCCCCGGCTCCGGCGAACGCTTCGAAGGGCTCCTGCCGCCGGTTTCCGAAGCGCCGTGTTTCGCAATCCGTAAACCGGCCGCCGCGCCCTATACGCTTGACGACTATGTGATGAGCGGCGCGCTGGCGCCGGCCGTCGCGGACGCGCTTCGGTCCTCACTCGGGAGCCGCGCCAATATCGTCATCGCCGGCGGCACGTCGTCGGGCAAGACCACGTTCACCAATGCGCTGCTCGCGGAAGCCGCCTTCGCCGAAGAGCGCATAGTCATTCTCGAAGACACGCGCGAACTCAAATGCGCAGCGAAGAATGCGGTTGCGCTGAGAACCCATGGAGAGGGCGCAAGCCTGTCGCGTCTCGTCCGGTCGACCATGCGCCTTCGCCCCGACCGCATCATAGTTGGCGAGGTGAGGGGGCCGGAAGCGCTCGATCTCTTAAAGGCGTGGAACACTGGTCATCCCGGCGGCGTCACGACGCTGCACGCAAATTCCGCGGAAGGCGCGCTATCGCGGCTTGAGCAGCTCGCCGCCGAAGCGACGGGCGCCTCGCCGCAACGTCTTATCGCCGAAGCGGTCGACGTCGTCGTCTTCATGTCGCGCCGCGACGGCGTGCGGCGCGTCGAGGACGCGCTGCGCGTCGCCGGTATCGACGGCGATTCTTACGCATTTGCCCCGCTCTGCGAACCCAGACTCGTTCCCGAACTCAAAGGAGAAACTCATGAAAGCCGTTAAGACGAACACTTTGATGCGCAAGGCGCTCGCCACTGGCGCTGCGCTCGCATTCCTTGCTGGTACGGCGCACGCCGCCGGGTCCGGGATGCCCTGGGAAGGGCCGCTCGACCAGATCCTGCAATCGATCGAAGGTCCCGTCGCGCGCATCGCCGCCGTCATTGTCATTATCATGACGGGCCTTGCGCTCGCTTTTGGCGAGTCGTCGGGCGGCATGCGCAAACTCATTCAGATCGTCTTCGGGCTTTCCATCGCCTTCGCCGCGACGAGTTTCTTCCTTGCCTTCTTTTCCTTTGGCGGCGGCGCCGTTCTTTACTGAGAGAGTTCTTCCGTGGACGGTTTCGAAATCCCCCTGCGCCGGTCACTCACGGAGCCGATCCTCCTTGGCGGCGCGCCTCGGTCTGCCGCGATCCTGATCGGCAC
>JAVJPA010000077.1:0-8042 GCA_040216495.1 Amphiplicatus sp. | reverse complement strand
AGAAACCGCGCGCACAACCGCGCCGAGCGCGAGCGCATGGCGCAACAGCTCGGCGGGCTTGGCCTCGACTTTACGCCGAGCGTCGCGAACTTCATTCTCGTGAAGCTGGGACCGCGGGCGAAAGACGTGCAGGAAAGACTGCGCGCCGGCGGCGTCATCGTGCGCGAGATGGAAGCGTACGGGCTCGGCGACTGGCTGCGCGTCTCCATCGGAACGGAAGAAGCGAACAGCCGCTTTATCGACTTGTTATCGGAGATCGTCGGCGCATGAGCGAGTTTACCCCTTTCAAGCGCGCGGCGATCATCGGCGTCGGTCTCGTCGGCGGCTCGCTGGCGCTTGCGATGCGCGCAGAAAAGCTCGCCGATAAAATCGTCGGCTACGATCTCGATGCGGACGTTCGCGCCCGCGCCGTCAAGCTCGGCGTCGTCGACGAGGCAGCCGAAACCTTCGCCGCCGCCGTAAAGAACGCCGATCTCGTCATCCTGGCGGCGCCGGTCGGCGCGATGGCCTCGCTCTGCAAGGAAGTGAACGCGCACGCCGGGGATGGCGCGCTCGTCATCGATGTGGGCTCGGTGAAAGAGACGGTCGCGGAAGCCGCCGCGCATGTGCGGCCCGGCGTTCATTTCGTTCCCTGCCATCCGGTCGCCGGCACCGAGCAATCGGGGCCGGAGGCGGCGTTCGCAACCCTTTTCAAGGATCGTTGGTCGATCCTGACGCCGCTGCCGCGCACCGATCCCGCCTATCTCGCCGCCGTCGAGCGCGCGGGCGCCTTGTGGCGCGGGGTCGGCGCCAATGTCGAGATGATGGACGCCGGCCATCACGATCTCGCGCTCGCCGTGACGAGCCACCTGCCGCACCTCATCGCCTTCACGCTGGTCTGCGCCGCCGACGATCTCGAAAATGTCGCCGCCGCCGAAATCGTCAAATACTCCGCAGGCGGTTTCCGGGACTTCACCCGCATCGCCGCATCCGACCCCGTCATGTGGCGCGACGTATTCCTGAACAACAAGGCGGCGACGCTCGAAGTGCTTGGCCGGTTTACGGAAGAACTCGCCCTTCTCCAGCGCGCGATCCGCTGGGGCGACGGCGAGACCCTCCACGAAGCCTTCTCGCGCGGGCGCTCCCTGCGGCGCGCTATCGTCGCGGCGGGTCAGGAAATGGCCGAGCCGAACTTCGGGCGAGACAAGAAAAAGTAGCGGCGCGCCTCAATCGTCCGCGTACCAGTCCTTGATCAGGTAATCCTTTTCGAGATCCGACTTCTTGTAGCCGGCGTCCTTCGCGGACTGGCGCTCGGGAAGCTCGATCGGCTCGAACGCTTCCTTATTGTACTCATACGGAACGAGATCGAGGATCGAGCGAATGCAGTTGAGCCGCGCTTTCTCCTTGTCGTTGCCGTCGACGACGCGCCACGGCGCGTGCTCGCTCGACGTCTCGCGCAGCATGCGGTCGCGCGCCTTGGTCATCTCCGCCCAGCGGCGGCGGCCCTCAAGATCGATGGGCGACAGCTTCCAGCGCTTGCGCGGGTCGCAGGCGCGATCCTTAAAGCGTTCCTCCTGCTCTTCCGGGCTGACATGGAGCCAATATTTTAGGAGGATAATCCCCGAATTGATCAAGCTCTGCTCGAACAGCGGAACCTCGCGCATGAAGCGCTCATGCTCCTCTTGGGTGCAGAACCCCATCACGGGCTCGACCACCGCGCGATTGTACCAGGAGCGGTCGAACAGCACGACCTCGCCCGCGGCGGGAAGCTCGGCGACATAGCGCTGGAAATACCATTGCGTGCGCTCGACATCCGACGGCTTCGGCAGCGCCACGACGCGCCAGATGCGCGCGTTCATCCGCCGCGTGATCGTCTTGATCATGCCGCCCTTGCCGGCGGCGTCGCGGCCCTCGAAGACGATCGCGATTTTCATGCCCTTGCGGATAACCGTTTCCTGAAGCTTCGCCAGCTCGAATTCGAGATCGTCTAGCTCCGTTTCGTACAGCTTATCCTTCATGGCGCCGCGCTCTTTCCCTCGCGATCGAATAAGTACTCCGTGCGGCAGAATTCGCAGTCGACGCGAATGAAGCCGTCCTCGATCATATCTTCCAGATCGCCGGGCGCATAGCGGCTGAGCACGGCGGCGATTTTTTCAGCGTTGCAGCCGCATTCGGCGCGCACCGGGCGCGGCTCGAAAACCCGCGCGCCGTCTTCGTGGTAAAGGCGATAGAGAAGCGTTTCGGCGGAAACGTCAGGATCGAGCAGTTCGTCCGCCTGCGTCGTTTCGAGAAGGGCTGCGGCCCGCTCCCAGGTTTCGAGATCCTCCGGCGCGCTGAGCGCCGCCTCGCCGCGCTCGCGGGCGCCGCCCTCGCCCGGCATGAACTGCGCGATGATGCCGCCGGCGCGCCACGCCTCGCCGCCGCCGGGAAGGAGAACGCGGCCCACCGCCAGCTTGATCGCGGTCGGAATCTGTTCGGACTGGTCGAAATAGGCGACCGCCGCGCGCGCGAGGCTTTCGCCCTCGATCGGCGTCACGCCCTGATAGCGCTCCATGTCGGGACCCTGATCGATGGTCAGCGCGATATGGCCCTTGCCGAGCAGCGCTTCGAATCCGCGCGCCTTCTCGTCGGCCTCGCCCGAGACTTTCGCGGTCGCGCGCAGGCTTCCCGCGGCCGTGTAATCGGCGACCAGCAACGGCGCGGGACCGTCGCCCTGCGCCTGAAACACCAGCTTGCCGTCGAATTTCAGCGCCGAGCCCATCAACGCGACGAGCGCCGCCGCTTCGCCGACAAGCTCCTTGACGTTGGCGGAAAAAGGATGGGCGCGGAGAATGTCGTCGATGGCGGGACCGAGCCGCACGACGCGGCCCCTGACGGCGGTGTCGCCGACCTGAAACGGCAGGATCGCATCGTCGCCCGCAGGGCGCAGTTTCGCCTCTGTCATGGGCGGCGCTCCTAACTCTTCAGTTTGTAGCCGGACTTGAACATCCGGTAGCAGATGAAGGCGAGCGCGATATTGATCGCCATCGTCACGGCGACGCCGATCAGCGGGCGCGCCTCATAAACATTGGTGAAGCCGAAGCGCAGCCCGTCGATCAAATAGAACACCGGATTGAAGTGGCTGATGGCGAAGAACGGATCGGGCAGGTTCTTGATTGCGTAAAACGTGCCCGAAAGGAATGTCAGCGGGGTGATGACGAAATTGGTGAGCGCCGCGAGCTGGTCGAACTTCTCGGCCCAGATGCCGCCGATGATCCCGAGCATGCCGAACATCAGCGCCGCGGCGAAGGCGAAATAGAGGATCGCCCACGGCGCGCCGATCTGCATCGGCGTTGAGGAGAAGGCCATAAACGCCGCGCTGGTCAGCGCCGTCACCGCGCCGACGAGCAGCCCGCGCGCCGCCGCGCCGACCAGAAACGCGACCGTCAGCTCGGACGCGGAGAGCGGCGGCATCAGGACGTCCACAATCGAGCCCTGCACCTTGCCGATGATGAGAGACGAGGACGAGTTGGCGAAGGCGTTGGTGAGGATCGCCATCATGATGAGGCCCGGGGCGAGGAACTCCACATAGGGAATGCCGTTGATCTCGGTCCCGCCGCGCCGGAAAGCCTGGATGAACACGACCAGAAACAGGAGGGTCGTGATCACCGGCGCGAAAATCGTCTGCATCGACACTTTCATGAAGCGCCGGATTTCCTTGGCGATGAGGGTTTCGAGCCCCAGCCAGTTGACCTGTCCGAAACGGCGCTCGCCGAACGCCGGGGCTGTTCTCGCCGCCTCTACCGGAGGGGCGGCGTGATCGATTGCAGTCGCCATGGGAGCCTTCATGTTGCGCGAGCCCCGGATGTGGCGCGCGCTCGCGAGGAGGTCAAGCAAGCGCCGGTTCTCGTGATCGACGGCGCGAAAAAAGACGATCGTTGCGCAAGGGCGAACTTTCCCCGGCTTCCACAGTTCGGCGCCACAAGATGTTGTGGAAGCTCGAATGTGCAAAAATGACTACCGGCGCCATGTTGTATTTTATCCTTAACGGGGTACTATATCTTGCCTCCCTGAGGAGGGAGTTTGGTTGTTATTACTACATATAGATTTGAAAACGGCCGGTTAGCGTCCCGGGGCCGGGTGCGCGCGGCTGTCCAATAGAGGAGCGGGCGGAGATGGCTTGGAACGATGAACGGGTCGAGCAACTGAAGAAATTGTGGTCGGAGGGCCTTTCGGCCAGCCAGATCGCTTCGAAAATGGGCGGCGTCACCCGCAACGCTGTCATCGGCAAGGTGCACCGTCTCGGCCTTTCCGGGCGCGCCGCGCCGGCCAAGCCCCAGCGGGGGCGCAGCAGCTTCGAGAGCGCCATCGACGAGATCGAGCCGATCCGTCACGAGCCGGTCAGGAAACCGATCCTTTCGGAGCCGGAATTTTCGGCGCCCGTCATCCTCGACACTGGCGACATGACCACGGTCGCCACCCTGAAGAACAACATGTGCAAGTGGCCGATCGGCGACCCGTCGCGCGACGACTTCCACTTCTGCGGCCAACCGTCGACGCAGGCCGGCAAGTCATACTGCGCCTACCACGCGCATCTCGCCTTCCAGCCCGCGCAGCGCAAGCCCGAACGCCGGGTCGAAGCGCCCCGCGTCATCATCGCCGACACAAGACGCCGCGCGGCGAGCTAGGCTGAACGGAACTCCCGAAACGGCGAAAAGCCCGCGCCATGCGCGGGCTTTTTTATTTGGCGTGAACCGAACTTGAAGGTCAGGCGGAGGCCGCGTCGAGGGCGTAGCCGGCCGAACGCACGGTGCGGATCGGATCGCCCTGCTCGAACTTGTTGAGGGCCTTGCGGAGCCGCCCGATATGCACGTCGACGGTGCGGACCTCGACAAAGACGTCCGAGCCCCAGACCGCGTTCAGCAGCTGCTCGCGCGAGAACACGCGGCCCGGATGCTGGATCAGATGGTCGAGCAGGCGGAACTCGGTCGGGCCGAGATGGATTTCCTTCTCCTCGCGCCAGACCCGGTGCGAGGTGCGGTCGAGCTTGATGTCGCCGTGCAGCACCTCGTCCTGGACGAGGCCGGGACGGATGCGGCGCAGGACGGCCCGAAGGCGCGCGATCAGTTCGTTGGTGGAGAAAGGCTTGGTCAGATAATCGTCGGCGCCGGTCTCAAGCCCGCGGATGCGGTCCGCTTCTTCCGAGCGCGCAGTCAGCATGATGACCGGGAGGTTGCGGGTTTCAGGCTTGGAGCGCAGGCGCCGGCAAACCTCGATCCCTGAAATCTTCGGCAGCATCCAGTCGAGGATGACGATGTCAGGCTGCGCCTCGTCTATTTTCATCAGCGCATCCTCCCCATCGCCGGAGATCT
This sequence comes from Amphiplicatus sp., assembly GCA_040216495.1. Taxonomy (GTDB): domain Bacteria; phylum Pseudomonadota; class Alphaproteobacteria; order Caulobacterales; family Parvularculaceae; genus Amphiplicatus. The sequence goes on along the minus strand of JAVJPA010000077.1, from coordinate 2,712 downwards.
GCACGTCGAAATCTTCCTTGCCGAGATTGTATTCGAGGAGGGTCGTCAGCGCTTCTTCGTCCTCGACAACCAGAACCCGTGTGCTCGCCATCATACTCTCCGTCAGCCGCCGCTCTGAGCCCTGCCCGGATCCCTATCCGGCGTCCTGATGGCGGTGGTGGAGGTTTCATCGCCTTTCGGGCGCTCATCCGCAAGGGCTGAGCCCGTCACGAGGAAATGGATGGCTTCGGCGATGTTGGTGGCGTGGTCGCCGACCCGCTCGAAATTCTTGGCGATGAAGACGAGATGCGTGCAGGCGTTAACCTCGGCGGGGTCCTCCATCATCGCGAGGAGGATCTCGCGGAAGATCGAGTTGTAGAGCTCGTCGAGCTCGTCGTCGCCGCCCCACACGGCTTTCGCCGCCGTCAGGTTGCGGGCTGCGAACGCGTTCAGGATATCGGCGATCTGGCGGAGGCTCGCCCGGCCCATGCGGGCGACGCCGGCATAGGGGCGCGGAGCGCGCTCGCGGCTGACGACAAGCGTTCTCTTGGCGACATTCTTGGCGAGATCGCCGACCCGCTCCAGCTCGCCGGCGACCTTCATGTAGGTCATCACTTCGCGCAGCGCCGCCGGGTTGGTCAGCCCCGCCCCCAGGATCGCCATCACCTTGGCTTCGATGTCGTGGTGGAAATCGTCGATCCTGAGGTCGGCGACGATCAGCCGCTCGGCGGACGCCACGTCGCGGCGCTCGAACGCGGCGATCGCTTCGGCAAGCTGGCTTTCCACAAGACCCGCCATCTGGGCGAGTTCGATCTCGAGCCCCTTGATGGCGTCGGTCTGGCGCGGTGGCGCGGCAATGCCCATAGAAACGATCACCCTATCGCCGCCTTCGCTGCGCTATGCGCCGTCGCCCGAGCGACAGCCATTCCGGCAGAGAAATGGAAACCCGCTCGCGCGGGTTGCGGACGGCCTGTTTGCTCTTCTTTTATGACAAATTCTTGTCTAGAACGCCAAACTTGGCGCATTTTGTGCGCCCCGTCCAGAGCCCGCGCTACGCTTTGAGCGAGGAGGCGCCGGCCTGCGGCAAGGCCCGGAAATAACAGGTGAACACTGTCCCCGCAGCGAGACGGCTTTCAAGCTGAAGCCCGCCTTTGTGGCGGTTGACGATGTGCTTGACGATGGCGAGGCCGAGCCCGGTGCCCCCGGTCTTGCGGCTGCGCTCCAGATTGACGCGGTAGAAGCGCTCGGTCAGCCGCGGCAGGTCGGCGCGCTCGATGCCGGCGCCGAAGTCGCGCACCTGCACATAGACAAGTTCGCCGGGATCGATCATCCGGCGCGCGGCGATCTGCGCGGCGCTGTCACCGGCGCGGTGCGCGATCTCGCCGTCGCTGGCGAGCGTCGGCGCCGGCCCGCGCCCCACCCGCACCTTCACCAGCGCCGGATCGCCGCCATATTTCAGCGCGTTGTCGACAAGATTCTGGACCGCCTGCGTAACCTCGTCCGCGTCGCCCTGAATGTCGAAGGGCCCGTCGCCGTCCTGTTCGAAATCGACGATAGCGCCGGACTGATCGAGCAGCGGGCCGATGCCTTCGATCACGTCGCGGGCGATGTCGGCCACATTCGCCTTGCCGCTCGGCGGCACATGCTCGTGCAGTTCGATGCGCGACAGGGACATGAGATCGGCGACGAGACGCTGCATTCGCTCGGCCTGCGCCTGCATGATGCCGAGAAAACGGTCGGTCGCTTCCGCATCGCTCTTCGCCGGGCCGCGCAGGGTTTCGATGAAGCCGAGAAGCGAGGCGAGCGGGGTTCTCAGCTCATGGCTGGCGCTGGCGATAAAGTCGGCGCGCATCTGTTCGAGCCGCCGCTCGCTCGTCAGGTCACGGATGAAAACAAGGATGCGCTTGCCGCTTTTCGGATCGTCGATCGGCGCGACGAACGCCCGGCACGAACGCTCGACGCCGCCGCCGCCGGTGACGAACTCGACCGTGTGCGCGGGCTTGCCGCCCGACACCGCTTCGGCCGCCTCCAGCACCGACGGCGCGCGCAGCACCGCCGCGATGTGGCGCCCCTCGACGGCTTTCGCGCCGGTGAATTCCTCCGCCGCCGGATTGGCGAGATCGATGATGGCGTCGCCGTCGAGAATGAAAATAGGCTCGGGCAAGACCTGCGCGACGCCGCGCGCCAGCCTCAGCGTCGACAGCTCCGCCTCGCGAGCGCCGATCTCGGCGTCGATGACCCGCTGCACGGGCTCGGCCCATAGCCGGCCCGATGAAAAGCGGTAGCGCACCGCCAGCGCCGACACATACGCGACGAAAACGAGAATCCCGAGCTGCCACCGCGACAGGGCGTCAATGAAATCAGCAGCGAGCACGACGACCGCGCCGATCCCCGCCGCGATAGCCACCGCCCATGAGAAGTCGCGCGCTCTGACGCGCGCGGCGGTGTTCCTGATGGTTGTAGCGAGATCGTCTTCCATGATCCTGCGGGGGATTGATCCTGACCTGGCGCGAAGCCTAGTGGCGGGGGAAGCGGGGCGCAATGCGCGCGCCTCGCGCGCGTCTAACTGTTGCGATCACGGATCAATTCCGCCCAGAGATCGTAAGGATCGGCGCCGTCGACGCGGGCGCGAACCATGTCGCCGGGCTTCAGCCCCGTTTCGCCTTCAAGAATAACCGCGCCGTCGATCTCCGGCGCGTCGGCGTAGGAGCGCCCGACCGCGCCGTCCCCGTC
>JAVJPA010000076.1:0-7660 GCA_040216495.1 Amphiplicatus sp. | reverse complement strand
CCTCGATGTCGCGGATGGCCGACCTGAACGGCGTCTTCAGGGGAATCCGCAACCGGCCGAACCGAAACCCGGAAATTCTCAACGCTCAGTCCCTATCTCAGCTTTTTCAAATTGTAGATCCGGTCAATATAGCGGGTTTCTTCGGAAAGGTGCAGGGTGGTGAGCGGGGTCACGGAAACGCCGTTCAGCACGCCCCGGTAGAATTTTCCTTCGGCGTCCTTGTGGGCGTAGCCGTTCACATCGTGGATGACATAAGGGACGCCGTTGTCGAGCCCGAGAAACATCATGACGTGGCCGGGGATATAGATGAGGTCGCCGGGATCGAGCGCCTTGATGGCGACCAGTTTCTCCTCGTACGTCGTGTTTTCGTCGAAACGGATATTGACGCCGTAAGCGCCTTCGCCCTGCTGTCCTGAGTTGCGCGGCATCAGGATGCCCATCGACTTGTAGACCTCCGACACGAAGCCCGTGCAGTCCCGGCCATTATAATCGTGCCCCCAGCCATAGCGTTCGCCGAGAAACTTGAACGCCTGCGCGATGACGTTTCGCGGGTTGAAGGCGAGATAGTGCGCGCTCACATCCTGGCTGCGGGCGATGAGCACAGGTTTCAGGACAAGCTCTCCTTTTGCGTTCGCCGTCGGGAGGGTGACGATATGCGCCGCATACGGATTCTGGCCGAGAATGTCGTGGCCGTGCTGTTCCGGCGAACCGAGCGGAAGGCGGGTCCCCATGTCGAGTTGCACTTCCGAAACCGAGGGGTCGTCGGGGTTGAAGACGGTGTAAGCCTTGGCGCCGGTTACAAGAAGCATGTCGTCGCCTGACGCGAACCCGAGAATGGTTTCCCGGCCGCCGATCGCGACGTCCGCCTTTTTCATCCAGGCGCGGTAATTGTACGACTGCGCGAAAACCCAATCGCCGTCCTTGCTTTCATGCAGGATCGCGACGGGCTGGCCGGGAAACAGGCCGGTCTCCTGAAAGCGGTCGATATCGCGGTCGGAACCTTCGCGGTAGGTCTCATCGTCAGTCGGGTAGGTGCGCATGCTCGTGCGCCGGACGATGAGGCCAAACGTGACAGGATTGTCATCGCCGACGGCGCCGAGATTGAGCGCGCGCTGGTATTTTCTGTAATCGCCCGCGGTTAGCTTGCGTCCGTCCCGTGTGAATCTGTCGCTGCTGGCGGGTTGGCTGATCTCGGAAATGTAGCTTTCCAGCGTCTCCCGATCGAAGGAATCGGGCAGGCGTTCAAGGCGAACGAGGTTCTTGTCGGCGTCGAACGTTCTCTCGTTTAACGCTGCGATACCGCCTTGCGGAACGAAGGGAACATCCGCGTCCGGAGTTTTTCCGATCCAGTAATCCGCGGACAGTTGTTCCTCCGATATCCCGAGAATATCCGTCGACCAGGCGCTTTGCTCCCGAGCCTCGCGCGCGCTCGCGTGTTCGGTGGCGCAGAAAGATAAAGCGACGAAGGTTAAACATATCGAACGGAAGACAGTCATTGCACGATCCTTACGTCGAGATCAGGGACAGGATTTTTCCGACAAACAGGCCGCCGCCGGTGCCGATAATATAGCCGAGCATCGCCATCAGCACCCCGACCGGAACAAGGTGACGGGAGTAGGCGGCGGCGAGGATCGGGGCCGACGCCACGCCGCCGATGTTGGCGAGGGAGGCGACGCCGCAGCTGAACAGATCGAGTTTGAACAGCCGCGCGGCGGCGACCATGATCAGCCCATGGGTCAGAAGGATCGTCATCCCGACGATCACGTAAAGCGGTGCTTGCGTGAGCTCCGCGAAGTTCGCCCGCGAGGCGATCAGCGCGACGATCGCGTAGAGAATGATGTTGGCGAGATTTTCCGATTCGTCCATGCGCCCGAGCGGCGACATGGCGGCGAGCGTGCCGGCGGCGGTCGCGATGAGCACCGTCCATGCGGTTGAGGTGAGAAACACGGTCGTCGGCAGCATTCCGGCGGCCGCCTGGCACAGCGCGGAAACCGCGAGCGCGGCGCCGAGGAGAAAGAGCGTGTTCGTAAAGGCGCCCGTGCCTTTTACGTCCGCGGGCGGCGCATTCGCAGCGTCCGCTTGAAGGCTGGCGCCGATGTCCTTCAGCAAACTGTCGTCCGCGCCCGCCCAACGGTTGAAGCGCTTGGCGTACGGCACGAGCGCCAGCAGCAAGATGACCCACAGGGAATAGTCGATCGAATCGACTAGCAGCACATATCCCATGCTGGTTTCATCCACATTCAAGGCGCCCTGTATGGCGACCATGTTGCCGGTCCCGCCCATCCAGCTTCCGCTCAGCGCGGCGAAGCTTTTCCAGGCTTCAAGCGGCAGAAGCGGGTTGAACAGGGCGAAAGCGATCGTGAACGCAATGCAGATCGAAACGGCGGCGACCGCGAAAGCGAGCAGCATCTTGCGTCCGAGCTTCCGGATCTGACGCAGATCGCTTTTCAGCAGCATCAGGAAAATCATGGCGGGGAGAAGGTTGTTCCTGAGCGCGCCGTAGGCGGCGTTGACGCTTTCGGACTTTTCCCAGACGCCAAGGCTCGCGATCCCCATCACCAGCCCGTAGAGGAGCACGATCGCGGGGAGAAGCTCGAAAAACCGTCCGCCGACGCGGCTTTCCAGCAGTTTCAGACTGCCGGCGATAAACATCAGTAGGGCTACGTAGGAAAAGCCGTCGCTGATCATGCCGAAGATTTCCGCCGTTCTGAAAAGCTGCGCGAACGCCCCATCCGCAGTCCGGCGGGCGAGGAATAGTTTATTCCGATTGAGTCCGGATAGTACAGATTGGGGTGTGGCTTAAAGGCATCGTTCGGGAGAATTCAGTGCGCCTCATACTCGAGCTTTGCGTGAATTTGGCCATTTTTCGCAAGGATTTTACACGGATCGCCATTTGAGAGCCGGAGGACGGTTTACAGCGATAAATAATTTAGTAGCATGACGGAATAAATTATGCCGACCCTGGGGAGGGATGCGATGAGTAAGGCAGGGTGCGACGCATTCGGCAAGGCCGCTCGGTAAAGAGTCTTTCTGGCGACTGTCGGAGGCGCCCGCCCGATCCGACGCTTGAGGCCGACGCTTGAGCTTGAATCTAGAAACAATCGCAGTGACGGGGACATTCAGAGCCATGACCAAAAAGAACCTATCAGCCTTGGCAGTCGCGATCGGCCTGTTGGGCTCGACGGCGCTCTCCACAAACACGGCCTTCGCGCAGGCGACGACGGGCGCGCTGGAAGGCCGGGTCGTCGCCGAGGGCGATGTCTCTGCGGCGGGCGTCGAGGTGACGATCGTCAATCCGGAAAACGGGTTTACGCGCCGCGCGACCGCCGACCAGAACGGCGCTTTCCGCTTCGGGCGTCTTCCGATCGGCACGTATAATGTCACCGTCAGCAGGGACGGCGTCGCGCGATCGACGGTCTCAGGCGTGCAAGTCAGTCTCGGCGAAGAGGTGAGCGTGCAACTTGCGCTCGGCGGAACCACGGACGAAATCGTCGTCGCCGGCACCCGCTCGAACATCAAGAGCATCCCGACCGAATCGGCGCTGACGCTCAGCGCGGCGACGATCGACGCGCTGCCCATCGGGCGAAACCTCTTTGAAGTCGCGCAGCTAGCGCCCGGCGTCAACGAAGCCCCGCGCTTCGGCGGCGTGTCGTTCGGCGGCTCGTCTGCGAGCGAAAACGCCGTCTTCATCAACGGCCTGAACGTCAGCGATGTTGAAACCGGCGTCGGTTTCTCGGATGCGCCGTTCTCCATGTTCGAGCAGTTCCAGGTGAAGACGGGCGGCTATTCCGTCGAATACGGACGGACGACGGGCGGCGTCATCAACGCGGTGCTGAAATCGGGCACGAACGACTTCAAGGCCGGAGGCGAGATTCGCTATGAGCCGAAATGGGGGCAGGCTAAGGGGAAAAATTATACAAACAGCGAAGGCGACTTCACGATCTTCGGCGAAGACGACGACGCCTTGGACGCGTCAGCGACAGTGTATGCGAGCGGTCCTATCATCAAGGATCGGCTGTTCTTTTACGCAGTCGCAGAACCGAAAATCTCCGAGAGCGTGAGAACTGACCGCAATCAGGCGCTTTTCACTGAAACGAATAACGATTCGATTTTTTATGGCGGCAAGATCGACTGGTTCATCACTGACAACCATAAGCTTGAGGGCTTTGTCTTCAACGACAGCAACGATTCGACAGACACAAGAACGGGCTCCACGGAAGAAATTGCGTTCACAGAACGCGGCGGCCTGAACTGGGCGGCGACTTACACTGGACAGTTCGGCGACAATTTCACGCTCCGGGCTCTCTATGGGCGGAGCAAGCGCCTTTATGATGCGTCGACAGACGCGACGCTTGAATGCAATCGCGTGCTGGACTCTCGTTCATCGCCAAGCGCCCACCTTGGGTGCACGACCTCTACAGTCGGAGACCATCGTGAAAACTCACGCGACGCGATTCGGGTCGATGGCGAGTATCAGTGGAGGAACCACCTCCTTCGCGCCGGCTTCGACTATGAACAGCGCACGACGCTGTTCGAGCGGGCGAGCGTCGGTCCGGACATTACAAATTACACTCTCAGCCGCACCGGCGCCGGCGGCGATATTATCAACGGCGTAGCGGTTGCGGCGAATACCGATTACTATCTTGCGCGCACAGAGGTTCGCGGCGGGACGTTTGACCAGAACACGATGGCGTTCTATCTGGAGGACGTGTGGGAGGTCACCGATCAGTTGACCGCCACGCTTGGCGTCCGCTGGGATCAGTTCGACAGCAAGGATGCGGAAGGCGACTCGTTCCTCAAGATCAGCAACATGATCTCGCCGCGCGGCGCCGTTTCATATCAGGTGGATGACACGCTGCGCATTTATGCGAACGCAGGCCGTTACTATTTCCCAATTCCGAATGGTCTTGCTGCACGCGAAGGCGGCGGCAGCACCGATACGCGGACATGGTATCTGCTTGCCGGGCTTGATACGAACGAAACCTCGACTGGCCGCACGAATGTCACTCCAGTCGCCGGCGCGCAGATAGGCGACGTGCTCGCCTTCGGCGGGAACGGTCTCGGAGAAGATTTCAGATTCCGCGTCGATCAGGACCTCAACGCCAGCAAGCAGGATGAATTCATTGTCGGCCTAGACAAGTGGCTCACCGACGACCTTATGTTCGGCATGCGCGGCATCTATCGCCGGTTCACCAGCCCGATTGAAGATATCAACGTCAATGTTCCGATCGCCGGCTGCGGCCAGTTGAGCGAATGGATATTCGGCAACCCTGGCGATGAAATCACCGTCGATATGGAATGCGACGACTCCAGCATTCAGACGGTGACCATCGATCTCGAACAAATGCGTCAGCAAGGACAGGATATTGACGGCGACGGCATTGGCGATGTGTTCGGTGCGCCGCATCCGTATCGCAAGTACTTTGCGCTTGAGCTTGTCGCAGATCGCACCTGGGACGGCGTCTGGGGCGCGCGTTTCGCCTATACTTATTCCAAGAGCACTGGAAACTATGAAGGCGGGGTCAACTCTGACACCGGCAACGATATTCCGGGCTGGACGGAGTCCGGAGACGATGTCGGATTCGATGTCGCCTCCGACGGCCCGTTGCCGAATGATCGCCGTCACGCATTCAAGGTATTCGGTCGCTACGCTCTGACAGATGAGATTACTGTCGGCGCTAACTTCCGGCTGCTTTCCGGCGCGCCAATCAATGCGAGGGCGAATGGCAACCCGCTCACCTATAGAACGAGCCTCGAATACAATTTCCTTTGCGTTCAGAATTGCACGAGCACTGTCCCCGAGAGCCGGGTGTACGAGTATATCCCGCGCGGCAGTTATGGGCGCACGCCATGGGTGGCCAAGCTCGACCTGAACGCAGAATGGCGCAAGGAAATCCGCGGTACGGATGTTCGATTCGGCGTCGATGTGTTTAACGTACTGAACTCGCAGGAAATCACCGGCGTTCACTCGATCATCACACTGGGCGATAGCCTCGTGACGCGCGATCCCGACTTCCTCGCCGCGCGTTTTGTGCAGTACCCGCGTTATCTCCGCTTCACCATCGGCGCAGATTTCTGATCGCTCCCGCTTGGGGGAGAGAGCGTAAGAGGGAGGAGGCCCGGTGGGCCTCCTTTTTCGTTTGGGGGGCGGCTTTTCGGAAGCGGCGTCTTTCACAGCCAAGGCAGTCGGTTTCCGCCCGATGAGGCGGAAACGGCCTTTCCGGCTGAAAGCAGGCAAACCCGGCGCCTGTAAATAATTACAAGGCGCTAACTAGCGTTTGTTGCATCGCAGCATTATTTTGGACTGGGGCCGCCATCCTCAGCATTTTCCTGAGGCCGTTCGAACTTTAGCCGGGCCCGGCTGTTGTGTGGGTCGCATGTCGAGGCTTGGAGCTTTTGTTGTTACGTCCGCCGTCGTTCTGGGCTTGTTGGCTGACGGGCTGCTCGCGCCGGATTCTCGCGCCGGGATGCCTTCGGGCGCGGGCGGTCTGAACACGGCGATTCAGGTCGATGACGCGGCTGCGGGCGGAGGATCGGATGCGGTGCGGTCTCCGCTGAAGCTTTCGCAGTCGAGCGTTCAGCCGCCTCCGGCGACGCGCCCGCCGTTCAAGCCCGGCGCCGCGCCCTCAGCGCCGTTCTCCTATGCTGAAGTGCTGGGCAAGGCGCGCGCCTTAGCGGCGACGGCGTACGAGCCTGCATCCGGCAAAGCGCCCGCCGCGGCGGCCAATCTCAATTACGACCAGTACCGGCGCATCGAGTTCAAGCGCGACGCCGCCGACTGGGCCGACGGGGAGGGATCTGGCTTTCACCTCCATTACGAATCGCAGGGTTTCCTTTTCAAGGATCCGATCGCCGTCAATCTGGTCGCGGACGGCCAATCGCGCGCGCGTCCCATGGTTCCCGGCGAGTTCAACTTTTTCGACCTTCCCCTTTCGGACGAAGACAAAAACGCGCTCCGTTTCGCCGGCTGGCATGCGACCGCGCCGCTCAACTCCGCAGGCAAGTTCGACGATGTCATCAACTTCAAAGGCGCGAGCTTCTTCCGCGCCCTCGGCGCCGGCAATTTGTACGGCGCCTCGGCGCGGGGGCTCGCGCTTGCGACGGCTTCGCCCAACGGCGAAGAGTTTCCGGCATTTCGGGAATTCTGGATCGAACGCCCGGCTGTCGGCGACAACCGGCTGTCGATCTACGCGCTGATGGACAGTCCAAGCGTCGCTGGCGCGTTTCACTTTGTCGTTGAGCCGGGCGCGCAAACCGTCATCGATGTCGAAGCGACCTTCTTTCCGCGCAAGGACGTTAACGAAGCGGGCGTTGCGCCGCTGACCTCGATGTTCGACTTCGCGCCGCAGGACCCGGCGCCCGGCCGGCAGGATTTCCGCCCGCGCGTCCACGATTCCGACGGCCTCATGTTCCGGCTGCGCAATGGCGAATGGGTTTGGCGGCCGCTCAGCAATCCGGGCCGCCTCGAAATCTCAACCTTCGCCGAACAGACGCCGCTCGGTTTCGGATTGATCCAGCGCGAGCGCCGTTTCGACGCTTATGAAGATCTCGAAGCGCAGTACGAGAAGCGTCCGAGCGTGTGGATCACGCCGAAAGGCGACTGGGGCCGCGGCAAGCTGATGCTAGTCGAAATTCCGACCTCGAACGAATTCAACGACAA
>JAVJPA010000075.1:0-3083 GCA_040216495.1 Amphiplicatus sp. | reverse complement strand
CTCGCCACCGTGCTGGAGACGGTCCTCGACGAGATTTCCTTCAGCGCCGCCGACAAGAGCGGGGAAACGCTGACCATCGACGCGGCCTATGTGGAAGCGCGCATCGGCGACATCGCGCGCAACGCGGACCTGTCGAAATATATTCTCTGAACGGATTACCCGCCCTCAAACATGAAAAGCCGCGTTCCATTTGGGACGCGGCTTTCGATGAGGCGCCGGCGGACAGGGGCTTCATTGTCCGCCGGCGTCGGTCGGCGGCGGCCTCGGGGGCGAGGCCGCCGGTTCTTTTACTCCGCCGGCGCCGCGACGCCCGAGGCGCGCACGAAGTCCGGATAGGCGGGCGCGCCGATCTCGGAATCGTCGAGCCCCTCGTCTTCCTGCTTCGCCCCGGCGCGGATGCCGATGGTGAATTTGAGGAAGAACCAGAGAACGAGGCTGATCGAGAAAACAAAGGCGCCGACCGCGCCGACGCCGACCGCCTGGCCGACATAGGTCGCATCCGAGTTCGAGAAGGGAACGATCATCGTGCCCCAGATGCCGCAGAACAAGTGCGCCGGGATGGCGCCGACGACATCGTCGATCCGCAAGGCTTCAAGCAGCGGCGTGGTGATGAAGACGATGCCGCCGCCGACAACGCCGATCAGCGCCGCCTGCCACAACGCCGGCGCCAGCGGCTCCGCCGTGATCGAGACGAGCCCGCCGATGGCGCCGTTGAGCGCCGTGCCGAGATCGACCTTGCCTTTCAGCACCGTCGAAAGGACGACCACGGACAAAATGCCGGTCGCCGCCGCCATGTTGGTGTTGACGAAAATGTTCGACACCGCGACCGCGTCCGCCAGCGAGCCGAGCGCGAGCTGCGAGCCGCCATTGAAGCCGAACCAGCCGAGCCAGAGGATGAAAACGCCGAACGTCGCCTGCGGCATCGACGAGCCGTTGATGCGGTTGATAGACCCGTCCGGGTTGTACTTGCCGCGGCGCGGTCCGAGAGCGAGCGCGCCCGCAAGCGCCGCCCAGCCGCCGGTCGAGTGCACCAGCGTCGAGCCGGCGAAGTCGGAGAAACCGTAGCGCGCATCGAGCCAGCCGCCGCCCCATTCCCACGACGCCTGGATCGGATAGATGAATCCCGTCAGCGCGATGGTGAACACGAAGAACGGCCACAGCCGGATTCGTTCGGCGAGCGTGCCGGAGACGATCGAGGCGGCGGTCGCCACGAACACCATCTGGAAGAACCAGTCGGAGCCCGCCGAATAGCCGGTGTCGAGCGGCGCGCTATCGTCCGCCGCCCACATCGACAGCGTGCCGATCCAGCCTGTCGGGTTGTCGCCGTAAATCAGATTGTAGCCGACGAGCCACACCATCACCGTGGCGATGGCGTAGAGCGTGATGTTTTTCAGGCAGATCGTGGCGGCGTTTTTCGACCGCACGAACCCGGCTTCGAGCATGCAGAAACCGGCCGCCATGAACATCACCACCATGCCCATGATCAGAAACAGCAGCGTGTTGAACACGAAGGTCGTATCGGGCTGCGACGCCGTCGACGCCGCCGCTTCGATGACTTCTGCGACGACTTCGGCCTCCTGCGCGCCGGCGCCGCCGACGCCGGCGGCGAGCGCCAGCAAGACGCCTGTCAGCACCGCCGCGACAGGCTTGTTCATTTCAATTTTCATCAGGTAACCCCTCTTGTTCCCCTTCCACCGATCGACGTGCGGCGACCGCGAACGAGGCGCCGCAGAGAGCCGCACGCGAGAACAAGTCTTGCTCAGGGTCTGCTGCAACGCAACAAAATTTATTACCATCTTGTGACTAAATAGCGTCAATAGCGTGAAAAGCGCTATTTTCATGCTTGAAAAACGTCGAAAGCCGCGTTTTCATGTGGTGCGACGCAAAACATTGCCGCGGCTGCTCACGCTGCCGGGAAACGGGCGAGTGCGCGCCGCCATCGGCAAGTCTTCGCCGGCGCGGCGAGGCGTCGCCGGAACGGGCGGGGCAAGAGGGGGTATTGGGAATGGACAATCAGGCGGCGTTGCACACGCTGATGGCGGACATCGGAAATCACGGCGGCGCCATTCAAATCGTGATTTTCATAGCCACCATCGTGTTTCTGGCGATGGCGGGGCTTATGGCGAACCGGCTGTTCAGCATGCTGGAGGAGGCGCGCCTGCTCTACTGGCGGGCGAGCCAGCAGCTTGAGGCGGCGCGCGCCATCTCCGCCCCCTCGGCGCGTGCGCCCGTCGCCGACCGGCTTTCCGCCGCCAGCGCCGTCCACCGGCGCAAACTCGCCACAGCCGGCAAGAAAAAGGACCTGCTGGCCGGCTAAACCCCGCCAAGCCCGCCAGACGCGCCAGAACCGCAGGCTTTCGGTTTCGTTAAAGGCGCGTTAATCTAGGCTGCTGACCGGCGTCCCGGGGAAGCGAATTGGGGAATTGGGGTGATGGCGGACGGGAGCTCGACACCAGCCAAAAAGAACGCGCCGCGGATCGCCTATTCCGGCGAGGAGTTCGGTTTTGGCTATGAGGCCGCCGAGCAGTTCGTCGCGTCGGCGCAGCGGCGCGGCTGGGTCAATGACGGCGGGGCTACATACCAGAAGCTCGATCAGGAGTTCCGCAGCGAAGGCCAGCGCGCCCGCAAGGAACACGATTTCACTACGACCCAGCGCCTGCCGCTGCGCGCCAAGGAACAGGCGCTGCTCGCGGTCAAGATGGGCACCGCCGACTACGCGGTCGTTCCGTTCTATTCCCCCTATTTCGGTTACGACTATGAGACGCTGCGCGCTCTCTCGACACAATTCGGTCTTCTCGCGGTCGAGCAGTACGAAGCCTACGACAAGCTCTGCCTCGCGGTGTACGAGCCGCAGGTTCTTGATCTCGTCCAGTCGGCCCATCCCGGCTCCGGCCTTTCCAGCCTGCTGAAAAAAGACCGACGCCTCTGGAACGATTACAGCGTGCGCCCCGATACGCGCTATCCGTCCGTGCACGACAGCGGCGAACAGTTCCGCGCCGGCCTTGAGATCGATCGGTCAGCGCAGCTCATGCTCCGTGACCGGATCGACATGGTGTTCTGCGGACCGGACGCGGCGCGGCGCT
>JAVJPA010000074.1:0-8734 GCA_040216495.1 Amphiplicatus sp. | reverse complement strand
ACCGACAATGGCCGCGGCATGCCCATCGACCCGCATCCGAAATACAAGCCGAAATCGGCGATCGAAGTCATCATGACCATGCTGCACTCGGGCGGGAAATTCGAGGGCAAGGCGTACCAGACGTCGGGCGGCCTGCACGGCGTCGGCGTCTCCGTGGTCAACGCCCTCTCCGACGACCTTACGGTCGAGGTCTGCCGCAACCGCACAATGTGGCGCCAGACTTATTCCAAAGGCCATCCGACCTCGAAGCTCGTCAAGGCGGGCGACGCGCCGAACAAGCGCGGCACCATGGTCAGGTTCCACCCCGATCCGCAGATTTTCGGGGCGAAAGCCGCGTGGAAACCCTCGCGCCTCTACCGCATGGCGCGCTCGAAAGCCTATCTCTTCGGCGGCGTCGAAATCCGCTGGAAGTGCGCCCCCTCCCTCATCAAGGACGAAACGCCCGCCGAGGACGTGTTCCACTTCGAAAGGGGGCTCACGGACTATCTCGCCTCCCTCGTTAACGGCAAGCCGGTCGTCGTCGACGATACGTTCTCGGGAAAGATCGAGCGCAAGGAGGATGGCGGCCACGGCGCGGTCGAATGGGCGGTCGTCTGGGGCGCGGCGGGGTTCGGGGAGGCGGACGGCTTCATCAACTCCTACTGCAACACCATCCCTACGCCGGAAGGCGGCACGCACGAGGCGGGGCTGCGCGCCGCCCTGTCGAAGGGCCTCAAGGGCTACGCCGACATGGCCGGCAACAAGAAGGCCGCGAACGTCACGCCCGAGGACATTATGGGCACGGCGGGCGCGCTCCTCTCCGTGTTCGTGCGCAATCCCGAGTTTCAGGGCCAGACCAAGGACAAGCTCGCCACCGCCGAGGCGCAGCGACTTGTGGAGAACGCGGTGCGTCCGGCGTTCGACCACTGGCTTGCGAGCCACCCGAAACAGGCCGACGCCCTCCTCGCCTGGGTGATCGACAAGGCCGACGAGCGCCAGCGCCGGCGCCGCGAGAAGGAAGTCAGCCGCGCCGCGGCGACGAGGAAGCTTCGCCTCCCCGGCAAGCTCGCCGACTGCTCCCAGAAGGAAAGGGCGGGCACGGAGATTTTCCTCGTCGAGGGAGACTCGGCGGGCGGCTCGGCCAAGCAGGCGCGGAACCGCGCGACCCAGGCGATCCTCCCCCTGCGCGGCAAGATCCTCAACGTCGCGAGCGCAGGCCGCGACAAGATCGCCCAGAACCAGGAGATCGCCGACATCGCGCAGGCGCTCGGCGTCTCGCTCGGCGCGAAGTTCGACATCGAGGAGCTGCGCTACGAGAAGGTCATCATCATGACCGACGCCGACGTCGACGGCGCGCACATCGCCGCGCTCCTCATCACCTTCTTCTATCAGGAGATGCCGACTCTCATCGACTCGGGCCGCCTCTACCTCGCCCAGCCGCCGCTCTTCCGCCTCACCGCGGGCGGAAAGTCCGTCTACGCCATGGACGAGGCCGAGCGCGACCGCCTAATGAAAAGCGAATTCAAGGCGAACCAGAAAGTCGAGACGGGCCGTTTCAAGGGTCTCGGCGAATTGATGCCCGCGCAGCTCAAAGTGACGACCATGGACCCGGCGACGAGAAGCCTCGCCCGCGTCGTCATCGCCGAGGACAGGATCGAGTTCTCATCGGACCTCGTCGACCGCCTGATGGGCAAGAAGGCCGAAGCGCGCTTCCAGTTCATTCAGGAGAACGCGGCGTTTGTGAAGGCGGAGTTGGATATTTAGAGGTAAGTATTGTTATCGTAGCAACCTTCGACAGAACAGTTTCGTTATATCGTTACCTGACCTAAAAATTCGTCTAGTCGCAACATTCAATCTCGTCTATATATGGTCATAAGATTAAAAATTATGTAGGGCGGGAAATGAAATCAATAGTTATGATTGGCGCTGCACTTTGTGCGGCGCTAAGCGCGTGCACAAGCGCGCCCAAGCCGGTCGATCAGAGAAATAGTACGTTGACGCAAGGAAACGTACAAATGGTTCTTAAAGTCGGCGAAACTACTAAGACTGAAGTACTGGATGCATTTGGCGCACCCAACATTACCACCCGCGACGGCTCCGGTAGAGAAGTCTGGAGCTATCAACGCGCGGCTACAGTTGCGCAAGCGAATGCAAGCAGCAACTATTGGACCATTATATTAGCTGGTCAATCTAATCAGGCGGCAGGTTTCTCTCAGTCGTCACGAATGATCACGCTCATTATAAAGTTCGATGAGAATGACGTGGTGAGCGATTTTAGAAGTCGCGAAAGTAATTTTTAAATAAACAGGAGGGGTACAATGCGCTATCTAATCAGCGTACTTTTGGCTTTTGTGATTGTTGGTTGCTCGACAAGCAACAAAGTTGCCTTGACGCCCTTAGAACTCCAAGCACTACAGACGCGTGAGTACGAAACGACAAAGGACGTAGCGTTCTCTAGCGTGATGTCTGTTTTTCAGGATTTAGGTTACACAGTCGAGAGCGCCGAAAAAGAAACTGGCTTCATTACAGCTTTTAGTGCGTCAGATGCTCATCACGATTGGTTACTAACAGGCAATAAATACACTACTCAAACTCGTGGCACTGCTTTTGTTGAGCAAGTAACTTCGAATTTGACGAGAGTACGTCTCAATTTCGTAACCGGCACGCAAGCTTCAGCTTGGTATGGCCAAAGCTCTAAGCAGGACAAACCAATTCTAGATCATGTAATTTATCAAACCGCATTTGAGAAAATCGAAAGCGCCATTTTTGTTAGAGCCAATTAACAAGTAGGGCGCATTGCGCTTCGCTTAATGCGCCCTACCAACCATCCCTGTCATCTCGGGAGCACCCGCGGCATGAAATGACACGCTGCAGCCCGGGATCGCTGTCGGCTCTTGCGCCTGCGGCGGGCGCCGCGGGGGCTGCGCTTGTTGAACGCGATTCCGGGTCTGCAAAGCAGCGCTTCGCTCTGCATTGCGCCCGGGATGACGCCGCCCCTCTTACCGTGTGCAAGCCCGCCTCCGCCGCGCAAACCCCTCGCCTCGCCGCATCGGGGGTTTCAGGGCGGAGCGGGTCGCGTCATCTTCTGTGCACACGATAAGGAGAAACAGCCATGACGCTCCCCCGCCTCAAAACCCTCGACCTTCGCGCCCTTGCGCTCGCCTGCGCCGCCGCGCTCTGTTTCGCCGCGCCAGCGAGCGCCCATGACTTCGACTGGGATGACGAGGAGGAGTTTCTCGAAGACCTGATCGAGATGGATGCGGACGATATCGCGGAGCTGCGCTCGGAGCTCGCCGAGGCGCGCGCCGACATCGCCGACGGGATCCGCGATGTCGAGGAAGCTCGCGAAGAGGCGAAATCCCAGCCAATGGCAGGAGTGTTCGTTGAGGCAGCCTTCGCCGCAGCCGGCGCCGGACTGTCAGCCGGCGTCGACGGTCTCGATGAAGCGTTCAAGGCGATCGACCGGGCCGAAGCGACGCTCAAGGCGCGGCGCGCCGATCTCGGCGAAGCGGAATACCGCGAAACCAAGGATGCGCTCGCCATGCTCCGCACCGAACTCGCAGGCATCCAGGCGGGTCTTGAGGATCTGGCGGCGGAGATGAAGAAGGGCTAAGTCCTACGACGCCGCGCGCGAGGCGTTTTACTCAAATGCGTTCGGGCTCACGGCCTCGCGCCGATCCGTTCGGCAACCACTTTTGCCTCATCGCGTTTCGCGGGCGCGGCTATGACGAGATTGCGGAGTCCACGTAGGCGGGCTTCAGCCCGCCAGCATCGGTTCCGAGGGGGCGGCGGGCCAAGGCCCGCCCTACGCCCTATTCCGCCGCGGCGGAGTCGCCGTCGCGCTCGATACGCAGCGCGCGCAGGCGGGCGGACTTTTCCTGGCGCCGGCGCGTTTCATTATCGACTTCGGCGAGAGCGGCCGCTTCCGATCGCGCGCGGTCAGCGCGCCGTCCGGCGGGCGATGAATTGTTGCGGGGCGCGCGCTCGCGCAGTTCGGCTCTTGTCGTCATGCTTCACCTCAACTCTTTGACTTGCCGCGGCCCTTGTCGTCATCGACCTTCCTGAACAGGTCGTTGAGCTGCGACGATCCTTGTGCGGATGATTTTCCGCCAAGCGCTTTTTTGGCCTTGTCCTGCTTGGGCTTCTTTTTCTCTTTGTTGCTGCGCATCTGGCCTTTGGCCATGGCGTCCTCCTGAAATTCAGGCTTTCCGCGCCCTCGAACGCGCCGGCTTAAGCCGGCGCGCGGCCGCGGTTTATCGGGTCGCGCTACGGCACCGCTAAACGGTCAGCCGGCCTTGCGCAGGCTGATCTCGTTTTCCGCCGCGACGCGCTCGAAGGCTTCGCCGCTGTTGCGGATACGGTACTGGTAGTGCGCGCCGTTCGACGGCAGAAGCGCGGTGATCGTGAACTCGGCGCGCGCGCCGCGCGAATAGCCGAACCCTTGCGCGAGCGACACGCTCTGGCCGATCTCATAGCGATGGCGTTCGGGCATGACGTCGTCTCCTTCGATCGTCGCCGGCCCAATTCGTCATGGCCGGCGAATGCGAACGGGCGGGACGCCTCTGACGCTGCGCCCCGCCCGACTTTGTACTTCCAATCCAGCCTGGTTCAGCCGGAATTGCTCCGTTAGCCGACTTTAAGGGCCGTCGCGGATGTCTTGCCGCGCTCCGTCGCCAGCTCGAAGCTGACTTGCTGGCCGTCGTTGAGGCTGCGTACGCCCGCCGCTTCCAGCGCGGTGGCGTGGACGAAAACGTCCTTGCCGCCATCGTCAGGCGCGATGAAACCGAAACCTTTTTGCGGATTGTACCACTTCACTTTTCCAGTCGGCATTTTATCTCCTTCGCAGACATGGATTATCGCGGCTGCGCGACGCGCAGCCGTCAAGGCAACCGATGTTTTGGAGGAGTATAAAAAGCTTGGATCAGAGGCCTAGTAGACGGCCCAAACCATTGGTGCGCGTCCAATGTGCGCTTTCGAGGCCAAAAATGCAAGGTTTTCCGTATCCGGCGGAGTTTTGAGGCTCTGCAACCCGCGCACAGCCTCGTTTTCGTCAATCTTCCGCAAAAAGGTCGCCGCGGCGAAAGGCGCGGCCCGGCAGGCGCGAGGCGAACGGCTCTTCCTGGGCATGGTGCGCCCTCGCCGCATCTTTTTCTTCTGCGAGATCTTCCGCGGGATTCACATCTTCGTCGGGCGAATGATCGCGGCCGCCATAGTTGAACTTCTCGTCATGCTTGTCGCGCTCGCGCTTTTCGTGCCGCGCGCCGTGCGAAGGGGGATGCGCGGTTTCTTCCGCTTGCGGAGGCGCAGCGGGCGCAGAAGGTTTTCCGGCTGCAGGCGACAAACCTAATCTATCGTAAGTCGACATGATTGCTGCTTTCATTATCCAGACGTTTGATAACGCGCATCAGTTCGCGAAGTTCCGTACCGGCGAAAGCCGCGGCGCGGACTCGACAAATTGCGATTGAAAGGCGAAGGCGCGGCGCGAAACCGTCGCCCTCACAGGGACCTGGACTTACGGCGAGCAGCCTGCCTGACGCTTTGCAGGCGGCGCCGGCGCGATAGGCGCAGAGCAGAATCTTACCGAAATGAAATGATGGAGGGCGGAGGTCGTCAGCTTGGTGGCAATCATGAGCGCGCGTCCTTTTGCAGCCGCCCCGGTCTCGCCTATTTCCCTCAAGCAAAGGGTACAACAGACAGGATGAGAATGCTACAGCGCAAAAGAAAAACCCCGCCGAAGCGGGGCCATCCTTCCCACCATAGGAAAATTATCAGGCGCGCTGCTTGCGGCTGGCGAAGCTGAAGCCCGCGAGACCAGCAAGGAACAGCGGCAACGCGGCTGGAACCGGCACTTCGTTGACAGTCACCAGATCGATGAAGCCGCCGAGCGAATTGTCGTTGCCCGCCGCGAGAAAACCGATCGCATTGTACCCGGCCTGCGCCGTGTAAAGCACCGAAACCAGGAGCCAATCGGAAAGCGTCGACGTGGTTTCGTTGACTTCTGTCAGGAACGTGTCGGCGAAAACGCTGACGCCGTCATAACCGAGAGCGAAAAGCTGGATGATGTTGTCGCCGGCCGAATTGGTGCGCGGCTTGTAGGCGAACGAGATTTCGTAGGTGTTGCCAGCGACGAAGGGGATCAGCGTAATCATGCCTGAGTTAGTGTCGCCAGCGACGCCGCCATTCGAGTTGTCGGAGTCGAGTTCGACGTACTGCGAGCCGTCATAAGCGCTGGTGAGGCCGATGCTCTCGTCCTGAATTTCGATCCCAGCGCCCAAATCGGCGAACCAGCTGCCGCTATCTCCGACGCCTACCTGGAAGACCTGCCATGAGGAGACGTTCGGCGCTTCAAAGCTGTCCTGAAAAATCGTGCCGGCGTGCGCAGGCGCGGCGAAAGCGGCTGCCGAAACGACGGCGGCTACGAGCGTACGAGTAAAAGTCATCGAGAATTCCCCACAACGAAACTGACTGAACGGGCGTATGCACCGCTCGTGCCGCTTGTTGCAGCGCAGCAATTCAAAGTCAATTTAAAGAATGGAGTTAACTCTCTGTTATCATGAATATTTCACGAATCTTCACCCCAAGGGCTCCACATGGCGGCAAACCGCCACCTAAGGTTGCGCAGACTCGGTCTGTCCCTCGCCGCGGCCATTTCGCCGCAAACAATGAACACCCAGTTCTTCCAGACATCCAAAATCGACCGTTGCGGCATCTAAGGGCAACGCAGGCGGCAAGGGCTGCCCGGCGGATGACAAAAATAAGGAGACAGCCAAATGGACGAAGGAATTCTGATCCCCATCGCCTTGTTCGCCGCCATCGCTACGACCCTGATCGCGGCGGCCTTCTTCAGCTACAAGAAGCGCCGGGTGGTTTACGATGCGATCAAGGTCGCCATCGAAAAGACAGGCCAGGTCGATGCGGCGCTGGTCGAGGCGATCATCCGCGACAAGGTCGGCCCCTTCGCGGACCTGCGTAAAGGCATTATCCTGATCGCGGTGGCGGCCGCCTTTGTTGTGCTCGGCTTGTCCATCGATGAAGACGAAGCGATCCGTCCTCTGATCGGCCTCGCCTCGTTCCCCGGCCTTGTCGGCCTCGCCTATGTGGCGTTCCATTTCTTCGCTCCGCGCGAGCCGGTGGTCTAGGCGGCTTCCGCGCAACCGGAGGCCGTCATGGCCCTCAGCGACACTGATCTCGTCATGCTTGCAAAGGCGGCGCCCGACCGCGCCGCCTTCGACGGGCTGGTGCGCCGGCACCAGGCGGGATTGCGCGCGTTTCTCAGAAAGCTCGGCGCCGATGCAGCGCAAGCGGACGATCTGGCGCAGGAGACCTTCATCAAAGCCCTGCGCAGTCTCCAATCCTATCGCGGCGGCGCCTCGTTCCGGAGCTGGCTCTACGCCATCGCCTGGCGCGAGTTCCTGCAGGGCGCGAGGAGCGAGCGCTCTCGGTCGCGCCTTTCAGAAGCGGTTGCCGCCGAGAGCCAAGGCGAAGCAATGCGCTCCGCAGGCGACTTTTCGCTCGACCTTCAACGCGCGCTCGCCTCTCTAGACGATATCGAGCGCGCTGCGGTGCTGTTATGCGACGCCGTCGGCCTGTCCCACGGCGAAGCCTCTGTCGCGCTTGGCGCGCCGCTGGGCTCGGTCAAAACCTATGTCGCGCGGGCGCGCGAGAAGCTGCGCGCTTTTCTCGAAGACGAAACCCCGCTTAGGGACCGCCCTTCGCTGGTTGCAGAAAACGGAGTCCGCCATGCCGTCTGACCCGATTGAAACGCTCCTCGCTGAAGACTTCGCGCGCGCCGCCTCCGATCTCGAACATGACGGCTTCGCCGAACGCACGCTGGAGAGACTGAACAAGACGCTGGTCGCAAGGCAGGCGCTGGTCTGGATCGCAGGCGGCGTTGGCGCTCTTATCGCCGGGGCGCAGTTCGCCGGCATGACGCGGCTCTTCTCGCCGTTCGTCGCCGCCGTTGAACAAACCCCCTCGCTTAACGCCGCGGCCTCCGCCCTCTCATCGACTGGACTCGCGCCCCAATTCCTCGCCGCCGGAGCGATCGCCATTGCGTTCGCCGCAACCGCGCTGGTGTTGCAAGGGGACAGATAAAGAAAAACGGCGCCCCTTGCGGGGCGCCGTCAATTTCTTCCCGAAGGAAAAATGCTTAGACGCGCTTAAGATTGCCGGCCGAGGTCTTGCCGCGGTCGTTGGTCAGTTCGTAAGCGATCTTTTGGCCTTCCTGAAGCGCCGGCATGCCTGCGCGCTCAACGGCGGTGGCGTGCACGAACACGTCGTTGCCGCCATCGTCCGGCTGGATGAAGCCGTAGCCTTTGGTGGTGTTGAACCATTTCACTGTGCCTGTCGCCATGTTTCGTCTCCTTCAGAGCAATGGCCCTCGCCAAGGCATGGCGCGGGCCGGCGTTTGGTTGGCGCTGCGGGGAATCCGTTCGCGCCTTTAGAGCCAACCTCGATTGTCCTGGATAGAGTTCCGAAGGCTTTGGCGAGTCCCGGCATCGGCCTTAAGGCTTATCCGGCGCAGGCTGGAGTCTTTAGAATAAATCCCAAACCGATTGGTCACGGCGCGCATATAAGCGCGGTTTGGCGATCTGACAAGAAATCCTTTGAAGCGGCTCAAGGGCCGGGAGAGGCGAGACGTGCGGTACGTGATTTTCGGGACCGGCCGGGTGGGCCCCAGCATGGCGGGATGGCTCGCCCATCTTGGGCACAGCGTGATTGTTATAACACATGCCGAAGCGGCGGCCCGGTCGCC
>JAVJPA010000073.1:0-5161 GCA_040216495.1 Amphiplicatus sp. | reverse complement strand
GTCTTGAGCAACTCATCCGATTTCAGAATCGAATTAAGGATCGCCGGCGCGACGATCGTGTAGTTCACGCGCTCATCGGCTATCTGTTTCAAAAACACGCCCAGATCGAACGGGTGGTGCAAAACAAGCGTGCCGCAACGCCACAACCACGGTGTCAGCATGCCGAACGAAGCGATGTTCACAAGCGGAAACGGATTGAGCATCACCTCGCCCTCGCGCAGGTCTGCGAGTTCGCTGACCAGGCGCGCATTGACGATCCAGTGGTTGTGATCGCGCGGAACGCCCTTCGGCCGCGCTTCGGTGCCCGACGTCCAGAAAATCGTGAAAACCTCGCCTGGCTCGATAGGGTTGGCCTTTCGGTATGCGACGGCCTTCGCCGGATCGGCTTTCGCCGCGGCCGCATCAAGGTCAACCGCGCCTTTCGTAGCGCCGCCGCCGATGACAAAGACTTTCGGTTCGCGCCCGCGCCAGTCGAGCCCCTGCGCCATCTGCGCGTGATCGTGCTTGGCGAACTGCGCGACGGTGATCACTGCTTTCGGTTCTACGATGCCGAGAATGTAATCGAGCTCATGCTTGCGATACGGCATGACGACGGGCGAAATGATAAGGCCGATCCGCGCCGCCGCGAGCGCGATAATAACGGTCTCAACCGTATTTGGCGTTTGATAAGTGACGATATCGTCCTTGACGAGGCCGAGATCGAGAAACGCCGCCGCCATGCGGTCGACTTCATCTCCAAGTTCCGCCCATGTCAGGCGGCGCGGCGCCTTGCCGTCGAGCTTTTGACGATTTGCCGGATCGACTAGCGCAAGACGGGACGGACTAGCCGCGCGATTGCGCTGAAGCAGGTCGTCGAGAATGACATCGCCCCACCAGCCTTTCGCCGTGTACTCTGCGATACGCTCTTTCGGGGTCAGAAACATGGCGTCATCCTCTCTTCGAAACGCTCGGTCAGGCTTTCTTCGGCGGCCACGGGAAAAAGCCGGAGGTGCGCTCGATGTACTCGATATATCCGGGCTTGGTCTTGCGCATACGGTATTCGAGCGTCGGAGCGCCGCTCCATTTCATCAGCGTCCAGGTAAGCAACAGCGGACCGATGACGGAGAACAACCCGATCGTCGTTTCAGCAGCGATGAGGTAAAGTCCCCACCATACGCACGCGTCGCCAAAATAGTTCGGATGCCGCGTATAGCTCCACAGGCCCGAACTCAGCACCTTGCCAGCGTTATCAGGATTCTTGCGGAACGCCGTCAGTTGCAGGTCGGCGACTGACTCGAAAGCAATGCCGAACAACGCCAGAGCCGCGCCAGTCCACGCCAGCCAACCGAGAGCGACAGGCGCAGCTGAGATCTGGCCTAGCTGCACGGGCAGCGCGACAATGAATTGCAACGGCGCCTGAGTGACAAACACGAGCAACAGCGAAGCCTTGGCGAACCCCCAGCCGCGCTGCTCCTGCGCCTTTTCCATCATCCGCACATAGCGCCGATCCGGCCCATGGTCGCGCCAGCGCCAGAAGAGGTACCCGCCGAGCCGGATCGCCCACAATGCGCAGAGCGACAACAGCAGCCAGCGGCGCGGCGACGGATCGAATTGCAGGAATGTCGACAGAGCAAGAATCGCCATGCCGATCGCCCAGTAGGAATCGACGATGGTCACGTCTTTCCACTTCAGGCAGAGCGCCCACAGGGAAAGGAACACCGCGCACACGACAACGATATTGATAAGGAGAACCTGGGCGACCTGCATTGCTTCTTGTCCTTCTAGCGGCCTGTTGAGATTTCAGGCGCGTCGAGCATGCGCGCCATGGCGCGCTCCAGCGCCTTCGGATCGCGCGCCAGATTGGCGCGCACCTCGACCGCCATGCGGTCGGTGTCGATTTCGTCGATATTGCGCTTGATGGCGGAAAGGCCGACGCGGGCGATATCTTCGGGTTTTTCTTTGACGCCTGCTACATGCGACGCCATGCGCGTATCCACTGACCCGACGATCAGCGCGCTCACCTGCGTTTTCTGCGCGGCGAGTTCGGCGCGAATGCAGGTCGTCGCGGCGCGCGCCGCGAACTTCGACGGGCTGTAGCCTCCCATCACTGGCGCTGCGACAATGCCGCCAGCAGAGAGCACGTTGACGATGGCGCCGCCGCCATTGCTCTTCAGAATCGGCGCAAACGCCCGGCACATGTTGAGCAGGCCGAAGTAATTCACTTCCATCTCGTCGCGCGCGGCGGAAATGTCGGACGCGCCGATCAGGCGCTTGTTGTTAAAAGCGCCGGCGTTGTTGACGACGATGGAAACGTCCGGGCAATCCTTCGCCGCAGCAATGATCTGGTCCGGCTTTGAGACGTCAAGCGCAAGCCCCACAACGCGGTCTGGGGCTTCCGCGACAAGGTGGTCGGCGTTCTTCCTGTCGCGCGACCCGACATAAACCCGCTTCGCGCCGGCTGCGACGAACGCGCGCACAAACGCCTCGCCGATGCCGCGATTGCCTCCCGTGACGAGAGCGACGCAGTCCTTGATGTCCATGCTCAGGCTCCGTTCGAATAGAGGAGGTCGTCAGGTTTTTTCCTGCCGCGCACGAGCTTCTTCGGATCAGGCGTCATCAACCCCCTTCCCCACGTTTCAGCGAACGGCATATCATGGTTCCATTCCCAGACGAGGCGGCGATGGGCGATCTTCCACGCGCCCTCGCGCCGCTCGAAACGATCGAGAGCGCGCGCCAGCGTCAGACTGTCGAACTTCTCGCCGTCTTTTTTCATGCGGGAATAAGCAAGAATGTAAGATTCGACGTTGGCGGCGTCGCCGTCGAGATCGATCAGCACATTCGTGCACAGATGGTTCATGATCTTGGCGTGCGGCAATTGTTCGGCCATCATCGCCACATAGGCTTCGGCCGGCCCCATATAGAGGCCGCCATGATCCTCGACAGCGCCGGGATGGTAGGCGGCGGCGATGAGATCGATGTCGGCGCGGTCGGCGCCGCGAAGGTAGAGATTCAGGACTTCGGTGATCGCCTGCTTGTCGAGCAGGGCCTGAAGTTCGGGGTCGCGGTGCTGGGTCATGGTCCTCACTCGATAATGATGATGTCGCTGTCGGGCGCATCGGCGAAAAGCCGCTCCACATCGGCGCGGCGGCGGTCGATGACGGCGCGGCGGTTGACCGTGCCCTTGTCAGAGAGTTCATGCGCGTTCGGATCTGGCGGCGCCTTCAAAATCAGCCCGCGGCGGATGCGCGATGCGCCGCCGTGCTGCGTCTTGTTGAATGCGGCGAGACGCTCGCGGATGGAGTCCGTCGACGTTTCTCTCGTCGTCCATAGAAGCAACGCCAGATAAGGCCTGTTCTCGTCGCAGAGCACGACATCCATCGCATCGGGCGCCAGCGCCTTCAGAATCTGGTCGCGCAGCGCGCCGCCATAAACCCACGCGCCGCTTGAGAGTTTGAATTCCTCAGCCGCGCGCCCCGCGAAAGCGAGTCCTTTTTCGGGGTGATTGTCGTCGTGAAAACGCGCGAGATCGCCGGTCTTGTAATATCCTTCGTCGTCGAACGAGGCCGCCGTCTTTTCCGGCTCGTCGAGATAGCCTGCCGTGACGTTCGGCCCTTTAGCGCGGAGCTCGTAACGATCTCCTTGCGGAACAAGCTTGATTTCGGCGCCGGGCGTCGGCAGGCCGATGCCGACTTTATCAGTCTCGAAGTGAATGACCATGAACGCCGACACGGTTTCCGTAGCGCCGTAACCGCTCGTAAATGTTACGCGATGGCCGATTTCTCTCACCGCGGCCTGCTGGATGCGGTCGTGCACAGGCTGTGAAAGCCCTGCGCCGCCATACAGCATCAGCCTCATGCGCTTGAAAAACGTGCGGGCCAGCTCTGCGTCAGCCTCAAGCGCGTCGGCGAGCATGGCGTAGCCGAGCGGGACGTTGTTGTAGTAGCAGACGCCGATTTCCCTGAGGTTGCGCACCGATTCCTTGAACAACGCCGGCGACGGCTTGCCGTCGTCGATGTAAAGCGTGCCTCCTTCGAGGAGCACTGTGCGCATGACAAAGGCGCCGGCGGCGTGGTGCCACGGCAACCAATCCAGCATGACGTCTTCCCACCCCGCCGCCTCGCCTACCGCCTGCTGGCACTGGGCGCTGTTCGCCGCGAGATTGTCGAAAGTGATGACGACGAGCTTCGGAAGACCTGTCGATCCCGATGTGAGCATGTAGGCGGCGACATCCTCGCCCCGCAGAGAAGCTATGGAACGCGTCACAGCGTCTGTCGGTTTCGTCGCGAGAATATCTGCGTACCGAATGGCCGGCTTGGCGAGCGCATCCGGTTCTCCCGTAACGATAATCGCGTCGCCAAGATCGAGCGCCTCGAGCGCCGCTTTCGCTGCTTTCGTGTTTTCTGTGAAAATGACGCCCGGATTGATTTTGCCGATCACATGCTTCAGCCGCCCGAAATCTCCGCCGAGCGCCCCGTAGACCACGCTGACGGGGCAGACCGTCAATCCCGCGGACCATGCGGCGAAGCTCATCACAGCGAAGGCCGGCGAATTATCCGACATCAAGAGGAGCGGGCGATCTTTAGGCGCGTTGTCGAGCAGCCATTGCGAGGCGGCGTCGACCTGCGCCTTCAACTCGCGATAGGTGGTCGTCACCCACTCCCCATCGCCAATCGACGCGCGTTTCACCAGCGCCGGGTGATCGCCCATTATCCCGGCGCGCAAAGCGAACGCCGCGGGAATGTTGCTTTCGTATGCGCGCAACGGGATGCGCGAACGGATGAGGATCGTCCCGTCGTCCCGCCGCCGCACGTCTAGATCCACAGGCATAAGTTTGGCGTCGCGAAACGGCGCCAGATTCTCGCCGTCGCTAGCAGGGCTGATCGCCGATTTCATGCTGCGCTCAAGCGGCCGGACGATCGAGCATGGCCTCGACTTCAGCCGACACGCCTTCGCCCGCCAGCATTTTCTCCTGCAATCGACCTTCGAAATATTCGCGCCACTTGCGGATGACCTTGCCTTCGAATTCAAGGACGCCCGCATAGGGAACAGCGACACGGATGCCGTCCTTGCGGATGAATTCGTCGACGCCTTCCATCCAGACCGTGTCGCCGACCTCGGCCCAATCGAACAGCCGCCATTTCGAATCGGCGATCTTGCCCTTCATCGATTCAAGCGCGGCGCG
>JAVJPA010000072.1:0-1861 GCA_040216495.1 Amphiplicatus sp. | reverse complement strand
CTCATCGGACAGCGCCACGAGCAGCGCCGCCCGAAGCTCTTTCAGGCGCGTATTCAGGACGGCGGGAGAGATCGTTTCGCAGCGCTCTTGCAGCGCGCGGAAACTGCACGGACCGTCGTTGCACAGCACCCACAGAATTCCCATCGCCCAGCGCCGGCCGAGCAGGTCGAACAGCGCCATGATCGGCGCGCCGGACTTCGAGCCTCTCACCGGCTGTCCCGGCGTCGGTATGCGCGTCATCTCTGGGTTTCCCGATTGACAGGGTTGCTATTGTTTTAATAGCAATCGGCGGCGTGCGCTATTAAAAGCATAGGTTCCGAGACTCGTTCAACCGCGGAAGATCGCCAAAACATGCCGAAACCCGGCTGTCAGAACGAAGGATTGAGGCCGTAGGTCATGCAGCGCGTGCCGATTTTCTCTTCGATGACGGTGAAGCCGTGCGCGGCGAGAATGTCAGCGCATTCCCTGTTGGTGCGCGCGCCGTTGCGCTCGGCGCCGGTGTCGAGGGCGAAGACGCCGATGTTCGGGAACATCGCGCCCGCGCCTTCAAGGACTTCCGGTTCCGCGCCCTCCGCGTCGCATTTGACGAGATCGATGCGGGAAAGGCCGCGCTCGCGGGCGAAGCGCTCCAGCGTGACGGCCTCGCGCCGCACTGTCGGGGCGCCGGCGGCGAACATCGAACTGTCGGCGCGTTCCGGCGCCATGCCGAAATCGACGGCGCCGTCTTCTTTCCAGATCACCGCATCGAAAGCGGAGGCGTTGCCGAGACCCTCGATGTTGCGCAGAAGGCAGGCGTGCGTTTTCGGATCCGGCTCGACGCACAGGACGCGCGCCTCGTACCGGGCGCATACATGAGCGAATTCCCCGACATTGGCGCCGATATCGACGACGACGCTGCCCGGTCCGAGCGCCGCGCGCCGGCCGACGCCGTATTCGCGCTCCAGCCGGTCGAGCCGCGCTTCCCAGCCTTTGCGGTAAAGCTTCCAGCGCAGCGCGGAGGGAACGGCGATGCGGCGGCCCTCCACAAGGATCGAAACGTCGCCGTCCCGCTCTTCGACGGAGACGGGAACATTGCCGCCGATTTTCATCGCGGCGAGAAGGCCCTGTCGCATCAGCTTCAGGCGCTGCTTTACCGGCAACTGCATTCGTGATCCCGCGATTTGCGCAAGGGCGGCTATAACAGGGACGCAACCGGAAACGAACAGGGGAGTGCGATGACGATCGAAGAGATTCAGGTCCGCAAGGACGATCTGTCGAAAACGCGGACGGTCTCGCGCGCGGCCCCAAGCTTGAAAGACGGCGAGGTTCTGGCGAAGATCGAGCGTTTCGCGCTCACCGCCAACAACATCACCTACGGCGTCGTCGGGGAGAAAATCGGGTACTGGAATTTCTTCCCCGCGCCCGACGGCTGGGGGATCATCCCGGTCTGGGGCTTTGCGGAAATCGTCGAAAGCCGTTGCGGCGACGTTGACGTCGGCGAGCGGCTCTATGGCTATTTCCCGATGGGAAGCCATCTGGTGATGACGCCGGCGAAAGTCCGCCCCGAACGGCTTCTCGACGGCGCCGCGCACCGCGCCGCGCTTCCTCCGGTTTACAACGCCTATGCGCGCGTGGCGCGCGAACAGGGCTACGATCCCTCCATGGACGACGAGCGCATGCTGCTGTTCCCGCTCTATGCGACGTCGTTCTGCATCTACGATTTCCTGCTCGACAACGACTGGTTCGGCGCGCGGCAGGCCATCGTCGTCAGCGCCTCGTCGAAGACGGCGATCGGCGTCGCCTATGCGATGCGGAACGATCCGGCGGCGCCGGCGAACGTCGGGCTCACCTCGCAGCGCAATGCGGACAAGGTGCGCGCGCT
>JAVJPA010000071.1:0-3529 GCA_040216495.1 Amphiplicatus sp. | reverse complement strand
TCAGCACCTGTTCTGGTTCTTCGGCCATCCGGAAGTCTACATTCTCATCCTGCCGGGCTTCGGCATCGTCAGTCACATCGTCTCGACCTTTTCGAAGAAGCCGATCTTCGGCTATCTCGGCATGGCCTACGCGATGGTGGCGATCGGATTTGTCGGCTTCATCGTGTGGGCGCACCACATGTATACGGTCGGTCTTTCGGTGAACATGAAGGCTTACTTCGTTGCGGCGACGATGGTCATCGCGGTGCCGACCGGCATCAAGATCTTCTCGTGGATCGCGACGATGTGGGGCGGCTCCATCGAGTTCAAGACGCCGATGCTCTGGGCCGTCGGCTTCATCTTCCTGTTCACTGTCGGCGGCGTCACCGGCGTCGTTCTCGCCAATGCGGGCATCGACCACTACATGCACGATACTTATTATGTCGTGGCGCACTCCCACTACGTGCTGTCGCTCGGCGCCGTGTTCGCGATTTTCGCCGGCTGGTACTACTGGTTCGGCAAGATGACCGGAAAGATGTACCGCGAATGGCTCGGCGCGCTGCACTTCTGGATCATGTTCATCGGCGTCAACCTCGTCTTCTTTCCGCAGCACTTCCTCGGCCTGCAGGGCATGCCGCGCCGTTATGTCGATTACAACATTGCGTTCGCGCATTGGAACTACGTGTCGTCGATCGGCTACGTCATCACGCTTGTCGGGATGCTCGTTTTCCTGGTCGCCATGATCGACGCCTTCTTCATCTATCGCCGCAAGGCCCCGGCCAATCCGTGGGGCGAGGGGGCGACGACCTTGGAATGGACCCTGCCGTCGCCGCCGCCGTTCCACCAGTTCAACGAGCTGCCGCGCTTCGATACGGGCGACGCCAAGTCGTTCCATTAATCGCGCCCTGCCAAGCGTCGCAGCGCGAACGTGACAAAATTGCCCGCCGGGCTAGCCCGGCGGGCTTTTTCGTTGGTCTCGCACACCGTCTGGGCTGGCGGGTCCTCTCCGAATTCGTTAATAATGGTTAACGGACAGCGTCGGGGGGCCGGCGCTGAAGGCCATTGCTCAAGTCGGAGGGGCTGATGCTTGAGACCATTGTAAACGATGTAACCGGGATCATCCGGCATACTTTCCTGAGCGGCGACTGGATCGCGCTGCTCATCGCCTTCGGGTCGGTGCTCGTCGCCTCGATGGTGATGAAGCGTGGCACCCAGATCGGATCTATGACGTTGTTGGCGCTCGTCCTGTTCGCGGTGGGCGGGTACCTCCGCGGCATGTTCCGTGGGCCTACGGCGGAGCAGGCGACATATGGCGACAAGGCGGTTAGCCAGCTCCAGCATAGCTGGGCCAGCTTCATGGACATGCAGGCCGGGACGCTGCTCGCCTATTTCATCGCCTTCATGGTGCTGATTTTCCTGATCTTCGGCGTCCGCTCGGTATTGAGCCGCGGCTAGGCCGACCGCCGGAAGTCCTGACGATAGCGACAGCGGGCCGCGCCTCATGCGGCCTGCTTGCTGTTTTCCGGAAGGTCCGTTTGGGGCATAAGCCGGACATGAGCGATATCGCAGCGACAGAGGCGGGAGCGCCGGCATTCTCAACAGCCGGGCCGGGCGAATATTTCTCGCTCCTGAAGCCGCGCGTCATGTCCCTCGTGATCTTCACGGCGCTTGTCGGCATGGTCGCGGCCGTCGCCGGCGGGGCAAACGTCAACCCCGCGCTCGCCGCGGTGTCGCTGCTCGCCATCGCCATCGGGGCCGGCGCTTCGGGCGCGCTCAACATGTGGTGGGATGCGGACATCGATGCGCTGATGGCGCGCACTATCGGCCGGCCGATCCCGCGCGGGGTTGTCGACCGCTCCTCCGCCGGCGCCTTCGGCCTCGTGCTCTCGGTTCTGTCGGTGACGCTGCTGTGGCTCGCCTCCAACGTCTTTGCCGCAGCATTCCTCGCCTTCACCATTTTCTTCTACGTCGTTATCTATTCGATGTGGCTGAAGCGCTCGACGCCGCAGAACATTGTCATCGGCGGCGCGGCGGGCGCGTTTCCGCCGGTTGTCGCGTGGGCCGCCGTCTCCGGAGCCGCGCCCGTTGAAGCATGGGCGCTGTTCGCCATCATCTTCTTGTGGACGCCGCCGCATTTCTGGGCGCTCGCGCTCTATCGCGAGGGCGACTATGCGCGCGCCGGCGTGCCGATGATGCCGAACGTCAAGGGCGAGGCGGAAACGCGCCGGCTGATATTCGCCTATGCCCTCGTCATGGCGCCTGCCGGAATCGCGCCCTTCGCCATGGGGTTTGCAGGACCCTTCTATGGGGCCGCGTCGCTCGCGCTGGGCGTTGCTTTTGTCTGGCTCGCCTGGAAAGTCCGCATGGATATCCCGGGGTCAAAACGCGCTGCGCAGCGGCTGTTCGCGTTTTCGATCTTCTATCTTTTTGCGCTGTTCGCGGCGATCCTCGCCGAAGATCTGGTCGCGCTCTATGCCTGATCCGGAAGAAGGCAGACGCCGCAAGCAACGCAACCTGGCCATCGCCGGCCTGATCGCCACGTTCGTGATCATCGTCTACTTCGTCACGATACTGAAGATCGGCGGCCAGATCGTCGAACGGCCGTTTTGAGGCGCTATCTATGACCGCGCGAACCCCTTCGCAGAACCACAGGACCGCGCTGGTCGTGCTCGCGGTCGTCTTCGGCATGGTCGGCTTGTCCTACGCCGCCGTGCCGCTCTATCGCGCATTTTGCCAAGTGACTGGGTGGGGCGGCACCACCCAGCGCGCCGAGACAGGCGCAAGCGAAGTGCTCGACCGCGCGGTCACCGTGCGTTTCGACGGCACGGTCGCCGAGGGGCTTCCCTGGCGCTTCAAACCGGAACAGGTCTCCCAGACGCTGAAGATCGGCGAATCAGGCCTTGCTTTCTTCCGGGCGGAAAACCTGACCGACAAGCCGATCACTGGGCGCGCGACATTCAACGTGGCGCCGGCCAAAGCGGGGATCTACTTCAAGAAGATCGAGTGTTTCTGCTTCACTGAACAAGTGCTCCAGCCCGGCGAAAAGGTTTCGATGCCGGTCACCTATTTTGTCGATCCCGCCTTAGCTCGCGACCGCAATCTCGACGAGGTC
Source organism: Amphiplicatus sp. (assembly GCA_040216495.1). GTDB lineage: Bacteria > Pseudomonadota > Alphaproteobacteria > Caulobacterales > Parvularculaceae > Amphiplicatus. The sequence continues at coordinate 438 of JAVJPA010000071.1, read as the reverse complement.
CAGACCATCACGCTCGCCTACACCTTTTTCCGCTGGGACGATGAGTCGCCCGCCGGGGCGGGGGCCGCGGGCGCGCCGTAAGGTCTGTCGCAATGCGGCTTTTGTCGCAGCCAACGCCTTGAAACAAGGGTTGGAAAGCCGCCGCGGCGGCGGGTATAAACACGGCGCTTTTGTAAAGAACAAGGGGCGAACCATGGCCGGAGCCGAGGTCAAGCACGACTACCATCTCGTCAACCCGAGCCCGTGGCCGCTGGTCGGTTCGATCGCGGCGGCGGCGATGATGATCGGCGCGGTCTCGTGGCTGCAAACGACCGAAGACGGCGTCGGCCTTGTTCTTGGCGGCGAGAACGGCCTGAAGCTCCCGGGCGGCCCGGGCATTTTCATCGCCGGCTTTGTCGGCGTGCTGATCACCATGGCCGGCTGGTGGCGCGACGTCAT
>JAVJPA010000070.1:0-9498 GCA_040216495.1 Amphiplicatus sp. | reverse complement strand
GCCGAGGCGGCGAAGCTGGCGGAAAATCGTCCCGCCGGATTCCGCCTTCCACTCCCACACCCGCTCGACGAATTTCTGGCGCCCCATGTCCCGGCGCGAGGGCTCCTGCCGCTCGGCTAGCTGGCGCTCGACAACCATCTGCGTCGCGATGCCAGCATGGTCCGTTCCCGGATGCCACAGTACGGAATTCCCGCGCATCCGCTCGAACCGGATCAGCGCGTCCTGCAACGTGTTGTTGAGGGCGTGACCCATATGCAGGGAGCCGGTGACGTTCGGCGGCGGGATGACGATGGCGTAGGATTCCGCTCCCGGCGCTTCGGAAGGCTGGAACGCGCCGGATTGCTCCCAGGCGTCGTAAAGGCGCGCCTCGGCGCTGGCGGGGTCGAAGGATTTATCGAGCATGGAAGGCCCAGTCTTTCGGCGATTTTCTACAGGGATCGCGGGTTATAGCTTGCGCGTTGCAGGGCACAAACCCGGAGTGGCGCAGACAAACGAAAACCGGCCCCTCACGGGGCCGGCTCCTGAATTCTTCTGAAACGAAGAGCCTTACCCGCGGCGGCGCGCGATGCGCTGTACTTCTTCTTCTACTTTCTCTTCGACGATCTGCGGCAGGTTGGCGTCGAGCCATTCCTTGACCATCGGCCGCAGCATGTCGGTGACCATGTCTTCGAGCGTGCGCCCCTCGCCGCGCGAGACGCGCACCGACTGCGACAGGGTCTGGAACGCTTTCGAGGCGGCGGTCGCCACTTCCGTTGTCAGCGCTTCTTCTTCCTCGCCTGTGTCTTCCATAGCGGCCGCCGTGCTTTTCTTAAACATTTCAACGTCTTCCGTTTTGAGCGTGGGGCCGGCGCGGTCTTCTTCCGGAAGCCGCCCCGACGGATCGAGGATGAGGGCCGGACGGGCCGAGGGCTGGGGAGGACGCGGCGGCGCCATCGGCTGCGGGGCCTTGGCGGCGGCGACCTTGGGGGCCGTCTCGCCTTCCTCGTCCTCTGAAATGATCCGCCGGATCGAGGCCAGGATCTCTTCCATGCTCGGTTCGGGTTGCGGGTTCGTCATCGGGTCTTACGCCTTCTCAAAACCTTGGGGCTCTGTTCGGGGCTCTGTTCTAAACTCTGGGCGATTGCGCCGGATCGCACAATTCCCTTGTCGGGCGCTTCGCCGAAACTATCAACCGTTAGATGGCCATAGAGAGATGACCGCTCGGTTAAGGTTTCAGCGTCCGCCGCGCCCTAATCTTCCGCCGGAATCACCGATTCCGGATCTACCCCGATAGCGTCGAGGGTGAGAACGCCCGAGGCGGCCAGAAGGCCGAATGCGGCGGCGCGCTCATCGCGCTGGGCGGTGGCGAGCTGGACTTCGGCGTTCAGGAGTTCCTGCTCGGCGTCGAGGACGTCGAGGGTCGTCCGGGCGCCGAGTTGCGACTCGCGCCTGACCCCTTCGAGCGCCAGCCGGTTGGCGTCGACCTGCGCGCGGGCGGCGGTGATCGTGGTGCGCGCGGCGATAAGCTGCTCCCAGGCGCCCGTCACCTGCGCGCCGACGCGGCGCTCGGCCTCTTCGACGCCGGCTTCGGCGCTGTCGGCGAGCGCCCTCGCCTCGCGCACGCGGGAGAGATTGAGCCCGCCCTGAAAGATCGGGATCGAGGCGCGCGCGCCGTAAGTGAACTGTTCGTCGGAGAGCGTGAAGGAGCTCGGCTCCTCCGCATACTGATAGCCGGCCGTGAGCGACACGCGCGGCAAGAATACGCCCTTGGCGATGGCGACCTGCTTGCGGCTCGCCGTCTCGTTCTCGCGGGCGACGATGACGGCGGGCGCGTAGATCGCGCCGAGCGCCTGCGCCGCATCATGGCTTTCGGGCACTTCCGGCAGGGGCGGCGCTTCTTCGAGCGTGCCCGGCGCTTCGCCGACAAGCTCCACATAACGCGAGCGCGAGATGGCGAGCTGCGCCTGCGCGCCCGAAAGGCGCGCGCGGGCGCCGGCGAGCCGGGCCTCCGCCTGCGAAACGTCCGTGCGCGTCACTTCGCCGACGCGGAAGCGCGCCTGCGCCTCGTCGAGCTGGCGCAGCAGCACTTCCACCTGATTGCGGTTGGAGTCGAAAATCGTCGTGTCGCGCAGCACGTCGAAATACGCCGTGGCGACATCCAGCAGCACGCTCTGCTCGGTGGCGGCGAGCTGCGCGCCTCCGGCCCTGACCCGCGCGCGCGCCTGTTTGATCGCGTTGTAATTGCGGAAGCCGGCGAAAATCACCTGTTCGCCCTGCACGCCGCCGGTGACGGTGTTGAGATCGAACTGCTGTTCTGTCGCCCCGGTCCCGCCGCCGATCACTGCGGAGTTGATAACCTGGGTTTCATCGACTTTCTGATAGGAGCCGCTCGCCGTAATCTGCGGCAAGGCGTTGGCCCACGCCTGCGCTTTCAGTTCCTCGGTGGCCCGCAGCCGCGCCCGTTCGGCGCGGATCGTCGGGTTGGTGCGATAGGCGACCGCCAGCGCATCCTCCAACGACTGGGCCGAGGCTCCGTATGGCGCGCCGCAAACGGCGATGGCGGCAAGGATGGCGGCGACGCTTCCGGTTCTTACGCTCACGCGATCCCTCCCAATCAGCGGACGGCCGAGATCAAACCGGCCCCCGCATCCCTCTCACTTAGACTGTCATCCGTTGAGATAGAATGACCTGGCGCAGATGCGAACCCGCCCCGGCGATTTCAACGCCGGCCCGGCAAGAAAGACCGGCTATGCGCTGATTTTCGGCCGCGGAGAGGTCAGAATTTGAAGGTTTTCGGGGCCTGAAACTCGGGCAGCACCGACGCGGTCGAGGCGTCGAACACGGTCCTGGCCGCGAACGCATCCCCGGCCCGCCGGTAAATGACCGCCCGCGAAACCCCGTCGGTTCGCCGGATGGCGGCGAGCCGACCGCCCTCCTTGAGTTGCGCCAGCAGCGCCTCGGGCTCGACGCCGATCGCGCCGCCGATGAAAATCACGTCGAAAGGCCCTTGCGAGGGCGCGCCCTTGGCAGGATCGCCCGCAACCACCGCCGCATTGTCGATCCCTATCTCGGTGAGGGTTTCCTGCGCCCCGGCGGCGAGGGCTTCGTCGGCCTCCACCGCCACCACCATTTCGGCGAGGCCGGCGAGCACGGCCGTCGAATAGCCCGCCCCGCAGGCCACATCGAGAACGAGATCTCCGGGGCCGATGTCCGCGGCGGCGGCCAGTTTGGCGAAATCGCGGGCCCGGAGCAGCGTGCGCCCCGGCGCATAGGCGATTTCGCGCTCCACATAGGCCTGGCCTTTAAGCTCCGCAGGGAGAAACCGCTCGCGCGGCACGGTCTCAAGCGCCGCTTGCAGGCGCAGATCGGTCACGTCGCTGGTGCGGACCTGACTGTTGACCATGTGCTTTCGCGCTTCGGCGTAGTCCATGCTTGCCTCTGTTTTCCCGGATCGCCCCGCCAGATACAGAAGCCCGCCGGCCGGCGCAACGAAAGCGCAATCTTTTTGCCGACTTTCGCCTCTGGCCTTTTGACCGCCCCCCTCCGGCGCGCTAAGAGGCTCCTCCCGCCCGGCGAGGTTCGCCGGAATTGATGAGGCCACGTGGCGGAGTGGTGACGCAGCGGCCTGCAAAGCCGTGCACGCCGGTTCGATTCCGGCCGTGGCCTCCAATCACCACTTTATAGAAAAAGCGGCCGCGTATGCTCCAGCGCCTCAATTTTGAGGGCCTGTCGTCCTATTTTTATTAACCCTGACTATAGAAGCAGACGGTTAACCTTGGCCCGCGGCGTTATAATTGGACTTGAACGCGCCGCTTGTCGCAGATCGCCCTCCGCCCATCGCTTCAGGGTTGAGACCCGCGCAATCAACACTTTATGTCCCCCAAGAGGGCGACGATGAGAAGGGTATAGTCTGATGTTTCGCGGGGGCCTTGCCGTTTCAATTATTGCGCTCGCCGCCGGCTGCGCCAGCGTCGACCGGGAATTGCTCGATACGCAATTGCCCGAGCCGCCCTCGGCGTGGACTGCGGACGAGAATGTCGCTGTCGTCCCGACCGGCGACTGGGTCGCCGCGTTCGAGGACGACACGCTGTACACGCTGATCGACGAGGCGCTGCGGCGGAACAACAATCTGCTCGCCGCCGCCGCCAATCTCGACGCGGCGCAGGCGGCGTCGAAAGCCGCGCGCGCAGCCTTGCTGCCGACGCTCAACGTTTCGGCCGATACATCTCGCAACGCCATCGTCACTGATCCCTCGATCGCCGCGCAAACTGGCGGCGCCTCGGATCTCGGCGGACTGCGCGCACAAGAGCTCGAAGACAGGTTCGGCATCGATGTCGACGGCGACGGCAAACTCGACGGTCTCGATGTCGACCAGGACGGCGATCTTGAAATCGGAAGCGGCTCGCCCGACGGACCGATCCCCAATCGCCGCGCCTACATCAACAATTTCGGCCTCGGCGCCCAGATCAACTGGGAAATAGATCTGTGGGGCCGCCTGCGCGACGAGACCAAAGCCGCGTATCGCGACGCCAACGCCAGCTACGCCGACTTCGAAGCCGCGCGCCTTTCCATCGCCGGCGCTGTGGCGCAAGCGTGGTTCGGCCTGATCGAAGCGCGCCAGCAGCGCGAGCTCGGCGAACGCGATGTCGCCGCGCGCGAAAGCAACCTGCGGGTCACCGAGCGACGCTACGATCGCGGCGTCGCGTCGTCGCTCGATGTGCGCCTGTCACGCTCCGCCCTCGGATCAAGCCAGGCGAACCTCGCGCTTCGCCAGCGCGTTGAGAAAGAAGCCTCGCGCCGCCTTGAAGTGCTGCTCGGGCGGTATCCGGGCGCCGAACTTGAAGCCGCGCAGTCGCTGCCTTCCCTGCCGCCGCTCGCCGGCGCCGGCGCGCCGCTCGACATCCTCTCCCGCCGCCCCGATCTTCAGGCGGCGGAAGCGCGCATGGAAGCATCCGGCTTGCGCGCCCGCGCGACCGCCAAGCAGATGCTGCCGAGCATCACCCTATCGTCGCGCATCTCGACCAGCGGTCCCGATCTCGCCGACGTCATCGATCCCGAACGCCTCGCCGGCAACATCGCCGCGGGCCTCTTCCAGCCGGTCTTCCAGGGCGGAAGGTTGCGCGCCAACTCCAAACGCGCGCGCGCGCAAGCGGAAGCGAGCCTCCTTTCCTACGCGCAGACTGTGCTCGAAGCCTATGAGGAAGCCGAGAACGCGATCTCGGCGGAATCCTACCTCGCCGTGCGCGAGGACGCGCTGAAGCTCGCCTATGAAGAAGCCGCCGCGGCCGAAGAGCTGACCGAACGGCGCTACAATAGCGGCGCGGCGACGATCTTCGACCTCCTCAACGCGCAGACCCGTCGCATCTCGGCGGAGAGTTCCTATATTCAGGCGCAGCAGCAGCGCGTCACCAATAGAGTTTTGTTGTACCTCGCCATCGGCGGCGATTTCCTGACCGACGTTCAGATCGCATCCGTCGATGAGAGGACGGGAGCGCAGTAATGATAAGAAAACTCATAACAGTCTTCGGATCGCTCGGGATCCTTCTCGTGTTTTTCGGCTTCATCGGCTTCATGGGCTCGATGCGCCCAAAAATCGAGCCGACCGCCGTCGAGATTGCGCCGCCCGCCGTGTTCTACAAAGTCGCTGAAGCGCAAGCCGTCACTCTCGACGTGCGCGCGCAAGGCGAGGTCCGTCCGCGTACGGACATAAATCTCACCGCTCAGGTCGCGGGAAAGATCGTCGATACGTCAGCGGCTTTCGTCGATGGCGGCGCCTTCGACAAGGGCGATCTCCTGATCAAGATCGAGGATGCGGATTACCGCGTCGCCGTCGCGACCGCGAAAGCGCGCGTCGCGCAGGCGGAGGAAGGCTTGCGGATGGAAGAGGCCGAATCCGCGCTCGCCGCGCGCGACTATGAAGATCTCGGCCGCAGCGAAAATCCGAGCGAACTCGCCTTGCGGATGCCGCAGCTCGCGCAGGCGCGGGCGAACTTCGAAGCCGCCCGGGCCGAGCTCCGGGCGGCGCAGCTCAACCTTGAGCGCACCGAAATCCGCGCGCCGTTCAAAGGGCGCGTGCGCACCCGGCTTGTCGGCCTCGGCCAGTATGTCGGCCCCGGCGCGCAGCTTGGCGGCATTTTCTCCACCGATGTCGCCGATGTGCGCCTGCCGCTGACCGACAGCGATCTCGCCAAGCTCGGCCTGCCGATCTCCTTTGTCGAAACTGAAGAGAACCCCGGCCCGCCCGCGCATCTTTCGGCCACGCTCGCCGGAAAGCAGCACAAATGGACAGGCCGAATCGCCCGCACCGACGGGGCCATCGATCCGACGACGCGACAGATTTCCGCCATCGCCGTCGTCGACGATCCTTACGGCGCCGGCTCGGATAACGGCACGCCGCTCGCCATCGGCCTGTATGTCAACGCCGTCGTCGAAGGGCGCCCATTCGAGAACGCCATCGTCCTGCCGCGCACGGCGCTCTACGGCCGCGATGTCGTCTATGTGATCCTGCCCGACGATACGCTCGACAGGAGAACGGTCGACGTCGTCTCCGCCGAACGCGACACGATCACCATCTCCTCAGGCGTCAATCCGGGCGAGCGCGTCGCCACCTCGCCGCTGCGCGGCGCTTCGGAAGGCGCCAAGGTCACGCCCACCGACCCTGAAAATATCGAAGGCGACGAGCCCCCCGCTTCAGGCGCCGGCACGCCGGTCGCCGACGCCGGAGGCGCGCAATGAACGGGCTGATCGCCTGGTGGACGAAGAATTCCGTCGCCGCCAACCTTTTGATGGTGACGATCATCGTCGCCGGCGTTTACGCGTATTTTCAGCTTGAACGCGAAGTCGATCCGTCGGCGACTTTTTCGGGCGCAAGCATCAGCGTCGCGTGGCCCGGCGCCAGCCCCGTGGAGATCGAGGAGCAGGTCGTCCTGCGGATCGAAGAGGCCGTCTCGGACGTAGACGGCATCAAGCATATCGATTCGACGGCGCGCGAAGGCACCGCGCGGATCGACATCGAAGCCGTCGACACGATCGACATGACGCGGTTTCTCAACGAAGTGAAAAACCGCGTCGACGGCATCTCGACCTTGCCGCAGGACACTTATCCGCCGGTCGTCTCGCAGTGGCGCAATAATCAGGGCGCGCTCTACATGGCGGTCTACGGCGACATGCCGGAGAAGGACCTGAACAGGCTGGCGCGCGACTTGCGCGACGAGCTTTCGCGCATTCCTGGCGGCTCCCCTGTCGTCAATCTTTGGGGCGCCCCGAACGAGGAAGTCTCTATCGAGGTTTCCGAAGAGGCGCTGCGCCGCTACGGTCTGACCTTCGACGATGTCGCCCGCGCCATCCGCGGCTCATCGCTCAATATCGCCGGCGGCCAGATCCGCACCGAAACCGGCAGCGTCCAGGTCGCCGCGCGCAACCTCGCCGACAGCCAGGAAGAATTCGAACAGATTATCGTCCGCCAGCAGGCCGACGGCTCCGTCGTCCGCGTGAGAGACGTCGCGACCGTCATCGACGGCCTTGAGGACCGCGATTACATCCGCGAGCTGAACGGCAAGCCGTCGATTTCGATGGCGGTGATGACGCCCGAGAAAGTGAATATCGAAAAACTGTCCAAGGCGGTCACCGACTGGATGGACAAGAAAAACGAAGAGCTCGGCGACACGGCGCAGATCTATGTGTGGTTCGACACCGCCGACATCTATCGCGGGGTCATGGGACTGGTTTCCTCGAACGCGCTCGGCGGCCTCGTTCTCGTTCTTATCATCCTGGCGCTGTTCCTTCGTCCAACGGTGGCCTTCTGGGTGGCGGTCGGCATCGTCATTTCGTTCGCCGGCGCTTTCATCCTCATGCCTGTCACCGGCGTGACGATGAACTTCTTTTCGTTCTTCGGGTTCCTGCTGGTCATCGGCATCGTCGTCGACGACGCTATCGTCGTCGGCGAGAGCATACACAATACGGTGGAGGAAGGCGGCAAGGGCCTGGACGCGGCGATCGTGGGGACGCAGCTTGTCGCAAAGCCCGTTCTTTACGCCGTCCTGACGACCATCATCGCCTTCGGGCCGTGGCTTTTCATTTCCGGAGGCGCGTCGCAGTTCACGCGCCACATCACGCTCACCGTCGTTTACGCGCTGATCTTCTCGCTGATCGAATCGTTCTTCATCCTGCCGTCGCACCTTGCGCACCTGAAGCCGCAGAACAAGGACGGCGTCTACTACCGGATGCAGCGCGGCTTCTCCGAAGGCATGACGAATTTCGCGGAGAACACATACCGTCCGCTCATCAAGCTAGCGCTCAAGTTCCGCTATTTCACGGTTATGCTGTTCATCGGCTTTTTCGCCTTGTCCGTCGCCTTGATGGCGCAAGGATGGGTCGCGTTCAAATTCATGCCGGAAGTCCAGGGCACATTCATCTCCCTGAACGTGCGCCTGCCGGAAGGCGCGCCATTCTCGCGCAGCAACCAGATTTTCTATGAGGTCGAAGCGGCGGCTGACGCGCTCAAGACGAAGCTCGGCAAAGCGCGCGACGGCGAGGATTACGTCAAGTCCGTCTACATCATGGCGGAAGAAGGCTCCATCACCTCCTACGTCACCATCACGGAAGCCTCGCAGCGGAAGGAATCGACCGAGCAGGTCGCAAAAATGTTCCGGGACGAGCTTGGCGAAATTCCCGACGCCGAAGAAATCAACATCGGCTTCACGCAGAACGAAGGCGGTCCGGACCTTTCCTTCGGCATCGAGGCCGAGGATCTGGAAAGCCTGCGCCTGTCGACGATCGATCTGCAAAACTACCTGAAAACCCTGCCCGGCCTTTACGACGTGCGCAACAACCTGCAATCGGCGACGCCCGAACTGCAGATTGAGTTGACGCCCGGGGCGGAGCGCTTCGGCCTCACGCTTGGCGACGTGTCGCGCCAGGTGCGTCAGGCGTTCTACGGCGAGGAAGTGCAGCGCCTGCCGCGCGAAGGCCAGGACGTGCGCGTGATGGTCCGCTATCCGAAATCCGCCAGAGAGTCGCTCGCCACCATCGACTCCATGCGCATCCGCACCGCTGACGGGCGCGAAGTGCCCCTCGCCGCCGTCGCCGACGCGAAATTCGCGCCGAGCTTCAAACGCATTGACCGGCGCGACCGGCAGCGCGCGACGCGGGTCACCGCCGAGCTGCGCGAAGGCGTCGATCGCGCCGCCATCATGAAGGTCTACAACGAGGAATTCCTGCCTGAATGGCGCGAACGCCATCCGGGCGCTTCGCTCGCCCAGCGCGGCGACGCCGAAGAGCAGAACGAGTTCATGGGCCAGTTCCTCACGCTCTATCTCGTCGCCCTGTTCATGATGTACATGCTGCTCGCCATGGCGTTCAGCTCCTACTGGCAGCCGGTCCTGATCATGAGCGCGATCCCGTTCGGCTTCATGGGCGCGGTGTTCGGCCACCTCATCTTCGGCATGAGTTTCGCGCTGTTCTCGTTCTTCGGCGTCGGCGCGGCTGCCGGCGTCGTCATCAACGACAACCTCGTGCTGA
>JAVJPA010000069.1:0-6966 GCA_040216495.1 Amphiplicatus sp. | reverse complement strand
ATCTCGCGCCGCAGGCGGCGAGGGCGAAACAGGGTTCTTCGAGTCAGACGACTTAGTGTTGCGCATGCGTGGGCGGTGAATCAGACCAAGCACTCACGCTTGATATGCCGTACACGTCCTACTTCTTCGCCCGCTCAATCGCCTCAACAATCAATCGCTGCGCGGTCTTGCGGTCCTGCCAGCCGCCGATCTTGACCCATTTGCCGGGTTCGAGATCCTTGTAGTGCTCGAAGAAGTGCTCGATCTGCTTCAGCGTGATTTCCGGCAGGTCGGAATAGTCGTGAACGTTCTCGAAGCGGCGCGACAGGTGCGGCGACGGCACGGCGAGAATCTTTTCGTCGAGTCCTGAATTGTCCTCCATCAGCATCACCCCGATGGGGCGCACATTGATGACGCAGCCGGGAATGAGCGGGCGCTGGTTGCAGACGAGCACGTCTATCGGATCGCCGTCGTCGGAGAGCGTGTGCGGCACGAAGCCGTAATTCCCCGGATACGCCATCGGCGTGTAAAGGAAGCGGTCGACGATCAGCGCGCCGGCCTCCTTGTCCATCTCGTACTTGATCGGCTGCCCGCCGACCGGCACTTCGATGATGACGTTGATGTCTTCCGGCGGGTTCTTGCCGATGGCGATGGCGTCTATGCGCATGAGAGCTCCTGTTCGCGCGCGCTCTTAGCGGATGCGGCGCGCGCGCGCAAATGACGGAAATAAGAATGCGATCAGCGCCTCCCGATCTCCGCGCCCGGCGCCCAGACGCCGTGGAAACCGGCGGGGACGCGCTGGGGCAGTTTCACCCGCGCGAGCGGCGGGGCGGAGAAGTTGCGCGCGTCGATGATGAGCGCTTCGGACTGGCCCGACGCGAGGTCAGTCGCGAAGGTGATGACGTAGCCGTCGTCCTCTGCGCGCGCGCCTTCCTTCGGCGCGAAGGCGGGCTCGGAGCCGTAAACACCCTTCGGAAACTCGTGCGCGATGGCGTCCCCGGTGGTCAGCACGTATTTCAACAGGCCAGAAAACCGCTGCTCCACATGCTCGTCCATGACGACATGATACGAGAAAGTCGATTTTTGCGCCGTATACTGACTGTTAATGACGGGAAACTCGCTGAGGCGGTCGTCGATCTGCTCCTCGCGCCCGCGGCCCGTCTTCATGTTCATGCGCCACAGAAACGGCTTGGCGCGCAGCGCCAGCACGGCGACCATCGGCGCATAAGGGCCGTGAGAAGCGATGTCCGGCGCGAAGCCGTTCGGGACCATCTTGCACGCCGCCATGATGACCTCGTCGCCCTCCTCCCACGCATTGATGACGTGGTAGATGTAACAGGTCGGGAACTCGAACCATTTCGGCGCGCCTCCCTTTCGGGGAACGACGCCGAAGCGCGTCGGCTGGTCGGCCACATGGATCTGCCACATCCTGTTCCTGATCGCCTGCTCGGTGAAAACCACCGGCAGATCGTGCAGGATGGCGTAATGCTCCGTGAGCCCCATATCGTGGGGCAGTCGCGGACCGGGAAGCTCGATCTCCTGATAATGTGTCAGCACGCGATCTTTCGAGGCGACGCCGAGCCACATTTTCGGCTCGTAAAGCGCATAGTCGAAGAACACGAACTCGCCCGTGACGGGATCGACTTTCGAATGGGCCGAGACGTTGCGCTTCAACCCGCCGCCGAAATTTTCGACGCCGATGGTTTCCAGGGTCGCCGCATCGACCGCGACCGGCTGGCCGGAAATGTACCAGAGCGCGAGCAGCCGCCCGCCGTGGAAAACGAGGTCGGTGTTCGCCGTGTCCTTGTAGACGGTAGGGCGTCCTTCGACTTCGCGCGCGGGGGAGAAGATGCCGGGCATCGTTTCTGCGCCCTGCCGCTCGGCCTCGAAGTCGGCGGTGCGGACGTAGCGATTGGCGTAGCGCGCCTCGCCGTTCTCGAACCAGATCCCGTGGATCATGCCGTCGCCGTCGAACCAGTGATGCATGCCTTTCGGCGGCGTCATCGGGTTCGGGCCGTTACGGAAACAGGCGCCGTAAAGATCCTTCGGAATCTCGCCGACAACCGCCAGCCGCTCGGCGGTGACCTCCTCGCGCACGGGCGCAAAGAGCCCTTTGAGATAGGGGTTCATGTCGTTGAGCGGGTCGGGCCGGACATGCTGGTTCATGGGCGGATTCTAGCATAAGTCGACGCCTTGCCTTCACCCCCCGAACAGCGCATATAGCGCAGAACGAAACGGGAACTCGTAGCGAGCGTAAAGCCATGGACAAAATCCACGACATTACCGGTGGCTCCGCGCCGGAAGAGATCGCCGCCCTGCTTCAGCGCTGCGAAACGCTGCACCGGCAGCTCCGCCCGGACCTCCCCGCTGACTACGCCGGCTGGCTCGACAAGGTCTTCGCTGACGGCGCCGGGCTTTGCGTGCTTGAAAGCGAAGGCCGTGCGCGGTCGCTCGGGCTCTGGCGCGCCTATCACACGACCTATGCGGGCCTGCGGTTTTACGTGGACGATCTCGTCGCCGACGAAGCCGAACGCGGCAAGGGATGGGGCGGCAAGATGCTCGCGCATCTCGAAGGCAAGGCGCGGGAGATGAACTGCGATGTCTTCGCGCTCGATTCCGGCACGCACCGGCATCTGGCGCACCGCTTCTATTTCCGCGCCGGTCTTCTTATCGCCGGGTTCGCTTTCGCTAAACCGCTGACGCAACGATTCCGGTAAGGACAGCCCTTGGCCCGCGCCTCCGACACCTATGTCTGCCAGTCCTGCGGGGCGGTTTACGGCAAGTGGGCCGGGCGCTGCGAGGCGTGCGGGGAGTGGAACTCGATCAGCCTCGAAGCCTCGGAAGGCGGTCCGCCCGGCTCGCTCGCCGCAAAAGGCGCGTCGGGCAAGGGCAAGCCGCTTGAGCTTTCGTCGCTGAAAGGCGGCGGCGAATTCGAGCCGCGGCTTTTGACCGGCAACGCCGAATTCGACCGCGCCTGCGGCGGGGGGCTGGTGCCGGGCTCGGCGCTCCTCATCGGCGGCGACCCCGGCGTCGGCAAGTCGACGCTGCTGTTGCAGATCGCGGCGGGCGTCGCGCGCGGCGGGCATTCGGTCGCCTACATTTCCGGCGAAGAAGCGACCGCGCAAATCCGTCTGCGCGCCAAACGCCTCGACCTCTCCGACGCCACGGTCGGCCTCGCCGCGGCGACGGCGCTGCGCGATATCCTTGCGACCCTGAAAACCGAGCGGCCCGATGTCGTCATCATCGACTCCATCCAGACGCTCTGGTCGGACGCGCTTCCCGCCGCGCCCGGCACGGTGACGCAGGTGCGCGCCTGCGTGCAGGAACTGATCCGCCTCGCCAAATCGACCGGCGCAGTGCTGCTGCTGGTCGGGCACGTCACCAAAGACGGACAGATCGCCGGCCCCCGCGTCGTCGAGCACATGGTCGACGCGGTGATGTATTTCGAAAGCGAGGCGGGCCGCGACTTCCGCATCCTGCGCGCGGTGAAGAACCGCTTCGGCGCGGCGCATGAAATCGGCGTCTTCGAAATGACCGGCGAAGGGCTGAGGGAAGTCTCCAACCCCTCGGAACTGTTCCTCACGCAGGGGGGCGAGCCGGTTTCCGGGGCCGCTGTCTTCGCCGGCATCGAAGGAACGAGGCCAGTTCTTGTTGAAATACAGGCGCTTGTCTCGCCCTCCTCGCTGGCGGCCCCAAGAAGGGCCGTCGTGGGCTGGGATTCGGCGCGGCTCTCGATGCTGCTCGCCGTGCTCGACGCCAGATGCGGCCTCGACTTCGGCCGGCACGACGTGTTCCTCAATGTCGCGGGCGGCCTGCGGATCGCCGAACCCGCCGCCGATCTCGCCGCGGCGGCCGCGCTTTTGTCGTCCCTTTTCGATACGCCGATCCTCGCCGACCGCGTGGTTTTCGGCGAGGTTGCGCTTTCCGGCTCGGTCCGGCCCGTGAACCAAACCGATGCGCGGCTGGCCGAAGCGCGAAAGCTCGGCTTCGCCGGCGCGCTCGCGCCCGCCGGGGCCAAGGATGCGGCGTTGTCGCTTACTCATGCCGAAACGCTCGCCGATCTTGTCGGGTGGGTAAGAAACGCCCGCTAAACCGCCTCGTCCCCGGTTGAGCGCATGGGCGATCAAGGCTATTGAGGCCAAGGGGAGTGCGAGTCGGGCCGGCGCAGCGAAAGCGGCTGGCGAGTTATGGCGGGCAGCGTTTTCCATGGCCGGACGAAGCGAACCGCTTTCTTTCACGCCTAAAGACGCCAGGGCGGGTGCGCGCCGATGACCTCGTTCGATCTCATCGTGATCGCCGTCTTCATCCTTTCCATCGGTTTTGCTGTCGTCCGCGGCGCGCTGCGCGAGATCGGCACGCTGGCGGCTCTCGGCGGCGCGGCGCTCGGGGCGTACTTCCTCGTCAAACCCCTGCAAGGCGTCACCGGAACCGCCGACAGTTTCATCGCCACTCTCGCCATCGGCGCAGCCCTCATGGGGCTCTTTTTCATCCTGCTTTATTTCGCCCTTCATCTCGGCCTCCGGCGCGTGCGCCTTTCGGCGCAGGGCGCGCAGGTCGACCGCATCGGCGGCGGGATTTTCGGCTTTGCGCGGGGGCTCGTTCTCATCGGACTTGGATTTCTCGCCTACAGCTACTATCTCGCCGAAGACCGCTGGCCGCCCGCCGTCAACGGCGCGCTAACGCTTCCTCTGGCAAAGGGAATGGCGGCGTTTTTCGAAGGGTTCGCGCCGGAATCGACCCGGCTCGACGCGGCCCCGAGCGAAGCGCCCGCTGGCGAAGTGAACGACGCCGCGCTTGAAGGATATGACCGCGGCGAACGGTCCGCGCTCTCGGAGATTGTCGCAACGGTGACGACAAGCGATAGAGCGGCGAGCGAAACCGCCGGCGAGAACGCCGCACGACCCGCGCCAAACGCGCGCGCGACCGCGACGGACAAGGATCCGATTGCGGACATCTTAAAGGAAAGCGACCCGGAATGACCGCCCCCTCCGATCTCGCCCGCCGCGTCGCGCGCTATCTCAAAGCGGAAGCGCCGAAATACCGGCGCCGGCAGTCGGAACTCGATCTCATTCTCGGCGAACCGCGGCTTAAAGAAGAATGCGGCGTCTTCGGCATTATCGGCACGCCGGACGCGGCGGCGCTCACGGCGCTCGGTCTTCACGCGCTCCAGCATCGCGGCCAGGAAGCCGCCGGCCTTGTCTCGGTCGAAGGCAAGACCTTCCATTCCGAACGCCAGCTCGGCCTGGTCTCCGATCATTTCTCCGACGCCGACACGCTCGGCCGTCTCAAGGGCGACGCCGCCATCGGCCACACCCGCTACTCGACGCAAGGCGAAACCGTGCTGCGCAACGTGCAGCCGCTTTACGCCGAGCTCGCCAAGGGCGGCATCGCCGTCGCCCATAACGGCAACCTCACCAATGCGCGTAAGCTCAAGACCGAACTCGTCAACATGGGCTGCATCTTCCAGTCCACGTCGGACTCCGAACTGTTCCTGCAACTCACGGCCCGCTCGCACCAGCTCACCACCGTCAACAAACTTGTCGAGGCGCTGAAGCTGGTTGAAGGCGCCTATGCGCTCGCCGTGCTGACGCCGGACGCGCTGATCGGCGCGCGCGACCCGCTCGGCATCCGCCCGCTTGTGCTCGGCGATCTCGGCGGCTGCCCCATCCTCGCGTCGGAGACCTGCGCGCTCGATCTCATCGGCGCCAAATTCATCCGCGACATCCTTCCCGGCGAAGTGGTCATCTGCCGCCGCGACGGCGCGATCGAAAGCCATCAGGTGTTTCCGGCCCAGGCGACGGCGCGGCCCTGCATTTTCGAACTGATCTACTTCGCCAAGCCCAACTCCGTCATCGACGGCAAGAGCGTCTACAAGCTGCGCAAGAAACTCGGCAAGCAGCTCGCCAAGGAAGCGCCGGTCGAGGCCGATCTCGTGTCGCCGATCCCGGACTCGGGCGTGCCCGCCGCCATCGGTTTCGCGCAGAAGTCGAAGCTTCCCTACGAGATGGCGCTCATCCGCAGCCACTTTGTCGGGCGGACGTTCATCGAGCCGCAACAGAGAATCCGTGAGGCGGGCGTCGCGCGCAAACATTCGCCGAACCGCGGCGCCATCGAAGGCAAGCGCGTCGTGCTGATCGACGATTCCATCGTGCGCGGCACCACCTCGCGCAAGATCACCGCGATGCTGCGCGCGGCCGGCGCGAAAGAAGTGCATATGCGCGTCGCCTGCCCGCCGATCATCTTCCCCGACTTTTACGGCATCGATACGCCGTCGAAGGACGAGCTGATCGCCGCCAACATGTCGGTGGAGGAAATCCGCAAGGAGATCGGCTGCGACAGCCTCGCCTTCCTCTCGCTCGACGGGCTCTACGAAGCGATGGGCAAAGGTCCCCGCGACGACGCAGCGCCCGCCTTCACCGACCACTGCTTCACCGGCGACTATCCGACCAAGCTCACCGACGAACTGGACAGCGAGCGCAGCGCCATGATCACCCAGCTCTCGTTCCTGGCTGAGTCGAGCTAGGGCGAAGCCGCCGGCCTGACCGGACGCCTTCCTCCCCATACTGATTCCGCTTGATTTTTCCTGCGGCCGGCCCCAATTCCCCGCCGCCGTAACCTGTGCCGCGTTCGAACCCGTATGCGTCGTCCGCCTCATTCCTCCGGCGACCTTATCGCCGACCGCCGCTACGCCTATGCGATGGATCTCGCCCGCGAGGGCGACGCCGCCGCCGCCATCGACCTGATGGAGCAGGCGATCGAACGCGCGCCCGGCTGGGCCGCGGCCTGGCGCGAGCTTGGGAAGCTTCGCCTTGCGCGCCTCGACCGCGACGGCGCAGTCGCCGCCTTTCGCGAAGCGCTCGGGCTGGACCCGACCGATCCGTTCGGCTGCATCCTTGAACTTTCGCGCCTCGGCGCGGCCCTTCAGATCGACGCCGCGCCGCCCGCCTATGTGGAGGCGCTGTTCGACGCCTACGCCGGCGACTTCGA
>JAVJPA010000068.1:0-9469 GCA_040216495.1 Amphiplicatus sp. | reverse complement strand
CGATTCGAGGTTTCCGATTCCTGTCCATCACTGTCGCTCAATCGGGCGCATGATAAGGCAGTCGACAAGATCTCCCTTCTCTGCGGCAGGCGCATGCGGCAGGCGGCGTATCAACACATCCGCCTGCGCCAACACGCTGATAAGAGAGCTGTCCTGATTTGCCGACGGCGCGACGCAAAACCGCCCCTGGTCGTCATGGCGCGCTTTCCCGCGCAAGTATGTTTCGCGCGGACCATTGGAGAGTTCTGCCCCGTCGAGGATCGCCTTCATGAACTTTAAGCCGGCGGCGTCCACTCCAAGCAGCCTGTCGATCAGCGGCTGGAGAAAAAGCACGGCGCACACGATGGCCGACGCAGGGTTTCCGGGAAGCCCCAACACAAGTGTTTTGTCCAGCGCGCCGAACCAGGTGGGTTTGCCCGGCCTGACAGCGATTTTCTCAAAGATCAGCCTGCCGCCGGCTTGCGAAAACACCGCGCGCGCATGGTCGTGTTCACCGACCGACGCGCCGCCAATGGGAACCAGCGCGTCGGCGCCGCGAGCGCGTTCGATCAGAGCGCGGATCGACGAAGGATCGTCGCTCGCCCGGCCAAGATAGCGCGCCTTCCCGCCCCACTCTTTTATCAGTTCGCCGAGCGCATAGCGGTTGGAGCCGACGATGCGGCCGGGCGCGAGCGGCGCGCCGGGATCGACAAGTTCGTCGCCATTGTCGAAGTAAGCGACGATAGGCCGACGAGTGACGCGCGCCGTAGCGACATTCGCCGCCGCCAGCAGCGACAAGTCGATCGCCGACAGGCGCGATCCCGCTTTGATGAGAACAGCGCCCTTATTGAAATCTAGTCCCGCGCGCCTGATGTGGCGGGGATCCGTCTGTTCGTCCTTGACGACGATGCTTTCGCCGTCGCGTTCGACATCTTCCTGAATGATGACGTGATCGGCCCCGTCCGGGATAACGCCGCCGGTGAAAATGCGGATCGCGCTTCCCGCTTCGACGGCTTTCCAGCCCGCGGCGCCGGCGCGCGCCTCGCCGATGACCCGAAGCCGCGCGCCGACAGCGCGCGCATCGTTGAAGCGCACCGCATAGCCGTCCATCGCCGATGCGGCGAAAGGGGGCTGGGATATTTCCGCGATGATATCGCCCGCAAGGACACGCCCGCACGCGTCTTCAAGCCTGACCGTCTCCGCCTCCAGCGTCGCCGCGCTGTCGCAGATCGCCCGGAGCGCGTCTTCGACGGAGACCATTCCCATGTCAGCGCCTGAAGTCGCCGGACGCGCCGCCGGATTTCTCAACAAGCTCGATGCTGCCGATGGTCATGGATTTGTCGAGCGCTTTCGCCATGTCGTAGATCGTCAGGCAGGCGACCGAAACGGCGGTGAGCGCTTCCATTTCGACGCCGGTCGGCCCCTTCACGCGAACGCTCGCTGTGACGTCGATGGCGCAGTCGGCCTCGTTGAAAGCCGTCTCGACGCGGACGGAGGTGGGGCTCAACGGATGGCAAAGCGGGATGAGATCAGCGGTTTTTTTCGCCGCCATGACCCCGGCGAGTTCGGCGACAGTCCTGATGTCGCCCTTCGCGACGCCGCCGGCGCGAATTTGCGCATAAACGCTTTCGCTGAAACTCACCCGTCCCCGCGCGACGGCGCGGCGTTCCGTCGTTTCCTTAGCGGAAACGTCGACCATGCGCGGCCGGCCGCTTTCATCGAAATGAGTGAGATCGGAGGCGATCGCTATTTCTCCATCAGTCGCGGCATCAGCTCGACGAGATTGCACGGCATATGGCGCGAATCGAGCTGATGGGAAATCACTTTGTCCCATCCGTCCTTCACTGCGCCGGTCGAGCCGGGCAGCGCGAAGATAAACGTTCCTCTGGCGACGCCGGCGGTCGCGCGCGATTGCAACGTCGAAAGGCCGACGCTGTCGAAGCTAACGCGATGAAACACAGCCGAAAATCCTTCAATGACCTTGTCGAAAAGGGGATGCAGCGCTTCCGGCGTCACGTCGCGCCCCGTCAGGCCGGTGCCGCCGGAGGTGATGACGACATCGACGTTCGGGTCGTCGATCCACGCTTTGACAACCGCCTGAATTTCCTCCCGGTCGTCGCGCGCGATCTTGCGGTCCGCGAGGATGTGCCCGGCGCCTTCAAGGCGTTGGACGAGCGTCGCGCCCGACGTATCGGACTCAAATCCCCGCGTGTCGCTGACCGTCAGGATCGCGATGCGGACGGGCACGAAGGGGAGACTTTCATTTATTCCATGAGCCATCGGCTTTACTTGCTCCAGCGCGCGCGGTCGGCGTAATCCTTCGCGCGCGGTTCAATCCAGACTTCGCCCTCGCCGCTTATCTCTTTTTTCCAGAACGGCGCATCGGTTTTCAGATAATCCATTAAAAAGTCGCACGCTTCGAACGCCGCCCGCCGATGCGCCGCCGCGGTCGTCACCAGCACGACAGGCTCGCCGACCGGCGTTTCACCGACCCGGTGCACGATGCGCAGGCCGAGCAGCGGCCATCGTCCTTCGGCCTCCGCAGCTGCGCCCTTGATCGCCCGCTCGGTGACGCCCGGAAAATGATCGAGGAAAAGCGCGCGTACATCCTTCCTGTCGCCGCGGACAACACCGATAAACGACGCGATGGCGCCGGCGCCGCCGGTTTCGCGAGAGAAAGCGGAAAGATGCATATAAGGATCAAACGAATGCGGCTCGAGGAGGATCATTCTACCCTCCGCTGAACGGCGGCAGAAACGCGATTTCGTCGCCATCGCCGATAGGCGCCTCTGGGTCGACGATGCTTTCGTTCACCGCAAGCTTGACCTTCGTGCGCCGAAACGCATCGGCGAAAACCGGATCGCTCGCGCAAAGATAAGCGATCAGCGCGTCCGCCGTCGCGACGCCATCGGGCAAAGCCAGCGCCCGCTCGCGCCCCATCGCATCGCCCAACGCGCCGAAAAACAAAAGTCGCGCCATTTCTACCCGCCCGTCGCCGACATATAGCGCGGCGTCGCCGGCGCTGCGCCGCGTTTGTCGATGGCGAAGTCGTGGCCCTTCGGTTTGCGCGTCATCGCCTCGTCGAGCGCCGTGGACAGGGCGTCCGGCCCGCCCTCTCGCAGCGCGGCGCGCAGGTCCGCGCGATCCTGCTGGCCGAGGCACATATAAAGCTGACCGGTGCAGGTGACGCGCACGCGATTGCAGCCGTCGCAGAAATTATTGGTGAGCGGCGTAATGAAGCCGAGCCGTCCGCCAGTTTCGCGGACCCGCACATAACGGGCCGGCCCGCCCGTGCGATGCTCGATCGGCTCCAGCGTCCAGCGCGTTTCGAGCGAGCGCCTCACTTCGGAAAGCGGCGTGTACTGATCGACGCGATCTTCTTCGACTTCTCCCATCGGCATCACTTCGATGAGAGTCAGGTCCATGCCGCGCCCGTGCGACCATTCGATGAGGCTTGGAATCTCGTCGAGATTGCGGTCCTTTAGCGCCACCGCATTAATCTTGATCCTGATCCCGGCGGCGAGCGCGGCGTCGATTCCGTCAAGCGTCCGCGCCAGCGCATCTCGCCGGGTGAGCTTGGCGAAGACGACCGGATCGAGCGTGTCGAGAGAAACATTGATGCGCTTGACGCCGCACGCCTTCAACGCCGCCGCATGCTGCGCGAGCTGGGTCGCGTTGGTGGTCAGCGTCAGCTCGTCGAGCCGTCCGTCGTCCAGATAGCGCGACAAATCCTGCACGAGCTGCATGATATTCCGGCGCACCAGCGGCTCGCCGCCGGTAAGACGGATCTTCCTGACGCCCCGCGCTATGAAAGCGCCGGCGACCTGCGCCAGCTCCTCTAGCGTCAGCACGCTCGCTTTCGGTTCGAAGCGTGCGTCTTCCGCCATGCAATAAGTGCAGCGAAGGTCGCAGCGATCCGTCACCGAAAGCCGCAAATAGGTGATGCGCCGCCCGAAGCCGTCGATCAGAGGCTTTGCGCCGCCCATGTCCTTGCCTGCCGGTTCCACGCTCATACGCTCACTTGTCTCTACCCTAATCAAGCGCGTCGTCTGGCGCGATAGGCGTATCGCCGGCGCTGTGATTTTATTACAAAGCCCTTAGGCGGTCCCGGTCAATCGACTCGGCGCGTCTACCCGGCCGGACAGTGCGCGCCCGCCTCGACCCATGCCGCAGTCAGCGCGCCAAAGGTCGCCTGATCGCCGGGCGCAGGCGACCGGCCCTCGCCCGGATGCCATGCCCAACCAACCAGGTGATCGCGGCCATTATGGTTGATCAGATCTTCAACCGACCGGCCGCCGTTGAGTTCCGGGTCTTTGAGCTGTGCGCAGAGCGCCGCCGGAGATTTGCCGACCCAGCCCATCGACTCTGGCGCCAGATGCCACGGGCTTGCGCCAGGTATGGAGCCTTCCATGCTGGCGAATTCGACATTCTCCGTACCGTGACAGGTTGTGCACTCCATCCCGGCTGCGCCCATGCCTTCGCCGCGGACCACCGGCGGTTCGTGCGGGCGCATGTCGTCGCCCTGCGTCGGGCCGCCCGTCACTGGATGACAGTTGGCGCAGCGGGGATGCACCATCACCTTCGACATTTCCTCGAACAGCGCCGCTGCATGCGCTTTGCTGTCGCTCATATGCGCGAAGGCGACGGGCGTCATCAGCCCGTTCACCTCGCTCGCGGCGTCGGAACTCTTGTCCGACGTTTCTTTTTTCCCGCAACCGGACACGAGAGCGAAACCTATCATCGCCGCTGCGAGGCCAAGTCTTCGATATGCGCGCATGAACGCCCCCTCAGGCCTGAAGTTCTTTGATCATCGGCAGGCGTTGCGGCGTCTTGCCAGTCAACCGCCGCACCGCATTCGCCACGGCCGGACCGATCGGCGGCACGCCAGGCTCGCCGACGCCGGTCGGCGCTTCGTTCGAGACGATGATTTCAACCTCGACCTCCGGCATCTCGCCGATTCTCAGCGAACGGTAATCGTGGAAGTTCGATTGCGTAACCGAACCGCCATCGTCCAGCGTCAGCTCGTTGAACAGGATGGCGCCAAGACCGTAACCGATGCCGCCTTCCATCTGCGCCTTGATGACTTCCGGATTGACGGCGACGCCGCAATCGATAGCGCACCAGACTTTGTGAACGCGCGGCAGGCCGTTCTCCATCGACACTTCCGCGACCTGCGCCACGAAGGAGCCGAACGATTCTACCGCGGCAACGCCGCGCGCGCGCGCCTGCGGCGCATTCATGCCGCCAGCCATCGCCGCCGCCTTGCGGAGCGCGCCTGCAAGGCGCGCATGCTTCGGATCAGTCATCAGCGCAAGCCGCCCCTCGACCGGGTCCTTGCCCGCTTTTTCGAGCAATTCGTCGATGAACGTTTCGACCGCGTAGCCGGTATGCGTGTGCCCGACCGAGCGCCACCATAGGGTCGTCACCGGGTTGTTGATGATGTGCGCCGAACAATGGAAGTTCGGCACATGATAAGGAATCGCAGCGGCGCCTTCGACCATGGTGGCGTCTACGCCGTTTTGCACCATCCCCTCGAAGGGCGAGCCCGCCAGAAAAGACTGGCCGGCGATCACCTGCTCCCAGGCGACGATCTCGCCCGCCTCATTCACGCCGCCGCGCAGACGATGCACCGTGAGCGGACGATAAAAGCCGCCCTGTATGTCGTCTTCGCGTGTCCACATCAGCTTGACCGAAGTCTGTCCGCCTGCGGCCATGAAGACTTCAGCCGCTTCCTTGGCGAATTGAGACGTGGGCTGCGCGCGACGGCCGAAACTTCCGCCGGCAAGCATGGTGTTCAGCTTAACCTTCGCCGGCTCGATCCCGCAGACGCCCGCGATGGTCGGATGGTCGCCCGACTGAATCTGCGAGCCCATCCACACTTCGACGCCGCCATCAGCGCTCCGCTCAATGACCGCGTCAAGCGGCTCCATTGGCGCATGGGCGAGATACGGAAAAACATACTCCGCCTCCAGCGTTGTCGCTGCGGAAGCGAGCGCGTCGTCAATGGCGCCGCTTTCGCCCGCCAGCGCGCCGCGCTGTTTCGCCTTGTCGATGCGCTCCTGCGCGATGGCGTCGGACGAACGCGTCTCGGCGGCGCTGTCGCTCCACGTCACCTTGAGCGCCTTGCGGCCCTTGAGCGCCGCGTAGGAATTGCGCCCGTAAACAGCGACGCCGTCGCTGATCTTTTTGACATCGACGACGCCCGGCACGGCCCGCGCCGCGGCATCATCGAAAGAGGCGATGCTGGCGCCGAACTTTCTCGGATGTGCGACGACAGCGGTCAGCATGCCCTCGCGATAGACATCGAGCGTGAACACGGCTTCGCCCGTCGACTTCGCGACAGTATCGAGTTTGGGGACCGTCTTGCCAATATAAACGAACTTGTCAGGCGTTTTGAGCTTCGGTTCGGCCGGAGGAGTCAGCCCGGCGGCGGCTTCGGCGAATTCGCCGAATTTTCCGCTGCGTCCGCTTGCGGCATGGCTGATGACGCCTTTCGAGACGGTGACTTCGGACGCGGGAACGCCCCATGCCGTGGCGGCGGCGGATACGAGCATCGCGCGCGCGGCGGCGCCCGCCTGTCGCATCACCATGTAAGACGCCGCCATCGCCGTAGACCCGCCCGTACCTTGCATCCCGCCGAACGCGGCGTTGCCGTAAATCGAGGCGTCAGACGGCGAATGCTCGGCGCGAATCTGACTCCAGTCGGCGTCCAGTTCTTCGGCGACGAGCGTTGCAAGGCCGGTGAACGGCCCTTGCCCGAATTCGATATGCTTGATCAGCACCGTGACGAGATTGTCAGCGCCGATGCGCACGAACGCATTGGGCGCATACGTCGCCGCCGTTGCTTCTCCTCCAAGAACCGCAGCGGCGCCTGATTGCGCGCGCGTCTTGAAAGGCAGCGTAACTGCAATGACGAGGCCGCCGGCGCCGGCGAGGAAAGCGCGGCGCGAGGCGACGGGCGTATCGTAAGGAGCCATGATCTCACCCTCCCAACGTTTCGCCGGCGGCCTTCACGGCCTTCCGGATGCGGACATAAGTGGCGCAGCGGCAGATATTGCCGGCGAGCGCCTGATTGATGTCTTCATCCGTCGGATTTGGGGTGCGCTCCAACAACGCCGTCGCCGTCATGATCTGTCCTGACTGGCAATACCCGCATTGCGGCGCGTCGAACTGCGCCCACGCAGCGCGCACGGCGTCCGCTTCAGGGCCTTTGAGGCCTTCGATGGTCGTGACCTGCTGCCCTTCGATGGAGCCGACAGGCGTAATACAGGAGCGGCGGGGCTGGCCGTTCAGATGAACGGTGCAGGCGCCGCACTGAGCTATGCCGCAGCCGAATTTCGTGCCCGTGAGACGCAACTCGTCGCGCAGCACCCACAGCAAAGGCGTGTCTTCAGGCACATCCGCCGTGCGTTGCTCGCCATTGACCTCGAATGTAATCGCCATGCCAGCCCTCCGATCATCGATGATGCGATGCAACCCCGTCACTAATCATGCGCCGCAGCGTATGACATTGTCTAGCATAGGAAATCCGCAACGCGCGCAACATTGTGATCGCGCAGCGGCTTTTAAAAGTCAGCAATTGAACCGCCGCAAATCGTCTTGCGAATCAATATCATCAAGCTCGCATGGCGCCGCTTCCACAACGTCTCCCGCAGAGGCTTTATCGAGTAGCGCGCGCGCGCCTGCGTCGCCTTCAAGCGCTTGCAGATGCGCGAACCAGCGAGACCCGAAAACCGCAGGCGGCATGCGTCGCCCCGCATCGGCGCTGCATGAAATTCCAATTGCGCTTTGCTCGAACGTCTCCAACAACCGACCAAAATGCGCCGCAGGAACGAACGGCATGTCAGCGAGCGCGATCAACGCCCCGCCGGCGCCTTTCGCTTCAGCCCAGACGAAGCCGGCGCGAATTGACGAACTCATGCCTTCTGCGGCGGAAGTATTCACAATAATTTCAAATCCGTTTCCTGAGAGAAGCGGCGCATGCATCTGCGTCTTTTCGCTGACGACGGCGACGCGCTGGCGACACCCCGACGCGGCGACTGCGGCCGCCGAACGCTCCAATACTGTTTGCGCTCCGATCATTGCGCCCAACTTGTCGCCGCCGAAACGGGCGCCGCCGCCTGCGGCGAGCAAAATGGCGACCGGCCGGCCGGGCGCGTTCATGCGTACGGCCATGCGGCGAGCGCGCCCGCGAGAAGGGAAACCGCCAGCGTCGAAGGATCGCGCGTCGCAGGGATCAGACCGGCAGGCCCCTCGATGCGCGCAAGCGCCGCTTCCTCAAAACCGAGCCCGCGCAACGCCTCAAGGCGCGCCTGATGCGTTCGCGGACTGCCGACGGCGCCGATATGGAAAGCAGGCGACGCAAGAACGGCCGGCGCCAACGTCAGCTCCCATTCCCGGTCGTGGAAAAGAAAAAGAAACGCCGTCCACCGATCAATAGTCATTGCCGGCGTAACAGAGGATGATTGTAACCGTATTTTTTCAGACCCCGCACACCGCTCCAGCGTTTCCGATTCCGGCGAGAGGGCGCAAAAGGCGCAGCCGGCTGCGCTCGCAATGCGGCTGAGCGTAACCAGTTCTGCGCCGACGCCTGCGGCGACGATTCTCATCGCCGGCGCGTATGCCCGCGTGAAAATATCCTGGCGCCAGCCGGTCCCGTCTCTATCCGATCGAGAAACGCCTTCAGCGGAGAAATCGAGCGTGAAGACGCGCCGTTCCCGGCGCGCCGTTTCGGCAACGAGCAACATTTCGGCTGTCGGGTTGACAGTATAAAGCAGGTCGACGCCCGAGCCGCACGGCAACACGATATCGCGAAACACCGATCCCTTGCCGTATCGCACAACGCCGCCTGTTTCTTGTTCCATGGCGGCGCGCGCTTCTTCGATGATGGCGCGTTCCAGACAGCCGGATGAAATAGACCCGACATAACGACCGTCCGCCGCTACCGCCATCTGCGCGCCGAGCGCGCGCGGCGATGAGCCGTCGATCGCGACGAGCGTGACAATGGCGGCGGGACGCCCGGCGGCGCGTTCTTCCAGCGCGAAGGCGATGACGTCGCCGCCGGAAGGATCGAACGCCGCGCTGACGCCGGCGGCGCGTTCGCGAGCCGATACGGCCGGTTCTTGTAAAATCGTCGACATTCGGCTTTGCGGAGGGCTCCTGACCAAGCTGGCTATATCTATCAGACAGGTCGGGCCGGAAGGAAGCGCAGAGACCGCGCTTAAACAATAAGGTGAAGCCCGCTGACAATAATGACCAGAAGCAGCAGGGTCTGCAGGACCAGAACCGCAATCGGCCGCGCTCCGACCGAGACGACTTCCTTCAGCGAGGTGCGTACGCCGAAAGCCGCCACCGCGACAACAAGGCACCATTTTGAAATATCGGCCAGGACGGCGAACGCCTCGGCCGGCAGCGCCTTGAAGCTGTTGAGCATCATCACGGCGGCGAAACCGATCACGAACGCCGGCAGCGGAAATTTCCTCCTCCCCAC
>JAVJPA010000067.1:0-6035 GCA_040216495.1 Amphiplicatus sp. | reverse complement strand
CCGAACCCGCCCGCCGCCACGGACTGACGGTAAGAAAAGCCAATCAGCGCGTCCGTATAGGCGTAGTTGCCGAACAGATACGCCTCGGCGCCGCCGCCGAGATCGAGTCCGGCGTTCCAGGCGGTCTTGATCGCTTCATATTGCGGATCGCCGAGATTGATGGGGGGCTTGGGCATGCCGGTGATGCCCATCAGCTTCATCGCCTCGACGCCGGCGTGCGGACCGGCGCGGTCCGTCCCCGCTTCGTTGGTGTACTGCGCGCTGATATTGAAGAAGCCCGCATCCGTCAGCGGCAGGCCGAGATTGGCCTGCACATCGCCGGTCAGGCCGTCGCCGGCGTGGAACTGGCCGATATGCGCCGAAATGGAGCCGCCTTCACGGTCTTCCTTCAGCGTCATGTTGACGACGCCGGCGATGGCGTCGGAACCGTATTGCGCCGACGCGCCGTCGCGCAGCACTTCGACCGAACGGAAGGCGATCGGCGGGATCAGGTTGAAGTCCTGCCCCTGCGAGCCCGATGTCGTCGCATGGCCGGTGCCGATCTGCACGGTCGCCGAACGGTGACGGCGCTTGCCGTTCATCAGCAACAGCACATGGTCGGCGGGCGAGGAACGCAGGGTGATCGGACGCACGAAAGAAGCGCCGTCGTTCAGCGGCAGGCGTTGCGCATTGAAAGCCGGCAGCAGAGTGCGCAAAGCGTCGTTCAGGTCCGCATACCCGGATGTGCTGATCAGCTCCGGCGCAAGAATGTCGATGGGGATGACGCTGTCCACATCGGTGCGGCCTTTGCGGCGCGTGCCGACGGTGATGACGCGATCTTCGGTTTCGGCGAACGCGCGCGACGAAGCGCTCTGTTCCGCTTCCTGCGCCTGCGCGGCAGGAAGCCCCAGCAACAACGCCGCCGGCGACGCCGCCATCATGGCCGCTGCAATTCTTTTCATTTAATGCCTCCCGCTGTTTTCTCGTTACGTCGAGGCGACATGCGCCTGCGCCCGGCGCCACCCGCCCGAGCAAGGATTTTCCTATCATAAATATTTTTGAATAACAACAACGGAGCGCAATCTGATAAACGACCTTCTTCTCGGCGCCGGCGCTGCGTCGCGGCATAAGGACCGGCAGCGGCGCCCTGAAGGCCGACGCCGACTGACGGGAGCCGCTAACCGCTTTGATTTAGAAGGGTTTTTGTCATAAGATGAAAAACAGTCGGAAACGCCAGGGCGACGGGGACCACCGAATGCAGTCCGCAAAAACAGGCCAGAAATCGTCAAAAGAGGTCCACGCCGCCGCCGATTCGAGGCGCGCCGTCCTTCCGAAAAGAAATATCGAGCTCGGCAAGCGCATTCGCGAATTGCGCCGCGCGCGCGAATGGACGCTCGAAGAAGTGGCGGCGGCGACCGGCCTCGCCGCATCCACGCTTTCGAAGATCGAGAACGACCGCATGTCGCCGACCTTCGATGTCGTCCAAAAGCTCGCCCATGGCTTCGATATCGACATTGCGGAACTGTTTTCCTCGCCGGCGAAATCGCAGGCGGGTTCGCGGCGCAGCGTCGTCAGGCAAGGCGCCGGCAAGCCGCTGGACGCAGGCGTTTACAGCCATCAATTGCTCGCCGCCGAACTGACCAACAAGCACATCCTCCCCTTCCTGACGACGATCAAGGCGCGTTCGGTGAACGAGTTCGACGCGTGGGGCAGCCATGACGGCGAGGAATTCCTCTATGTGCTGGAAGGCGCCGTCGAGTTCTACACGGAGCATTACGAGCCGGTTGAGCTGAAAGAAGGCGACGGCATTTATATCGACAGCTCGATGCGCCACGCCTGCATCTCCGTCTCCAAGACGGACGCCAGGGTGCTCTGGATCAACACCGCCTAGAACGCGCCGCCGTTTCTTGCCTTCGGCTTCCAAGTCAGATACTTTTCTTATAGGAAATATCTTTCCTAGGGAGCGAACCATGATGAACCGCAGAAATCTCCTCGCCAAAGCGTCCGCCGTCGCCGCCCTTTCAGTGACGGCGCCGTCTTTCGCCGCGCCGGCGCGGTCCAAAACCAGAGACATGCTGGTCTTCGACGCCATGGGCGAAATGCGGACGAATTATACGCCGGAGCTAATCAGCGAGATTCGCGACAGCGGTCTCGACGCCATCACCGTCACGCTCACCGATCCGAAAGCCTATGAAGCGCGCGCCTACGATGAAGCGCTCGCCGCCATCGCCGAGCACGACGCCTTCATCGCCGCCAACCCCCAATTCTTCATCAAGGGGCTGAAAACCGCCGATCTCGGCCGCGCCCGCGCGCAGAACAAGATCGCCGTCTACTATCTCTTCCAGAACAGCGCGCAGTTCGGCCGCGACCTGTCGCGCGTGCGCGCTTACTACGACGCCGGCGTGCGCAGCAGCCAGCTCACCTACAATTACCAGAACTGGGCGGGCTCGGGCTGCAAGGAAAAGAACGGGAGCGGCGTCACCCGCTTCGGCGGCGAGCTGATCGACGCCATGAACGAGATCGGCATGCTGATCGATCTGTCGCATGCGAACGACGCGACGACGCTCGGCGCTATCGAGCGTTCAGCCAAACCGGTGATCGTCTCGCACACCTGCTGCATGGCGGTGTACAGGAACGAACGCAACATCAGCGACGAAGCGCTGAAAGCGCTCGCCGACAAGGGCGGCGTCGTCGGCGTCTGCCAGATACGCCCCTTCATCACCGACAAGCGCCCCGATGTGGCGCTGCCGGATTACTTCGCGCATATCGACCACGCGGTGAAGATCGCCGGCGTGGACCATGTCGCCATCGGCAGCGACCGCGATCACCGCGTCATCGTCATGACCGATGAATACCTCGAAGAAATCGCCCGCGAAGAGGGCGAGAACTTCAACATGGCCGACTGGCCGCTGTTCATCGACGCGCTCAACGGGCCGCGGCGCATGGAAGTCATCTGGGACGGCCTCATCCAGCGCGGTTACAAAACGCGCGACGCCGAAAAAATCATGGGCCTCAATCTGAAGCGGCTCTATGGCGAGGTCATCGGGTAGCGCCGCGACGGCTCAGTAATATCCCGAGCTTTGATAATTGACCGGGCGCGGCGTGCAAAGCCGCCCGTTCACCGGCGCATCCGCCGTGGCGTAGGCATACGTTCCGTAGGTCGAATAGACATTGTACCCGCGCCCCTGGTTCGCCCAGTGGGGGCAGAAATAGGGACCGTAGGCGGCGCTAGAATCGCGGCCGCCCGCCCGGTTGTCGTAATAGCGCGTCGCGGCGCGCTGTTCGGCGAGGCAGGCGCTGTCATAGCCGGCGAATTCGCCGTCCCGGTCATAGACCGAGCAGAGCTCATAGTCCCCGTCGCTCAGCTTCTGCGCCGCCGCCAGTCCCGGAGCGAACGAGGCCGCCGCCCCAAAAGCCGCCGCCAGAAGCGCGAAGCGCTTGGAATATGCTGATTTCATTGATTTCCCCTCTCTTCAAACCGATTCACCCAAGACGAAGTAGCACGGGCGAATGAGGCGACAGGGAGGCGGATCCGGGGCGAACCGAGGCAAGCCTCGCCCAAAGGCTTGCCCCTATCCCTTATGGCTTCTAAGAACCGCATAACGCGGGCGTGATCGGTATTCCGGCGATCCCCCTTGCCTTCATCTGTCTGCTCTGGAGACGCTTTATGAAGATCCTCGTGATCGGCGGCGACGGCTTTTGCGGCTGGCCGACCTCGCTGCACCTTTCCAATCTCGGTCACGACGTGGTCCTTGTCGACAATCTGTCGCGCCGCAAGATCGACATCGAACTGGAAGTCGAAAGCCTGACGCCGATCAGCCCGGTCTCCGTGCGCCTCGCCGCGTGGAAGGAAGTTTCGGGCCGCGACATCCGCTTCAAGAATATCGACGTCGCCGAGAACTACGCGCGCCTGCTGCGCCTCATTCAGGAGGAGAAGCCGGAAGCCATCGTGCATTTCGGCGAACAGCGCGCCGCGCCCTACTCGATGAAGTCCTCCTATCACAAGC
Organism: Amphiplicatus sp.; assembly: GCA_040216495.1. GTDB lineage: Bacteria > Pseudomonadota > Alphaproteobacteria > Caulobacterales > Parvularculaceae > Amphiplicatus. The sequence goes on along the minus strand of JAVJPA010000067.1, from coordinate 2,049 downwards.
GCTACACCGTCTCGAACAACCTCAACGCGACCAACAATATCCTCGCCGCGATCGTCGAGGCCGGCGTCGATTCTCACCTCGTCCATCTCGGCACGATGGGCGTCTACGGCTACGGCACCGCGGGCCTGAAAATCCCCGAAGGCTATCTGCCGGTGAAGATCGAAACCGAAGACGGGCGCGAGATCCGGCAGGAAATTCTGTACCCGGCCAATCCGGGCTCGATCTATCACATGACCAAAACGCAGGATCAGCTCCTCTTCGCCTTCTACAACAAGAATGACGGGCTGAAGATCACCGACCTGCATCAGGGCATCGTGTGGGGCACGCAGACCGAAGAGACGCGCAAGGACGAGCGGCTGATCAACCGTTTCGACTATGACGGCGATTACGGCACGGTGCTGAACCGCTTCCTGATGCAGGCCGCCGTCGGCTATCCGCTCACCGTGCACGGCACGGGAGGGCAGACGCGCGCGTTCATCCACATCCAGGATACGGTGAAGTGCATCCAGCTCGCGATCGAAAACCCGCCCCAGCACGGCGAGCGCGTGCACATTCTCAACCAGATGACCGAAACGCACCGCGTGCGCGATCTCGCCAAGATCATCGGCGACATGACCGGCGCCGAGATCGCCTATGTCTCGAACCCGCGCAAGGAAGCGGACGAGAACGACCTGCACGTGGAAAACCGCCGCCTGCTCGGCCTCGGCCTCGATCCGATCACGCTTGAAGGCGGGCTGATGAACGAGGTGACGGAGATCGCCCGCAAATATTCCGGGCGCTGCGACCGCACGAAAATTCCGTGCATCTCCTATTGGACGGAAGAACAGCGCGGGAAAGCGTGATCCTTAACGGCCCGCCCGCCCGCGCTGTCTGACTGTTATACAGCGGCGGCTAGTTCGTCGGATTGTCGTCGGTCTCGTCTTCGATGTCGTCGGCCGTGTCCTCGACTTCGTCCGCGACGTCGTCGGCCGCATCCTCGACTTCGTCGGCGACATCCTCGGCTGCGTCTTCAATATCTTCGCCGGCCTCTTCGAGGCTTTCTTCCAGCGTATCCTCGTCATTGTCGCACGAAGCGACCATGCCTGCGGCGAAAACCGTGGCCAGCGCGGCCAGAACTGTACGTCTCATGACAACCCCTCCTGTTGCAATCGTCCACAGTGGACGGGATTCGTCGTCTGAGGAAACACCTGACGGCGCGCCGGGTTCCGTCCGAAGCCGGAAGACGGCCAAAAACAGCGCGTTTCGGGGATCAGCCCGCCTGACCGCTGAAATAAGCGAGCGTTTCAGCCTCTGACCGGCTCGCCGCGTCGCGCCAGTCATGAACGCTCTCCGCATTCAGAAGGTCGCCGGCGGGCGAGACGATCAGCACCGTCGGCGTGCCGAGCAGATCGCCGACGCCGAAACGCTTCGCCACATCGAGATTGCGGTCGCGGCGACCGACATCCACCCAGACGAGTTCGTACTTCTCCGCGATCAGCGCCGCGAGATCGGGAGTTTGAAACTTCGCCGCAAGGCCGCGGCTGTCATGGCACCAGTTTCCGCCGAGCACGAGCAGCGCCCTGACGCCGCGCGTCTCGGCGCGGGCGAGCGCCGCGTCCACATCCGCCATGGCGTCGCGCGCCTCGTCGAACGGGCGCGGCTCCCTGTCCTCATACGCCGCCTTCTCGGAAGCGGCGACAACAGGCGGCGCTGAGAACGACAACCCCACGGCGGCGGCGAACGCGAAACGCAAGACTCTCATGGGCGGACCTGTCTCATGGCTGGAAAAGCGATTGATACAGGTCAGGCGCGTCCTGCGAAATAGGCTTTAAGTCTCGCCGAGGCTTCCTCGAGCACGCCGCGCTTCTTGCAGAAGCAGAAGCGCGCATAGTGCGTCGGCCCCGGCGCGTCGGCGTGGAAGAACGCCGAGACCGGCACGGCGGCGACCTTCGCCTTCTCGGCGATCTCCCGGCAGAACGCCATGTCGCCGCCCTTGAACCCGACCGAGCGGATGTCGGCGAGCATGAAATATGTTCCCTCGCAGGCGAGAACGTCGAAGCCCGCCGCGAG
>JAVJPA010000066.1:0-9467 GCA_040216495.1 Amphiplicatus sp. | reverse complement strand
TTCGCGGTGAGGTGGATATAGGGCAGGCGCACGCCCGCATGGATGGTGAAATAGTCGACGCCCTGCTCCGCCTGTTCGATCAGCGTGTCGCGATAGACTTCCCATGTCAGGTCTTCCGCGACGCCGTTCACTTTTTCCAGCGCCTGATAGATCGGCACCGTGCCGATGGGGACGGCGGCGTTGCGGATGATCCATTCTCTTGTGTTGTGGATGTTGCGGCCTGTCGAGAGGTCCATCACCGTGTCGGCGCCCCAGCGCGTCGCCCACACCATCTTGTCGACTTCCTCCTCGACGGACGAGGCGACCGCCGAATTGCCGATATTGGCGTTGATCTTCACAAGGAAGTTCCGCCCGATGATCATCGGTTCGGTTTCCGGGTGGTTGATGTTCGCGGGGATGATGGCGCGTCCCTTGGCGATCTCTTGCCTCACGAACTCCGGCGTGATGAAGGGCGGAATCTCCGCGCCGAAGCTTTCGCCCAGCGCGACGGTTTCCTCGGCGTTCGCCAGCATCTCCTTGCGGCCGATATTCTCGCGGATCGCCACATACTCCATCTCGCGGGTGACGATTCCCGCGCGGGCGAACTCAAGCTGCGTCACCGGCTTGCCGGAAAGCCCGCGCAACGGGCGATTCCTGACCGGAAAAGCGCGGGCCAGATGCTTGCCCGACGCGCCGCCATTGTCCTCCGGCTTCACGTCGCGGCCTTCGTATTTCTCTACCCCGCCCCGCTCCTTCACCCACGCCGTGCGCAGGCGCGCGAGGCCCTTCTCCACATCGATCGCGACCGCCGGATCGGTGTACGGCCCGGACGGGTCGTAAACCGGCACGGGCGGCTCGTTCGCGCTCGGGTGCAGGTCGATTTCCCGCACCGGCACGCGAATGTCCTTGTACAGATCGCCCGCGACATAGACCTTGCGGCTGGCGGGCAGCGGGCCGGTCGTGACTTCCGGGGTTTTGAACTCGGCTTGCGGGACGTGTTTGTTCATGTCGATTGTCTTTCGTTGGTGAGAGCGTCAGCCGGCGCGGCCGAAAAGGCCGGCTAGAAGGAGTACGGCGCCGAGGATGAGCGAAAACGCGGCGAAGAATTTCGTGGAGCCGGGGCGCAGCAGCGATCCGCTGAAATCCAGCAGCGGCTTCGGCATAACGATGAGGACGATCCCCTCTATGGCCGCAACCCAGCCGATCAGGCTGACGGCGATGGAGAGCGGATCGGTCCAGATATTGTGCGCCATGACGATGGCGACGCCGAGCGCGAAGACGAACGCGCCGGAGATATAGGTCAGCGCCGCGCTGGCGCGGAATTCATCGAGAATAAGGCGCCAGCGGTCCGGCGCGATGAAGCCGGAAAGTCCGGCGGCGATCATGTAGACGCCCATCGCCTTGGCGAGGGTCAAGGTCAGCGTTGTGATGACGATCAGCATGGTTTCCTCCTTCTGGAGCGCCCGTTGGTCAGGCGTTCTCCTGTTTCAGCTGTTCGAGGAACGCGGGGTCGGCGACATCGATCCAGAGCGCGTTGGCGATGGCGGCGGCCTCGCCGTTTTCGTCTACGAGCGCGGAAGAAGCGAAATGCTTGCGGCCGTCGGAACGCTCCTTCCATGCGATGACGGTCAGCCGCTCACCGGGCTTCGGGCGGCGCGCGATGTCGACCGCGTAACGGCCGAGGAGGCACAGGCCCTCCGTGCGGCGGAGCGCAAAGGCGGAAGGGCAATCGAGCGCCGCCCAGACGAATTCAGGCGCGATCAGCCCGTCCGGGCCGGCGAGATCGTCCGCAGGCGTCCAATAGTCGGCGTTGACGCCAGTGGATGCTGCGCCCGCGAAAATCCGTAAGCCGTCGTCGCGGCGCGGGCCGCAGACGAAGCAGTTCGGAAAAATCCGGCTTTGCGGGTTGGCGTGAAATTCCGCGCGCGCCGCGTCGATCGCCTTCGCATCCGGAATCGGCGGCAAGTCGGCCGCAACGCCCGCCGGCCGCGCCTCCGCGACAAGCGTTTCGCCGCTGAGCGCGACGACGCCATCGCCGCGCCGCTCGACGGCGAGACGCGCGCCGAGCGGCGGCGGGGCTTTCAGCGTCACTTCCGCCGGCCCGTCGATGAAAGCGGCGAGCGCGCCCGACGCATAGCCGCCGTTCGCCGAGCCCGCCGGCCCGCAAAACCGCTTGTCGATGACGATGGCGCCGAGATCCGCCAAGACGCATTCCTTCCGGTCTTATCCGGACGAACGGCATTCAGGGAAGTTTGGGCGCGCCGGCGCGGCGCACCCTTTTCCGTCCCTACGCCGGCTTCACCCGGATCAGGTTCAAAGGGTGCTCCGGCGGCTACAGCCGGATCTCAGCGGGTCACGTCCCGCGCCCCTCGGACTAACGGCGCGACGCTAGCAAACGCGCAGCGCCGTCACAAGGCACGGCGTCTCAGCGTTCCGTTTCGAAATAATGCGCCGGCGGCATATGGCGGCGGCTGGAGGACGGGCTTCAGAGAGATTGCGACAAGCGCGCCTGTAGCCCTATCCACGCGCCACGCTAAACAACCTCGCCAGTTTCGCCATCCACGCCGACGATATCGGCCGCCGCCGCTTTTACGCGGCGATCATCGCCATGGAAAACGGCCGCGAGTGGCGAACGCCAAAACGCGCAACGCAGGGCGTCTCGAAGAACACCGTCTTCCCCACCGCTGCAATCGCCTAGAGCTCGGCGATGAGGAAGGCGGCGTATGTTCCGTCCCTAACGCCGGCATGACCCGGATCAGGTTCAAAGGGTCCATCTCAGTCCCTTAACGCCCTTGACTCCCTGGCGCGTATCGCTCGCTTGTTTCCCCCAAGAGCGGAGTGTCTCCGCCCTGCGGAACAGGCGAGATGCGCGTCGCACGAGCCGTCGTCCATTGGCGACAGGCGGGACGCCCCTCGGAACAAGGCGATGGTGACTCAAAAGCTCGCCGCCTACAAGAAGAATCGGATGACGCGCGCGTTAATTCGTCAGCCGAAACGCGCGCTCGCGTTACAACATAGCAAAACTATATGTCCTTAGGCGGATCATCCGTATGCGCCTCGGCAACCGCGAGCGCATCGTCGAGCGCCGCCGCCATTGCGGCGGGCGAGTGATTCATCGTCAGCGTGTCGATAATTTCGCCTGAGTCCGCATCGACGAGCACGGTGAAGCCGGTCGCGCCCTTGAAGCGCGCGTAAATGTCGCCGACGCCGTCGGCGTCCGCCTGGGCGCGCATCGCCTCCGTTTGACCGAACGTGAAATCATATTCGACGAACCGCACCGGCTTGCTTGCGAAGTCGGGAAGCACCCGCGCGAGGTTCGGCTTCAGCACCCGGCACGAGGCGCACCATTCCGAGGAGAAGGTGGCGGCGATCAGTTCGGGCTCTCCTGCGAACGCTGCGCTCACTGCGCCGGGCCTGTGAAAAGCCTGAAACAACACGGCGACGCCGGCAAGCAGCGCAATAATCAGGGGAAGGCGCAAGCGGTTGATCATGGGCTCCCAGAGGCGTTCCGATACGCCTGTCTATAAGGGCCTTTACGACGGGTAAAGCGGATCATCGGTCACAACGCCGTCACTGCGGGCGCCGATCGCCCTCAGTCGAACAAATCCGGCGCGAGCGCCCCTTCGATCTTCAGCAGGCGGCGTTTCGAACCGACGCCGCCCGGCGCGGAAAAGCCCGTCATCTTTCCGTCCGCGCCCACGACCCGGTGACAGGGAACAATGATCGGAAACGGATTGCGTCCGAGCGCCTGCCCGACGCGCCGCGACTCCGAAACGTCGCCGAGCGCGCGGGCGATGTCGCCATAGGTTTTCGTTTCGCCCGGCGCGATCGCGAGCGTCAGCCCCAGAACCGCCCGGTCGAATTCAGGAAGACCCGCCATATCGAGGTCGATATGGGAAAGATCGCGCCTTTCCCCGTCGAGAAGCGCCACGATCCCGTCAATGGCGGCGGCGACAGTCGGGGGCGGCGAGGCTTCAACGGCGCCATTTGCGCGCCGCGCCAAGCGCGCGCGCGTCCCTTCGTCGTCCTCTTCAGGAAAGCTTACGGCGACGACGCCTGCGCGGCCCCAGGCGATTCCGCAGCGCCCGAGCGCGGTGTCGAACAGGCTATAGAATGTTTCGTTCATGGGCCGAAGCTAGCACCCCGCGCGGACGGCCGCCGCCCGATTGTTGCGCCTACATCAGCCGCTGCGGCGCGTTCTCGTCCGGCGCTTCGACCCGCCAGCCGTCCCCGCGGTCGCAGGCGACGCCGGACCACTGGTCGCTTCGTCCGCCCACAGAAAGACTTTGCTTGAAGGCGCGGCAAAGATGCGCCCGGCGCGTCGGGCCGCCGGCGAGCGTAAGCTCGGCGCCCGGCGCCCGGATCATGAGGCTGTCATGGACATAGCCCCTGACCGCGCCGTCGACCGCGACCAGCATCCACGGCTTGCCCGAGACCTTGCCGACGACATCGACGCCGGTTCCGGAGGGAAGCTGTCCCAGCGCTTTTGCGTCCGTCGAGGGACCTGAGCGAACGTTGGCGTTGCGCGTCAGCGCGTAGAGACCGAGTTCGGTCTCGAACGTTTCCGAAAACGACAGCGCGGCGGCGAGCGGCAGCAGCGCGCGCGGATCGGGTTTGAGGTTGCCGATCATATAGGCGCCGGGCGTCACCGCCCCGGACGCGCCGGCGCCGCGCCACGCGACCGGCTCGCCGACAGGTCCGGTCTCGATGGCGGTGACGAAGGCGGGATAAAGCGCGCGCATGTCGTCAGCGGAAACGGACGCGCCGAGCATCGAGCCGGCGGTGAAATTCACCCCGCCCCCGCCGGTTGAGCCGTAGGGTTTTCCGGTTTCGCAGGCCGCGGCCGCGAGCAGTCCCGCCGCGAGCAAAAATCGTTTCAGCATCAAAATCCTCGCCTGGTTCGCACGCATACCATAGCGGGTCGGCGCGGGTGCGTAAAATTGTAATCACTTCATGACATTGGCGTCGGCATTGAAGCAATCCGGACGCGCCGCGCCATAATTTTTTTACTTCTGCTTCGCAATAGTGAACATCGAGGTCGGAGGGCTGGCGATGACGGGCGAAACGTCGCGACTTAAGCAATTGATTGCGGTCGCAAAGGAAGACTCCAGCGACAAGCGGCGCGAGCTGCTGCGCGAGATCACCGACGTCTTCATGGCCGCGCCCGACCGCTATACGTCGAGCGAGATGCAGCATTTCGACGTGATCCTGTCGCGGGTCACCCAGAGCGTCGAGATCGCGCTCCGACGCGAGATCGCCGAAAAGCTCGCCGATGTCGCCTCGGCGCCGCGCGGCCTGATCCGCCAGCTCGCCCATGACGAAATTTCCGTGGCCGAACCCGTGCTCCGTCGCAGCCAGGCGCTGACCGAGGAAGACCTGATCCGCGTCGTGCGCCAGCGCGGCCAGGAGCACATGAAAGCGATCACCCGGCGCCGCGAAGTTCCCGAAGCGGTGTCGTCCGAGATCGTCGAACGCGGCGACAAGGACGTGCTGGTCAGCCTCGTTCAAAATCGCGGCGCGCGCCTTTCCGCGCCTTCTATGGAAAAGCTGGTGGAGAGTTCGCGCTCGATCGGCGAATTGCAGGCGCCGCTCGCCGGCCGCTTCGACCTGCCGCCGCAGCTTCTGACGCAAATGTATTTCTTCGTCTCGTCGGCGCTGAAGAAAGAGATCCTGCGCCGCTCCGACATGCTCGATCCGTCGCTCATTGACGAAGCGGTCGACTCCAACCGGCAGAAGATCCTGACCACCGCCGTCGCCGAAGCCGGCGTCGAAATCGAGGAGGCGCGCCGCTTCATCCGCGAGCGCATCCAGTCGAACTCGCTGAACGAGAGCCTTTTGAAAGAGCTCATGGAGATGCGCCGCTCGACGGAATTCCTGCTCGCCTTCGCGCATGTCGCCGGCGTCGACACCTCCACGACGCAGCGCATCATGCAGGACCGTTCATGGGAATCGCTGGCGATCACCTGCCGCGCCGCAGGGCTTGAGCGCTCGACCTTCGCCAAGATCGTGTTCGGCCTTCAGAAGTCGCCGGAAGAACAGAACAAGGCGCTGAGGATTCTCGACCTCTATCTGAAAATCCCTCAGGAAGCCGCCGAGCGCGTCATGCGTTTCTGGCGCGTGCGCGCGCAGGCGGCGTCGGGCGAGGCGAAGAAGAAGGTCGCGATGCATACGCTCGCCGACCAGGCGCGCGCGGCGGGGTAACGGCGTCGATCAGCCTTTCACGCCGACAAAGAAACGCCCGCAACCTTCCGGTCACGGACGCTTCCTTTTACGCAACAGAACGCCAAACGCTTACGCGTACACTCTCACTTGCGCGCCGCGCGAACAGTTGCGGTGCGCGATGGAGCGCACGCGCCCGTCCGGCACGTAGCGCGCCTCCGGTCCGCGCACCGAGACGGTGCAGACGAGGTTGCGGCCGTGACGCCCGTAGTGAACTTCCTCGACCAGATAGATGTGCGCGCGGTAGCGCGTGTCGAATGTCTGGCGATTGACGACGCGGCTGCCGCGCCTCGGCCCGTCATAGCGGTCGCGACGGTCGTAGCGGTCGTAGCGGTCGTCATAGCCGCCGCCGAGATTGACCGACACCGAAAGCCCCGACGCGCGATACGGGCCGGCGCGATAATAGCGGTCGGGCGCATAGTGCTCATAGTACCGCGCATCGTGCGCGCGGTGGTCGTGGTCGTCATTGCAGCGCGCCGGACGATGACGGTCGCGATCGTCGTGATGGCCGCCGCGGCGCCCGTCGTCGGCGGACGCGGCGCTGACGCTGATCGACGCAAGGCCGAGCGCGGCGGCGAAAGCGATCTTCTTCAAAACACCCATCGAGATCTCCATGGCTTGCCCCAGCCGGATTTCGTTGAGCGTCAGTCTACCGACGATTGCGGCGCCGATGCGCCCGGTCCCGCCCCGATTGCGCCCTATTCGGGCCGATCGTTCACGCTTGCTTGAACGGATTTACAGCCCGTCTGCGCCCGGCGCGCCGCTCCTGACGGGAATTTTCTGAATCTGCGCGCCGGTCGCCAGATCGTAGATGACGATCTCGCCGCCCGAATCGGTTTCGACGCGGATCGCCAGCCGGTCGCCGTCGAGCGCCATGGCGGCGATGCTTGCGCCTTCGGAAAGCACGAGCGGTGCAGCCGATTGCGGCAGCGCCGCCTGCAAGGGCTCGATCGCGCCGCGATAAGCCGCCGGCTGTTCGAGCGCTGAAGGCGCGGTTTCCGCAACACGCGCCGCGCGCTTTCCCGGATCGCCCGCGATGGCGATGACGCCGAGCACCACGAAGATGAACACCAGGGGCATGGTGACGATGATGATGATCAGGTTGCGCGTGCCGATGGCGCGGGCGAGCGGCAGCCCGCCTTGCGCGTCGTCCGCGGCGGGCGCGGCTCTGCGCGGATCGTCGAGATCGGGCCTCATGGTTTGACTCCTGTCGCCGGCGCGTGCATCGCGAGGGCTTATGACAACCCCGTCTTCCGGCGCCAAGCCGGCCCCGATTTTCAGTTTCGCCGTCGCCCCCGATGATGCCGGAGCGAGGCTTGATAAATGGTTGTCCGAAAGGATCGAGACCCTCACCCGGTCGCGCCTCAAGGCGCTGATCGAGGAAGGAGCCCTCGCCCGCGGCGGAGCGCCGTTCACCGACGCCTCGTGGAAAGTCCGCGCGGGCGAGACCTTCGAGCTGACCGTGCCGCCGGTTATCGCGCCGATTCCCGAAGGCGAAGCGATCGCGCTCGATATCCGGTACGAGGACGACGACCTTATCGTCCTTCACAAGCAGGCCGGGCTCGTCGTCCACCCGGCGTCGGGCAACTGGACCGGCACGCTGGTCAACGCGCTCATCGCCCATTGCGGGACAAGCCTTTCCGGCGTCGGCGGCGTCGCGCGCCCGGGCATCGTCCACCGCCTAGACAAGGACACGTCGGGTCTCCTCGTCGCCGCCAAGAACGATGCGGCCCATCAGGGCCTCACGGCGCAATTCGCCGCCCACGACATCGAGCGCGTCTACGACGCCATCGCCATCGGCGCCCCGCGCCCGGGGGTCGGAACCATCGATGCGCCGCTCATCCGCGCCGGCGGCGACCGCAAGAAGATGGAGGTGGTGAAAACCATCGCCGCTCCATCGAGGGACGACGACGAACCCGCAGATCGGCCGCCTTTGCGGCCGGGCGCGCGCCATGCGGTCACCCATTACCGGGTCGCCGAATATTTCGGGCGCGCCCGCGCCAAGCTCAAGGGCGACGCCCTCGCCAGCCTGATCGAATGCCGTCTCGAAACGGGCCGCACCCATCAAATCCGCGCCCACCTCTCCCATATCGGCTACCCGCTGATCGGCGACCCGGTTTATGGCCGCGGCCCGGGCCTTGGCGGCCTCAAGCCGGGCGATGCGGCGGCCGATGTGGCGCTCGCCGTTCTGGGGAACTTCCGCCGGCAGGCCCTGCACGCCCGGATTCTCGGCTTCGTCCATCCGATCAGCGGCGAGAGCCTGTCCTTCGAGGCGGCCCCGCCCCCGGATTTCGCGGCGCTTCTGGACGCCCTGCGCGCTCTTTAGGCGCAGGCGGGAAGGAACGGCCCGCTCACGGCGTTGTTCCCGAAAGTGTCCGGCATGTCCGTCGCGCCGGGGTTCTGAAAAGGGTAGATTGGCCGTGACTTCCAGATATTGGAATCGCCGATTCAACCCCCATATTCCCGAAGCCGCCCTCCCCGGGCGGCCGAGGGGAAGAGAGTTCTAATGGCTACAGCACTGACCGCCACCGCATCCGGCCTCACGCCTGAAGGCAGCCTGTCGCGCTATCTCGCGGAAATCCGCAAATTTCCGATGCTGGCGAAGGACGAGGAATACATGCTCGCGAAGCGCTTCGCCGAGCATCAGGATCCTGACGCCGCCGAGCGGCTTATCACCAGCCACCTCAGGCTCGTGGCCAAGATCGCCATGGGCTATCGCGGCTACGGCCTGCCGATCGGCGAAGTGATCTCCGAGGGCAATGTCGGCCTGATGCAAGCGGTCAAGCGTTTCGACCCGGACAAGGGTTTCCGCCTCGCGACCTACGCGATGTGGTGGATCCGCGCGTCCATCCAGGAATACATCCTGCGCTCGTGGAGCCTCGTGAAGATCGGCACCACGGCGGCGCAGAAGAAGCTGTTTTTCAACCTGCGCAAGATGAAGAGCCAGATCGACGCCATCGAGGACGGCGATCTGCGCCCCGAGCAGGTCGAGCACATCGCCACCAAGCTCGGCGTCACCGAAGACGATGTCGTGTCGATGAACCGGCGCATGTCGGGCGGGGAAGCCTCGCTCAACGCGCCGATGTCGAAAGACGCCGAAGGCGGCGGCGAGTGGCAGGACTGGCTGGTCGACGAGAACGCCGTCAACGCCGAGGCGAAACTCGCCAGCGAAGACGAATACGATCTCCGCATGAGCCTGCTCGAAAACGCCCTCGCCACGCTCAACGAGCGCGAACAGCACATCATCACCGAGCGGCGTCTGAAGGATA
>JAVJPA010000065.1:0-8855 GCA_040216495.1 Amphiplicatus sp. | reverse complement strand
TGATTGAGCGCCTGCTGCTCGGAGATCGAAAGCTCGCGCGTTTTCACCTCGCGTAGCGCCGGCAGGTTCTGGCGCTTGACTTCCAGCTGCTGGGCGCGCTGCAGCCAGACATCCTCAGCCATCAGATCTTTTTGCTTCTTGAGATCTTCGGCTTCTTTGACGAATTTCTCGACTTCCGCGTTCAACTCGGTTTCAGCCTGCTTTTGCAGGTTTTCCAGTTGCGTGCGGATCGACTGGCCGGCTTTCGATTGCGAAAGCACCTGCCCCTGATTGATGATCAGGATGACCGGCGCGCTTTGCGCAAAAGCGGCCGAAGCGCCGGCGCTCGCCGCAAGGCCTGCAACCGCGAGCGCTGCGGCGCCGACGATAGCTGTAAGTTGTTTTCTCATTTGTAACCCTTCCTAGAAACTCGTTCCCGCGCTGAATCTGAAGCTCTCGACGCGATCGTACTCTTCTTTGCGAAGCACTCTCGCAATGTCGAACCGGATCGGACCGAACGGCGAATCCCAGCTCACCGTCACGCCCGCCGACGCCCTTAACGACAGGTCATCCTGAACCGGCTTGATGAAAATGCCGTCGCCCTCAGGGTCAACCCAGAAATTGGTATCCTCGTTTAGCAGCTTGGTCTGGTCGTCGACCAGCCCCACCGTACCGAAATCCGTGAACGCCGCCGCCCGGATGCCGTAGGATTTCGGGATCGGCAGCGGCAGCAGGACTTCCAGCGTACCGATGGCGTAAGCTTTGCCGCCGATCGCCTGGCTCTGGATTTCGCCGTCATTGGTCAACACGGCGTTCTGCGGGATGTATCGAGGGCCGATGCCCGCAACCTCAAAGCCGCGGAATGTCGAAGCGCCCTCGAAAAACCGGTCGGAAAGGCGAACCGTATCGCCGCCGAAGCCGTCGATATAGCCTGCGCGGAGCTTTAGAGAGCCGATAAAGCCGCGATAGAGGCGTTGATAATAGGCGCCGGCGATTTCAGTGCGATGATAGTTAACATCTCCGCCGATGCCGGCGACAGCCTGTGAAAAAGAGAACCGCCAACCGCGCGTCGGATCGATCGGGTCGTCGCGCTTGTCCCATGACAAGCCGTATCCGATGAGCGAGCTCAGGAACTTGCCGCGAGAGTCGCAAGTCGGCGTAATCGTGTTGTTGAGGAAGTCGCAGAAATTGGCTGTGACGATGTTGATGGTCTCGCCATTATTATCCGCTGTAGACAGATTAAAATCAGCGCCCGGCACGATCAACGTCGCCGGATCGACCCCGGCGGCATATGACCTGCTGTCATTAAAGTCGATAATGACATTGTCATGGGTCAACAAGTACTGCAGGCTTCCGCGGCCATATTCCGATATCTGGAAACCGGCGTTGAGACCGAAGCCGGTCCGATCGCGGATGAACCCGGACTCTTCATAATCCGTACGCTGATTGAAAATCGAAAACCCCGCCGCGAGATTGCGGTCCAGAAAATAGGGCTGCGTGAAACGCAGGTCGACCTGGCGCGTGCGCGACGAGGCCTGCACGCGGGCGCGCAGGAACTGACCGCGTCCCATGAGGTTGCGTTCTTCAATCGAGAAATCGACGATGAAGTTTTCCGTGGACGACACCCCGACGCCGACGCTGAAGGAACCGGTCGAGCGCTCCTCGACCGAAACATCGAGTTCGGTCCGGTCCGGCGCCGAGCCCGGCTTTTCCATGATGCTGACCTCGCCGAAATAGCCGAGCGAGCGGATGCGGGTTTTCGAGCGGTCGACCAGCACGCGGTTGAAGGCGTCGCCCTCGGCGATCCTCACCTCGCGGCGGATGACTTTGTCGAGCGTGCGGGTGTTGCCCTTGATGTTGATGCGTTCGACATAGACGCGCGGCCCTTCGTTGATCTCGAAGGTGAGGTCGATGGTCTTGCTTTCCGGGTTGCGGTCTAATCGCGGCCGAATGTCGACGAAGGCGTAGCCGGTCGCGCCGGTGGCGAAGGTCAGCGCCTCGACGACTTTCTCCACCCGGTCCCCATCATAGGTCTGGCCGGGCTTCACAGCGACATAGTTTTCGAGCGTGCGCTCATCAAGCTTGGCGAGCGTCGTCTTCACGCGCACATCGCCGATCGTGTATTTCGGGCCTTCTTCGACGGAGAAGGTGATGAAGAAGTCCTTGCGGTCCGGGGTCAGTTCCGCCGTCGCCGACGCCACCCGGAAGTCGGCGTAGCCGTTGCGTGCGTAAAACTTCCGGAGCTGTTCGCGGTCGAATTCGAGGCGGTCAGGGTCGAAGTTGGCGTTGCTTGAAAAGAACTTCCACCACCGGCTCTCCGAGGTCAGCACCACATTGCGCAGCTCGCCGCTCGTGAACGCTTCGTTGCCGACGAAGTTCACCTTCGCGACGCCTGTCTTCGGCCCCTCCTCGATCTCGTAGATGACATCGACGCGGTTCTGCTCGAGAGGCGTCACCTTCGGCGTCACGATCGCGGCGAAGCGGCCGCCGCGCCGATACACCTCGACGATGCGGTTGACGTCGGCCTGCACTTTGGCGCGCGTGAACACGCCGCGCGCGGTAAGTTGCAGTTCCTCTGTCAGCTTGTCTTCCTTGACCTTGCGGTTGCCGTCGAGAATGACCCTGTTGACGATCGGGTTCTCACGCACATCGATGAGCAGCGTATCGTCCTGCTGCATCGACATCGTCACGTCCGAGAAGAGGCCCGTGTTGAACAGCGTCTTCAGGCCGATATCGAGAAGCTGCGGGTCAGCCCGGTCGCCGGGCTGCACCACAAGATAGGACGCGATGGTGTCAGCCTCGATGCGCTGATTGCCGCGCACCGCGATCGACCGGATCACGGGCGCAGCCTGCGTATGCTGCTGTACGGCATCCGGCGGCGTTTGCTGGGGCGCTTGCGCCTGAGCTGGCGATGCAAAGCCTGCAAACGCCAACAAAGCGATACAAACGACGCCCGATGCGACGCCCCCCGACTTCAATCCACTCATGCCGCCGACCTAGCTCGTCTATTGATTGAAAAGATTGTTGATGTCGTTCCACGTCACAAACAGCATAAGCGACGCGAGAAGGACCATTCCCACCCTGAACCCCACCGCCTGCGCCCTTGCCCCCAAAGGTCTGCCCGCCGCGGCTTCGTAGGCGTAATACACTAGATGTCCGCCGTCGAGAACCGGCACCGGCAAGAGATTCAGAAAACCGATCGAAATCGAAATCACCGCCGCCAGATTGAAGAAGAACGTCAGGCTGCCGCTCAACTTCCCGAGGAAGTCAGGCTCTACGCCGCCCTCATAGCGCGATTCATCGAACGGCGTCGTGACAGCCTGGCCGGCGTATTTCGCCATCTTGATGGGGCCGCCGAGCTGGCTGGTGTCTTCCTTGCCGAGAATCAATCTGCCGAGGAATTTCAGCGTGCCTCCGAGCACCCTGCCGAGTTCGTTGACCGCCTCCCCCAGCGCCCCCACGGGGCCGTAGGTGATCGACCGGCGCGCATTTCGATCAGGCGCGATGCCCAGCATGCCGACATTGATCTTGTTGCCGAAGGCGTCCTGCTTTTCCTCACGGCGCGGCGTCGCGACTAATTCCAGCGTCTCGCCGCCGCGCACGACCTCAAAACGCATGGTTTCGCCGGTGCTGAGGCTGGTCATCATGCTGAGATCGTCAAAGCGCTCGAGCGGGCGCGAATTGACGGCGACGATGCGGTCGCCTTCCTGGAAGCCGGCTTCGGCCGCCGCCGATCCCTCAAGCACGCGCCCGACGACCGGCTCAAGCACCGTCGCGCCGAGCGCCATGAACATGACCCAGAAGATCGCGACGGCGAGCACGAAATTCGCCATCGGCCCAGCCGCGACGACTGCTGCGCGCGCCCATACCGGCTTGAAGTGGAAGCAGACTTTCTTTTCTTCCGGCGTCATGGTCCGGCCGAGCGCCGCCTTGTCGCTTTGTTTCGGAAACTGCGTCGTCGCCGGATGCGGCTCGCCGCCGGCGCCGTCGCCTTCTTCAAGAAGCGAGGGATCGGCCTGGGAGGCGGCGTTCATGTCGCCGAAAAACTTCACATAGCCGCCGAGCGGGATCATGGCGATCCGCCACTCGGTTCCCTTGCGGTCGCGCCAGCGGGCGAGCGGCTTGCCGAAGCCGATGGAAAAAACCTCGACGCGCACGCCGACAAGCCGCGCGACGGCGAAATGGCCGTACTCGTGAATGAAGACGATGATGGTCAGAAGGACGAGAAACGCCGCTATCGAAATCGGGACGATAAGGAGCTGCTCGAGGGTGATCCCGGCCATTGACTCGTTCCTGCTCTCGTTCAGGCCGCAGCCCGCGCCGCGACAGCCTCAGCCGCGTAACGCCGAGCATCGGCATCCGCAGCGATAGCTTCATCGAGCGTTGAGAGCATTGCTGGTCCGTTACGCCGACCCACCCGGTCGAGAACCTGCTCGGTAACGGCGGCGATGTCCAGAAATTTTAAGTTTCCTTTTAGGAAAGCCGCGACAGCGATCTCGTTCGCCGCGTTGAGGGTCGGCGGGAATACCCCGCCCTTTTCAACCGCCTCGCGCGCAAGTCTCAGCGCCGGGAACCGCTCGGGATCCGGCGCCTCGAAGGTCAGCGTCGCTATTTTTGCGAGATCGAGCCTGGCGCTGGGGCTCGTCATCCGGTCCGGCCACGCCAGCGCAGAGGCGATCTGCGTGCGCATGTCCGGCGCGCCGAGCTGGGCGAGAACCGAGCCGTCCACATATTCGACCATCGAGTGAATCACGGACTGAGGGTGAACCAGTATCTCGATCTTCTCTGAAGAGACGGGAAAAATATGAGCGGCCTCAATAAGTTCCAGCCCCTTGTTCATCATAGTCGCAGAGTCGACCGAGATCTTTGCGCCCATGGACCAGTTGGGATGGGCGACCGCCTGAGCCGGCGTGACGTTCATCATCTCGGCTCGGGAGGAGCGCCGGAACGGTCCGCCGGACGCGGTGAGGATGAGCTTCGAGATGCGGTCGGGATGGGCGAAGTCGAAGACCTGAAAGATGGCGTTGTGCTCGGAGTCGACCGGCAGCAGCGTTCCGCCGGCTTCCCTGATGACGGATTTCAGCACGTCGCCGGCGCAGACGAGACACTCCTTGTTGGCGAGCGCGATGGCGGCGCCTCTCTTCGCCGCGTTGAGCGTCGGCTTCAGCCCCGCCGCGCCGACAATCGCCGCCATCACCCAGTCGGCGTCGCGGCTTCCCGCTTCTTCCACCGCCTCCGGTCCTGCGCCGATTTCCACATCGACGCCGGCGAGCGCGGCTTCAAGATCGCCTTTCAGGCTTGCATCGGCGACCGCCACATAGCGCGGACGGAATTTCCGCGTCTGTTCCGCCAGCAGCGCCACATTGGAGTTCGCGGTCAGCGCCTCGATGATGAACTCGCCCTCGCCGCGTTTCTGCGAGAAGTCGAGAAGGTCGAGCGTGCTCACCCCGATCGAGCCGGTCGACCCGAGAATGGTGATCCGCCGCGCGAGCCGCGCGCGTTTGCCGTTCGCCATAGATTTACCCCTGAACCCGCGCGGCGATCATATGGAGGAAAAGCACCAAGGTCATCGCCGTTGTCGCAAAAATCATCCCGTCGAGCCGGTCGAGAAAGCCGCCATGACCGGGAATCAGCCCGCTCGCGTCCTTCACGCCGAAAGTCCGTTTGAACCCCGACTCCGCCATATCGCCAAGAATGGAGGCGAGGCCAAGGCTGGCGCCGGCCAGCATGTAGAATCCAAGCGCTTCCTCGCCGAAAACGATACGCGCTACAGCAAGTCCCGCAAGCGCGCCAAAGACGACGCCCCCGACGGCTCCCGCCCAGGTCTTGGCCGGAGAAAGCGCCGGGCTCATCTTCGGCCCGCCGACGAGACGCCCGCCGAAATAGCCGCCGCTGTCGGCTGCCCAGACGATGAGAAACAGCATCAAGGTCAGCGCCCTGCCGTTCTCGGCGTCGGCGCGCAGCCAGATCAGCGCGACGCAAGGCGCAAGGATGTAGGCGCCCCCGAACGCGATCCATCCGGGCCGCCGAACGGTCCCGCGCATCGCCATGACCGCGCCGGCGACCGACGCCAGAACGCAAAGGCCATAGGCGATTTCGAAACGGCCGGCCGAGGCGGCGACAAGGGCGGCGACGCCGACAAGCGCCGCCGCGTAAAACGCGGCGCTGAAATCGCGCCCGTCAACCATGCGCGTCCACTCGAATATCATGACGATGGCGCAGAAGGCGACGGCGGCGGCGAAAACGGCGCCCCCCGCGAACACGCACGCCAGCGCCGCCGGCGCCAGAACCGCCGCCGAAATCACGCGCCAGACAAACCCGTCGCGTTTCGCAGCAGGACGCGTCGGCGTCTCCGAGATGATCGTCCCCTGTCCGCCGTCCGTCATGCGGAACGGACGCCGCCGAAGCGACGCTCGCGCCGTTGAAACTCTTCGATCGCCGCCGCCAGATGCTGCTTGTCGAAATCCGGCCAGAGCACGTCGAGAAAAACATACTCAGCGTAAGCCGCCTGCCACAGAAGAAAGTTGCTGATGCGTTTTTCGCCGCTGGTCCGGATGACGAGATCGGGCTCGGGGGAGTTGCGCGTATCGAGAAAGCCGGCGAACGCCGCCTCGTCGAGCGCCGCCGGATCGAGCGCGCCGGACGCCGCCGCTTTGGCCGCCGCCCGCGCCGCCCGGACGATCTCGTCGCGGCCGCCATAGTTGAAGGCGATCTGCAAGGTGAACCGACTATTCGATGCGGTTTCCTTTTCGGCGTGCGACACCAGCATCCGAAGCTCGCGGTCGAGGGTTTCGCGGTCGCCGATAATGCGGACCCTCACCCCTTCTTTTTTCAGCGTCGGAAGGTCGTCGCCGATAAACTGGCGCAGGAGGTTCATCAGGTCGCGCACTTCGCCGGCCGGACGGCGCCAGTTCTCCGTCGAGAAACTGTACAGCGTGACAGTGCCGATATTGAGATCGCGCGCCGCCTCGACCGTGCGCCGCGCCGCGGCGACGCCTTCGCGATGGCCGTCCGCGCGCTTCAGTCCGCGCGCCGCCGCCCAGCGGCCGTTCCCGTCCATGATGATCGCGACATGCAGCGGCGCTTCGCGCGGCTTTCCATTGTCCGTGTCGGCGCCCGATCCGGAAGCGTTTACGGCCGCAGCAGTCGGCGCCGGTTTCGCTGTCACAGTACTCCTCCGCAGATCCTGCCGCCGCGCACGCGCGCGGATCAGACCTGCATGATCTCTACTTCTTTGGCCGCGAGCGCGTCATCGACCATCTTGATGACCTCGTCGGTGTGCTTTTGCACCTGGTCATGCAGCCGCTTCTGTTCGTCCTCGCTGACATCCTTGGCTTTCTTGATCGATTCCATGCCCTCGCGGCGCACGTTACGGACGGCGACGCGCGCCTGCTCCGCGTACTTGCCGGCGAGCTTGGCGAGTTCGGCGCGCCGTTCCTGCGTCAGCATCGGGATCGGAATCCGGATCAGCGTCCCGTCCACCACCGGGTTGACGCCAAGGCCGGAGTCGCGGATCGCCCGCTCCACAGCGCTGACCAGCGCCTTGTCCCAGACCTGGATCGAGATCGTCCGCGCATCCGGTATGCTGATCGTGCCCACCTGCGGCATCGGCATATGCGAGCCGTAAGCGTCGACCGTGATCGGCTCGACGAGGCTGGTCGTGGCGCGGCCGGTCCTTAGTCCGCTGAATTCCGACTTCAGCGAGGCGACGGCGCCTTCCATGCGCTTGCGGATGTCCTTGAGGTCGACATTGCTCATTTTTTAAGTCTCCTGCTGGCCTTTATGGTTTGTATTTGCGGCGAAAAACAGGATTCGCCTCGCCATTGACCTTAAGTTTCGATCAGACGTCGCTGATCACCGTATGCGCGCCTTCGCCCGTCAGCGCGCCGACAATGCCGCCATGCTCGCCGATCGGAAACACCACGATCGGAATGCCGTTCTCGCGGGTCAGCGCAATCGCCGCCTGATCCATGACCTTGAGATCGCGCACCATCACCTCGTGATAGGTCAGATGATCGAAGCGCTCTGCGTTCGGGTCCTTCTTCGGGTCGGCGGAGTAGACGCCGTCGACCTGTGTGCCTTTGAGGATCGCGTCGCATCCCATTTCGGCGGCCCGCAGCGCCGCCGCCGTGTCGGTCGTGAAGAACGGGTTGCCGGTGCCGGCGGCGAAAATCACGATCCGCCGCTTCTCCATGTGGCGGATGGCGCGGCGGCGGATATAGGGCTCGCAGATCGCGGTCATCTCGATCGCCGAGAGCACGCGGGTGTAGAGGCCGAGGCTTTCGAGCGCGTTTTGCACCGCGAGCGCGTTCATCACGGTCGCCAGCATGCCCATATAGTCGGCGCTCGCCCGCTCCATGCCGACCGAAGCCGAAGACACGCCGCGGAAGATATTGCCGCCGCCGATGACGAGGCAGATCTCGACGCCGAGCTCGACCGCATCGCCGATTTCCTGGGCGATGCGCTTCACGGTCGCCTGGTCGATCCCGTACTGGCCGGGACCCATCAGCGCTTCGCCCGATACTTTGAGGAGCACGCGCTTGTAGCGCGCCTTCGCGGGGGCGAGCGATGATGTGCTCATGAGAGACCTTTCTGCGGCGGCGTGCAGGAATCAGGGGCGCGTAAGCCGCGCACGCCCCCGATCCAATAGCGTTTGCGCAGCGGCGCGCAAGCCCCGGGAACGCCGGGGCGCGCGCCGCCCGTCCTGCCTAGTCGTCGTCGCCAGTCGCCTCGACGCCCTCGCCGAGCTCGAGCCGGACGAAACCGGCGAACTCGACCGGCGCGCCCACATCCTTGGCGGCGTTCTCGATGATTTTCGAGACCTTGGTTTCACCGTCGATGACGAACACCTGCTCAAGCAGGACGACTTCCTCGTA
>JAVJPA010000064.1:0-3671 GCA_040216495.1 Amphiplicatus sp. | reverse complement strand
CGAACAGCACGATCGGCGCGAAGAACATCTTGGTGATGACGCGAAGAATGAGGTGCTCCATCAGGCGCCTCCCTTCTTCGTCTTGTCTTCGCCGCGCGTCTCAGGCGCGTCCTTGACGTCGCGCCCGCCGCGCGCGCTGCCGACGCCGAGAAGCAGAATGACGGCGACGCCTGCGGTGAAAATCACCATCGTCTCGCCGAGCGTATCGAAGCCGCGATAGCTCGCCAGCACCGCGGTGACGATGTTTGGAACGGCGATTTCTTTCGGCGTGCGCTCTACATATTCCTTGCCGATGGTCGAGTTCGCCGGCGACGAAGCATCACCGAACGCCGGCATGTCGATGGTCGCATAGATGAGAAGCGCGCCGACCACGGCGACCACGGCGAGCGCGACGGGCGCGCGTTTGGGCGTCACCGGCTTTTCGCGCCGAGCCGTCAGCAGCATCCCGGCGAGCATCAGCACAGTTGATATGCCGGCCCCGACCGCCGCCTCGGTGAAGGCGACGTCGACCGCATCGAGCGCGACGAGGAAACAGGCGGAAAGCAGCGAGTAGACGCCCGATAGCATGACCACAGCGAACAGGTGGCGCGAGCGCAGCATGGCGAACGCGACGAAGATCAACAGCGTCAGCAAGGACAGGTTGAGAAGCAGGTTGGCGAAGATGACGCCGGGGCTGAGTGTCATTCCTCGCCCTCGCGTTTCAGCTCAGGTCCGAGCAACGGCCGGAGCCCGCCGATATGGGCCGCGTGAGCGAGCGCGTGCGTGGAGGTCGGGCTGGTGAAGAACAAGAACACCGCGATGAAGGCGAGCTTGGCGGCGATGAGCCAGCTTGGCGATTGCAGCATCATGGCGAGGATCATCAGTTCGGCCCCGCCCGTGTCGGTGATGCCGGCCGCGTGCATGCGCGTGTAGAAATCCGGAAAGCGCAGCAGCCCGATAGCCCCGGTCAGCACGGACGCCGATCCGAGCAGGAACAGGATCCAGGAGAGCCCATCGCGCAAAATAGGCCACCAGAAGGCGAAATCGATCACGCCGCGCCTCCTTCATCTGCGGTCGGCTTGAAGGCCGGCTTGTCCGCTTCCGCTCCGGCGATGGCGACCGACAGCGTGCGGTAGCGGAAGAATTTGAGGATCGCGATGGTCGAGACGAAATTCAAAAGCGCATAGAGCAGCGCAATGTCGAGAAAATCGGGCCGTCCGGTGAGAAAGCCCATGACGCCGATCAGCAGCACCGTCTTGGTGCCGAAAGAGTTGCCGGCGAGCACCCGATCGTAAAGGGAAGGGCCGGCTATGGCGCGGGTCAGCGCCAGCGCCATGGCGACGATGATGGCGAGCGCGGCGACGCCGAACATCGTCATGCGCGCGTTCCCTCCGTGCGCGCGACGCGCGCGCCCATGTCGGCGATGGCGGCTTCGTCGGCGAGCGCCCCGGTGAGGGCGTGAACGACGATATGGTCTTCCTCCACATGCACCGAGACCGTGCCGGGCGTCAGGGTGATGGAGTTGGCGAAGGTGACCTTGCCGGCGGCCGTGCGCTGCGCCATCGGGACCTTGAACATTTTCGGCGACAGCCGCGGCTTGATCGCCAGCGCTTCGCGCGCCACGACGACATTCGCCTTGCCGATCTCGCTCGCGAGCCAGATCCAGTAGCCGGTGATCCGCGGGAGCATCCGCAGCGGCGCGCCCTCTTCGTCAAGCATGCCGGCGCGGGCCGAAACGATGACGGTGAAAATGACGGAAATCGCCCCGAGGCTGAGCAGCATCGGCACATCGAAATAGCCCGAAAGCAGCAGCCAGAGCGCGGCGAGCGCGAGCCCCAAGATAATGAAGCGCCCCATCGGCCCCTGTTCCCGCTGCCAGCCGCCAATACGGCCGCGTCTGCGACTACTTTATAGGATGCCGCTGCGGGGCAAGCATTCAGGCGCTCGCCCTCGCGCCAGAACCGGCGCGGCGGACAATTAAGGCGCGCAATCTCGCAGAATTTCCGAGGAAATCAATGCTTTGACGGGGCAAATCGGACTGGCGCTGCGCCTGCGCGCTTTTTGCTTTCTTCCAGAGCGTAAATTTGCGTCCCATCGCGAATTGAGCTCGCGGCGAGGTTAGGATGCCAGCCTGCGGCGTTCTTTTAATCTCATGGGTTTATTGTCGGCGGATGCGGCGCGCGCTATGCCGCGGCCGTTCGAGAGGGGCCTTCCGTGACCGTTACGGTCTTCAGACAGGCGTTTGTGATCGTCGCGCTGGCGCTGGCCGCCGTGCGCGGCGTCATCGCGCCCGGCTTGATGATCGCGGTCAACCCGGCGGAAGGGCTGCAAATCGTCCTGTGTTCCGCGCACGGGGACGATGAGCGGTTCGTCCTTACGGCTGATGGCGATCTCGTCCCGGAAAGCGAATTGCCGGCGGGCGAAAGCCTTGACGATCTTTGCCCCTTCGCCTCCGCGCCGCATGCGTTCGCAGCCGTCGCGCCGCTCATCTTCGCCGCGCCGCTCGTCTTTATCGAGCGGGCTGAGGCGATCCTTCCCGCCTCCGTCTCCATCGGCCGCGGTCTCGCCGCCCCGCCGCCGCCTGCGCTCGCGCCCCCTCTTTCCCGTTGATCCTTTGGCTGCGGCGTCCCGCGAGGGAGCCGCTTCGCGCTGTTCAACGTTCAACGGGAATTCATTATGCGATCTTTGCTCCTGCGCGCCGTATCGCTCGCGCCTTTCGCCTCGCCTTGCCTGCCCGCTTCCGCCGCCGATCTCGCCGATACGGTCGATGAGGTCATCGTCACCGATACAAGACGCGACGCGCTCGCCGCGGCGCGCGCCTTCGCCGAGGCTCGGCCCGGTAATGTCGATCTTGTGCCGATCGAGGAATTCGATGACCGCTACGCCGTCAGCCTGCGCGATGCGCTCGCCATGACGCCGGGCGTCGTCATGCAGCCGAGCTTCGGGGAGGACGGGCGGCTGTCGATCCGCGGCTCTGGTCTTTCGAACAACATCCATCTGCGCGGCGTCGAGCTCATCCTGAACGGGGTTCCGCTCAACGCGGCCGATGGGTTCGGCGACTATCAGGAGATGGATCTTCTCTTCTCCTCGCACGTGACCGTCTTGAAGGGCGCCAACGCCTTTCGCGTCGGTACGGCCGCGCTCGGCGGAGCGATCGAGGTCGACTACGCCACGCCGGAAAGCGTCGAGGCCGCTTATTCGCTCCGAGCCGAGGGCGGCTCCTTCGGAACGGCGCGGGTCAGCGCGCGCGCGGCGCAAGATTTCGGCCGCGTCGATGCGCTTGTCGCCGGAACATGGCAGCGCCAGGACGGTTTTCGCGATCATGCGGAGCAAAGGAACGAGCGGCTCTACGCCAATATCGGCTTTGACTGGAGCGAGGCCGTCGCGACGCGAGTCGGCCTGCTTTACAGCGACATCGACCAGGAGCTTTCAGGCTCATTGAGCCTAGCGGACGCGCTAGCCAATCCCAGCTTGGCGAATCCCGCGAGCGTCGCGCAGGGCCATCAGCGCGACGTGATCGGCAAAAGGGTGTTCACGACCACCCGCTTCGATCTCGGCGGCGACAGCCGCCTCCTTGTCGGGGGCTCTTTTGCGAAGAAGGAGCTCTATCATCCAGTCCCGGTCTTTCTTCTTCAGGATTCGGAGGATTATACGGGGTTCGCCCGCTATGAGGGCGGCGGCGACCTGTTAGG
>JAVJPA010000063.1:0-4069 GCA_040216495.1 Amphiplicatus sp. | reverse complement strand
ACGGCGTCGACAGCGCGCTTTGCATTTTCGTTCACGCCCGCGACGCGAAAGCCGTTCTCTGGGCGGCGGAAGAAGCGGTGCGCCACGATGCAATCGTTCTGATTGAATTCTGGAAACAGCATCGGCTGCTCGATCTGACGGCGACGCGGCGCTTGCAGCTCGGCGCCGAACAATCGGGCGCGAGACTCTTTTTGCTCAGGGATGCGCACGATGAAGGCCCGAGCGCCGCACGCACACGCTGGCGCGTGGCCTCAGCGCCGAGCGCGGAAGATCCATTGGACGAACGGGGATTGGGGCGGCCGCGCTGGGGTGCGGTGCTGGAGAAAAGCCGCGATGGGGGTCGCGGCCGGTGGGTATTGGAATGGGATCATGCAGAGAGAAGACTTGTCGAGGCCGCGCCGCATGCTCGCGGCGTGGTTCCCGCGATGGCCGACAGATTATTTGAAGAAACAACGGCCGTCGCTTGAAGAAAGGTCCGCGCCGGTCGTTATCCATGAAAAGGCGAAAAGCGCCTTGCGCATCCGCGCTATGGACGCGAGAGCCGCAAAGCTCGGGTTCTATCAGGGTCAGGCGCTCGCCGATGCGCGCGCCATTGAGCCTAAGCTCATCGCCTTCGAGACAGACGCAAAGGAAGAAGCGCAAAGCTTTCGCCGTCTCGCCGAAGCGCTGATGCGCTACTCGCCCGTCGTATCGGTTCAGGCGACGGGGGAACTCTTCATTGACATCACCGGCTGCCAGCGTCTTTTCGGCGGCGAGGAAGCTATCCTCAATGATCTCAGACAGCGCATAGTGCGCGCCGGCTATTCGATGCGCGCAGCGATCGCCGATACGGCGGGCGCCGCCTGGGCGCTGGCGCGTTTCGGGGATTTGGAAATCGCCAGCGAAAGCGCGCAACGCTCCGCCATTGCATCCCTGCCGGTCGAAGCGCTGCGCCTGCCGCCGGATTTGTCGGACCGCCTCCGCCGGCTTGGGCTCAAAACCGTCGGCCAGCTTTACGACATGCCGCGCAGCCCTCTGACGGCGCGGTTTACGAAAGCGCTATTATCGCGTCTCGGGCAGGCGCTCGGGACGGAGCCAGAGCCTTTAGTTCCCGTCATTCCGGCGCCCCGCTATTATGCTGAGCGAAAACTCGCCGAGCCGGTCTCCACTGTCGACGCTGTCAAATCCATTCTGGCGCCGCTCGCCCATGATCTGGCTGTTGACCTTGCGCGTGACAGCGCCGGAGCGCGGCGTTTCGAGCTGGCGTTGTTCCGTGTCGACAATGTGGTGATGCGCTTGGAGCTTGGCGCAAGCGCGCCGGCGCGCGATGCGAAACATATCGCCCGCCTTTTCGAGAATAGGCTCGACGATCTGAAAGACGCCTATGACGCAGGCTTTGGCTTCGAACTGTTACGGCTTTCGGCCTTCGACGTGCGCCCGCTCGGCGTAAGGCAACGCGCCGCCTTCGATCTGCAATCGGACAGAGAGGCGCAGGACGAAGCTCTCGCGGAACTGAAGGACCGCCTCAGCAACCGGCTCGGGGCGACAAATGTTCGCCGCATCAGCTTTCGCAATTCGCATCTGCCTGAACGGGCTGCGCACTTCACGCCGGCGGTCAATCCTGCGAACCCGTCAGATGTCGCTCCCGTCGATCATGCGCGGCCGGTGAAACTGCTGCCGCGACCCGAAGAAATCGAGGCGCTCGCGGAAGTGCCAGACGGCCCGCCGATCCGCTTCAAATGGCGGCGCGTCAGCTACACAGTCGCCCGCGCCAACGGACCGGAGCGCATCGCTGACGAATGGCCGGGCAAAGAAACAGCGGGACCGACGCGCGACTATTACCGCGTCGAGACGCCGGAAGGCCGGCGCTACTGGCTCTTTCGCGAGGGGCTCTACGGCGCGGAGACGACCAACCCCCGCTGGTTCCTGCACGGGTTTTTCGCATGACCAGGTATGCGGAACTCTCGTGCCTCAGCAATTTCACATTCCTGAAAGGCGCGTCACATCCGGACGAGCTGGTGTTTCAGGCGGCGAAACTCGGCCTCGATGCTCTCGCCGTCACCGACATCAACACGCTCGCCGGCGTCGTGCGCGCGCATACTGCCGCGAAAGAAGTCGGCTTTCGCTTCATCACCGGCGCGCGGCTCAAATTTTCCGACGACACGCCCAACATGCTGTGCTGGCCGTCGAACCGCGCCGCCTATGGGCGGCTCTGCAAATTATTGACCCGCGGGAAAATGCGCGCCGCGAAAGGCGCTTGCGAGATCGCCCGCGCCGATGCGCTGGAGTTTGGCGAGGGGCAATTGTTTGCGGTTTTACCGGACGATCCCTTCGCGCCTGTCATCGACGCAACGCTGAATGAATTCCGCGCCGTCTTTCCGGGATCGGTATGGCTCGCCGGCGCACGGCGGTTCCGGGACGATGACCGCCGCATTCTCGTTCAACTGGCGCTGACAGCTAAGGCCGCCCGCGTTCCGCTGCTCGCCGTCAATGACATTCTCTATCATGCGCCGGAGCGCCGGCGGCTCGCCGACGTGGTTCACTGCATCCGCGAGCATGTGACGGTCTTTAATGCGGGCCGCGCGCTCGAAGCCAACGCCGAACGACATCTGAAACCGCCGCCGGAAATGCTGCGTCTCTTCAGGGATCATCCCGCCGCCATTGAAGAGACCTTGCATGTGGCGGCGCGGGCGCGCTTCTCGCTCGACGAGCTGCGTTATGAATATCCCGAAGAAACCTGCGGGGCCAGCGCCACGCCGCAGGAAGAACTTGAACGCTTGTCATGGGAGGGCGCGAAGACGCGCTACCCTGACGGCATACCCGATAAGGTAACGGCTGCGCTCCGCCATGAACTCGCTTTGATCGAACAGCTCGATTATGCGCGCTATTTCCTGACGGTTTACGACATCGTCCGGTATGCGCGCAGCGAGGGGATTTTGTGTCAGGGCCGCGGTTCGGCAGCGAATTCCTCCGTCTGTTATTGCCTCGGCGTCACCTCGGTCGATCCGGCGCGCATCGATCTTCTCTTCGAGCGCTTCATTTCGGCGGACCGCAACGAACCACCGGATATCGACGTTGACTTCGAGCACGAGCGGCGCGAGGAAGTGATCCAGTATATCTACAGGAAATACGGTCGCGACCGCGCCGGTATCGCCGCGACCGTCATTACCTACCGGACAAGAAGCGCCGTGCGCGAGGTCGGCAAGGCGTTCGGGCTCTCCGAGGATGTCATCTCGTCGCTCGCCAAAAGCAATTGGGGCGGCGATGCGTCCGGCGTCAACGAAACTCGCGTCAAGGAACAGGGTCTCGATCCCGCCGATCTCACCTTGCGTCACGCGCTTCACTTCTCAAAAGAGCTGATCGGTTTCCCGCGCCATCTCTCGCAGCATACGGGCGGCTTCGTGATGACGCGGGGGCCGCTGGAAGAAGTCATTCCCATCGGGAACGCCGCCATGCCCGAGCGCAGTTTCGTCGAATGGGACAAGGACGATCTCGACGCCCTTGGCATGATTAAAGTCGATGTTCTTGGCCTTGGGATGCTCACCTGCATCGCCAAGGCCTTCACGCTCTTAAAGAAATATTACGGCGTCGATCTCGATCTCGCTTCGATCCCGGCAGAAGAACCTGAAGTCTACGACATGATCTGCAAGGCCGACACGCTCGGCGTCTTCCAGATCGAAAGCCGCGCGCAGATGTCGATGCTGCCGCGATTGAAACCGCGCGATTTCTACGATCTTGTCATCGAAGTCGCCATCGTGCGGCCGGGCCCGATCCAGGGCGACATGGTGCATCCCTATTTGCGCCGCCGGGACGGGATCGAAAAGGTGGAATATCCGAGCAAGGACTTAGAAGACGTGCTCGGTCGCACGCTCGGCGTGCCGCTGTTCCAGGAACAGGCGATGAAGATCGCCATCGTCGCCGCCGGCTTCACCCCGACGCAAGCGGACGGGCTGCGCCGCGCCATGGCGACGTTCCGCCGGGCGGGGACCATTCATCAATATCACGACAAGATGGTCGAAGGCATGGCGGCGCGCGGTTATGACCGCGCGTTCGCCGAGCGCTGCTTCAAGCAGATCGAAGGCTTCGGCGA
>JAVJPA010000062.1:0-13312 GCA_040216495.1 Amphiplicatus sp. | reverse complement strand
TCAAACGCATTCACGGCACGGACGAGCGCGTCCTGATCGACGATCTTGTCCGCGCGGCGGCGTTCTATGAAGATCTGATCCGGCGCGCCGCAGGCGGCTAGAACCTATCGGCCGATGATGGGAAACCCTTCGGGGCGGTCTTCGAGAATCTCAACCTCGTCGCCGACCGCTACTTCGCCTAGCCCACGGGGCGCTGCGTTCCAGCCGAAAAGAACGCCCTTGACGCGCCGGTCGCCGGAACGCCGGATGCGCACAAGGCTCTCCAGCGGCTCCTTGCCCATGCTCTCGCCCGTCGCCTGATCCTTGGTGGTGACGACGCAGCGGTCGCAGGGTTTGACGAGGTCAAGCTCTACTCGGCCGATGCGAAGCGTTTTCCAGTAATCCTCCCGCCACGGATCCTCGCAATCGATGATGAGGTTGGGACGAAAGCGCCGCATCGTTACCGGATCGCCGCCGCTTTTCGCTATTTCCTCATTGAGGGAGCGAAGCGATCCTGTCGTTGCAATGAGAATCGGATAGGCGTCGGCGAAGCTCGTCGGCACGCTGGCCGGGGTCCATTGGTTGGCCTTCGCCCTCTGCGCGCCGCCGTCCATGAAGACCAGTCTCAATGCGTCATCGAGCACGCTCGATAGCCACCGATGCGCGCGCTCATCCGCAAGCGCGGCGCTCACATCGTCGTCCCAGATTTTAATGTCGCTGCGCGAAGCGTCCGAAGGCGCCGCCACCAGCAGGTCCTCGGCTCCGGGCGCAGAGAGGTGAAGGCCTTGCTCTGTCTGGCGCGCAGTTATCGTCGCCAGTCGCGAGTGGGAGCGCTGAGTGATTCCGACGCCCTTCTCATCGACGACGAGCCAGCGCCGGTCGCCGGCAAGCCCCCGATCCTCGACATTCGCCTTGTCCAGATCGACGGCGCGCACGCCCTTGATCGGATATATGTGCAAGGATGCGATCCGCATCTTGAGACCTTCCCGCCGCCGCGGCATCATCGCCGCGCCCGCTTTACCGGGCGATGCCCGCAAAAGGAAGCGCCCCATGCCCCAATTCGACATGCTCCTCATCGACGAAACCGATGTCGAGGGCGCCGATGTTCTGAAACACGAGCCGGGCAAGCCCCTTCGCGAGGGCGGCGGCGACGAAACCTACCGTTGCGGCGCCTGCAAGACGAAACTGCTCGTCAACGTCGCTCACCGCGACGCCCACGGCGCCGTCGTCAGATGCGGCAAGTGCGGACGGCTCAACATTGAGCCGCATCACCACCATCACTGAGGGCAGCCGCCCTACTCTTCCCCAATCATCGTCGTCGCCAGCGTTTCCTCGACGCCTGGGGGCGGCGTCGCGTTCGACGGCACGAAAAAATCGGGGAAAAGGTTGCGGTTCGGGTCGACGCGGTACTGCTCGAAATCCCGGACGCCGTGATCGTAAAGCAGATTGTCGTCGATGACGAAATTGCCGGTGAACTGGCGCGACGGCTTCGTCAGAATGATATGAGCCGCATCCGCCATGATCTCGGGCGTGCGCGACCCTTTCACCATCGCGTCGCCGCCGAGCGCGAACTCGACCGCCGCCGTCGCGATCGCCGTGCGCGGCCATAGCGCGTTGAAGGCGATCCCCTCGCCCCGGAACTCCTCCGCCATGCCGAGCACGCACAGCGACATGCCGTATTTCGCCATCGTGTAGGCCACATGTGGCGCGAACCAGCGGGGCGAGAGGTCCAGCGGCGGCGACAGCATCAGCACATGCGGGTTTTGCGCCTTCTTCAGGTGCGGAATGCAGGTCTTGGAGACGAGGAATGTGCCGCGCGCGTTGATCTGGTGCATCAGGTCCCAGCGCTTCATCTCGGTCGCTTCCGTGCCGGTGAGCGAAATCGCCGAGGCATTGTTGATGCAGATGTCGATCCCGCCGAACGTCTCGACGGTTTTAGCGACCGCATCGGCCACCAGTTCCTCGGACCGTATATCGACGATCAGAGGCAGCGCCTTGCCGCCTGCTTTCTCGATCTCTTCGGCCGCCGTATAGATCGTGCCCGGCAGGTGCTTGTGAGGCTCGGCTGTCTTGGCGGCGACGGCGATGTTGGCGCCGTCTTTCGCGGCGCGAAGCGCGATCGCCAGTCCGATGCCGCGCGATGCGCCGGAAATAAAGAGCGTTTTTCCTTTGAGGCTGGTCATGGGCGGCTCCCTGTTCAAGGCCGGGGAGAGCCTAGTCCAGAGCGCGCCTCTTGCCCACAGCTTGCCTCAACGCAATCCGTGAAGCCCGCTAATGACGCCCGTCTTGCAGCAATCGCAGCCTATCACGCCGCACGCCTCATCAAGCGACCGCACCCGTTCCGTCGTTTCGAGAAAACGCACCTCGCCGTCTAGCGTCTGCGTCTTCCATAAAACCCCGATCGCCACATGATCGTTGACGATAACGCAGCCGACGCCGTGCGCGTCGATATGGCTCTTGATTTGAAAAAGCGGATTCATGGGCGCGTTTCCGAAAGATTATAGGTTAATGAAGATCGGAGCGAAGGGGCGGCGGAGGGCGCGCAATGGCTGCGCCAGCCCAAGAACGACTACATAGCGCCTTGGTTCCAGCGCCGTCAAAAATAATCTTTACACAGAAGCATTTACAATTTTATCGATTTAATTTCCGATAAGCCGGTTGACGCCTGAAAACAAAAGCGAATTCCGCGCGCGCTATGAAGACGCGCACTTTGCGTAGCTGACATTGAGGACATCAATCCGCGGCGGAATCAGAAAGCGCATGGGAAGACCGACCATGCCCGTACCGGATGTCACGAATACTTTCGCGCGCTTCGTGTCAGCGACGCCGTAAAGCGCCGTCCGGCACATATCCTGAAAGATAAGGCAAGTGACGCCGGGAATTCTGATTTGTCCGCCATGCGTGTGGCCGGCGATCAGGAGATCGACGCGCGCCTTAGGCGGCAGGTCGAACGCGGTGTTGGGATTATGCGTCAGGACGATACGCGGCGCGGAAGGCGGCGGCGCCAGAACGCTCATATCCTGCCGTCCCTGCCAAGAATCGGAAAGACCGGCGATGTCGAGGTCGCCGCCTTCCGCCATCAGTTTTTCGACCCGGTTATCGATGACATGAACGCCCGCGTCCGTCAGCGCCGCCGCCAGCGGCGCGCTGACATCCGGCCCCGGCAGACCGACATCGTGATTGCCGGAGACGGCGTAGACGGGGACGCCGATCTCGCCCAGCGCCGCATAGGTTTCCGCGAAACGGTCAGGATGCAGGAAATAGGTGAAATCGCCTGCGATCAGCATCGCATCCGGCCGCAGCGACTGCGCTCTAGCTGCAATCCGCCCGATCGGCATCGCGTTTGCGAACAGCCCGATATGCGTATCGGAGACCACCGCCAGCCGAACAACTCCCGCCCTCTCAAAACAGCCGTCGAGCGCGACGTCGTGTTCCGGCGCAAGAAGAATGCGCGGCTCGATGAAGCGCGCATAGGCGAGAACGGTCAACGGCGCGAACAACAAGGCCGCGACGATCCGCGTCGGAACCGAGCGCGTCAGCATCGCCCATAGAAGAAACCCCGCGGCTGGAAAATACAGCCAGCTTGCGTAGAAGATCACGAGCTTCAGATACTCAAGCCCCGTCACGCCGCCTCGCCTTTACAATTCCAGATACATCCGGTCGCGGCCAACCTATTCCCTTGAAATAAGGAACATGCGCGGCGGCGAAGCGTCATTCATTGGGCGTTTCTTCAAAAGTTCTCTCCAACGCTCACCCCGTCAGCGCCGCCGGATCGAGTCTTCCGACGGTCTCCGCCCCGGCTGAGATCGCCCCGGTCAGCCCGATCGCTTCTGTCAGGTAAGTGTCGGCGAAGAAGCGGGCGATAGCGATCTTGCCTTCGAGCCAGGGCTTGTCTGCATCGGGCTCGCCGAGCGCGAGGGCCGCCGCCATTGCACCGCGCGCAAGGTAGTAGCCGCCGGCGACGTTGCCGAACTGCTTGAGATACGGCGTCGCCGCCGCCAGCGCGTTCTCAGGATCTGTCGACGCCGCCTTTAACAGCCAATCCGTGGACGACCCAAGCGCGGCGGCCGCTTCCTCAAGCCGCGCGCCGATCGTTTTCATCGCCGGGCGCTTGCCGGCCTTCATCAAAATCGCCTCTTCCTTGACGTTCCGGATGAAAGCTTTCGCCGCCGCGCCGCCATCGCCCTGAAGCTTGCGGCCGACAAGGTCCATCGCCTGGATGCCGTTGGTTCCCTCATAGATCGCGGCGATGCGCGCGTCGCGCATATGCTGAGCGGCGCCCGTCTCCTCAATGTAACCCATGCCGCCATGCACTTGCACACCGAGCGAGGCGACGTCGTTGGCGCGGTCTGTGGACCAGCCTTTGGAAATCGGCGTCAGCAGTTCTTCGAGCGCCTTCGCCTCCTTGCGCTTGTTCTCGTCAGGCGAATGTTTCGCGAGATCGTAGGCGACGGCGTTGGCGTAACAGATGGCGCGCGAGGCTTCGACGAGCGATTTCATCGAGTAGAGCATGCGGCGCACATCAGCATGTTCGTAGATCGGAATCATCGGTCCGGTTTTCACGCCCGCCTTGCGGCCCTGCCGGCGATCCTGCGCATAGGCGAGCGAGCGCTGGAACGCGCGCTCGGCGACGCCGACGCCTTGCACGCCGACATCGAGTCGGGCGGCGTTCATCATCACGAACATGTTTTTCAGGCCCTTGTGCTCTTCGCCGAGCAAGGTTCCGACGCACTCCCCCTTGTCGCCGAACGCCATGACGCAGGTGGGACTGCCGTGAAGCCCCATCTTCTCTTCCAGTTTGATGCATTGCACATCGTTATGCGCGCCGAGCGAACCGTCCTCGTTTATATGGATTTTCGGCACGAGGAACATCGAGATGCCGCCGGTTCCTTCGGGCGCATCAGGGAGGCGCGCGAGCACGAGATGGACGATATTGTCCGCCATGTCGTGATCGCCGTAGGTGATGAAGATCTTCTGCCCGCTGATCTTGTATGTCCCGTCGCCGACGGGCTCGGCCTTGGTCCTGAGCGCAGAGAGATCTGAACCCGCCTGCGGCTCTGTAAGGTTCATCGTCCCGGTCCATTCGCCGGAAATCATTTTCGGCAGCAAGAGCTTCTTCTGCTCGTCCGTGCCCGCGTGCAGGATCGCCTTGATCGCGCCGGTGGTCAGCGTCGTGCCGATGGCGAAGGACATGCACGCCTGATTGAGACCGTCGACAAGCGCGACGGCGAGCGTCGCGGGCAGCCCCTGTCCGCCCCATTCTTCAGGGAAAGCGAGCGCGTTCCAGCCGCCGTCGACATATTGCCGGTACGCTTCCTTGAAACCCGGCGACGTGCGCACGACGCCGTTTTCGAGCGTCGCACCCTCACGATCGCTTCCCTCGTTCAGCGGCGCGACAACTTGATCGCAATATTTCGCCATTTCTCCGAGGATCGCCTCGACAATGTCGTCGTCGAGGGTTTCATAGGCGCTTTTCAGCGCATCGAATCCCGCCATCTGTTTCAGGGCGAAACGCATGTCGCGGACAGGTGTGGCGAAAGTCATGAATACTCCTCCAGAAACGTAAGAGAGCTCTTTTGTCGCAATCTCCCTTCCCGGGCCAGAGCCGATAGCAGCACGCCTCCTGTCAGCTTAGCGCAGCGGTCGCTCATTTCATCGCAGAAGCATTGAAGCCCCCCGGGAACGCCGCCACTTGCGCGCCCTCGGCGGAAAGGTCCGCCTAAGTAAAGTGGTGAAAATATATGAGAATGGTCATCGTCATGGCCGCCGCATCGCTTGCCGCACTGTCTCCGGCTCACGCCGCGGATACGTACGGCAAACTGTTCGGCGGCGTCGTGTTTGGCGCAGATCACGATATCGCAGCCAATCTGCCCGGCGTCGGATCCGGAACCGGAGCGGTCGATACCGACACCGGTTACGGCGTCGGCGGCGCGCTTGGATACCGCCTGTCGGATATGTTCGCTGTGGAAGGCGAAGTCGCCTACCGCTCGAACAATGTGGACAGCGGCGTTGTGGCCGGAACGGCCTTCGATGGAGACGGGAATATCAACAGCTTGAGTTTCATGGCGAACGGCGTCTTTACGGCGCCTGGCAAGTTCGGCGTCGCGCCTTATGTCGGCGCCGGGGCCGGCACAGCCCAACTCGGAACCTCGGGCGATCATGATTTCGTCTTCGCGTATCAGGCTTTCGCCGGACTGAACAAACAGCTCGGTGAAAATCTCGGGGCGGCGGTCGAATACCGCTATTTCGGGGCTGACGACGCGACCTTCACGGACGGACCCGCGACGCTCACGACCGAATATGCGACTCACAGCGTCAATCTGGTTCTGACGCGCCGGTTCTGAGCCTTCACGAGAGAATGAGAGGGCGCAGCTTAGGCTGCGCCCTTTTCTCATGCGGGCGGCGCGGTCTAGATGTAAGTTTATGACGCCGCCGCAGACGGACATTATCAAAGCCGCAGACATTATCCGCGCCGGCGGACTCGTCGCGATGCCGACGGAAACCGTCTACGGACTGGCCGCCGATGCGACGAACGATCAGGCGGTCGCGAGGATTTACGAAGCCAAAGGGCGGCCGTCCTTCAATCCGCTGATCGTGCATGTCTCCTGCCAGCAGATGGCGGAGCGCGAGGCGGTTTTTTCGCGGCTTGCGCGCCAGTTAGCGCTGAGCTTCTGGCCGGGCCCGCTGACCATGGTGTTGCCCCGCCGGCCCGACGCATCGGTCTCGCTGCTCGTTTCGGCCGGACTAGACACTTTGGCGATCCGTATGCCGGCGCACGCTTTGGCGCATGACCTCATCCGCGCCGCCGAACGCCCGCTCGCCGCGCCGAGCGCCAATTTGTCCGGCACGGTGAGCCCGACGACCGCGGAGCATGTCGCGGACAGTCTCGGCGGCAAAGTCGACATGATCCTCGACGGAGGCCGGACTGAGATTGGCCTCGAATCCACTATCCTTAAAATCGATGGCGAACGCGCCATGCTACTGCGTCCCGGCGGCCTTTCGGTCGAAGAAATCGAAGAATTGGCCGGCGTTAAAATCGAGCGCGCATCGGCAAGCGGCCCAATCGAGGCGCCCGGCATGCTCGCCAGCCATTACGCGCCGCAAGCCCGGCTTCTCCTCAACGCCGGCGCGCCGGGCGACCGTGATTTCTATCTCGATTTCGGCGACAGCGGGTTCTCGCGCCGCCCCAACACGCTCAATCTCAGCCGAAGCGGCAGCGTGCGCGAAGCGGCGGCCAATCTTTTCGCCTATCTGCGCGCCGCCGACGCGGAATGCCGCGCCAAGGCGCTGAAAGCGATCTCGGTCGCGCCGATCCCTGACCGCGGCCTCGGCGAAGCGATCAACGACCGCCTCGCCCGCGCCGCGGCGCCGAAGCCAAAGCCGTAACCGCCCGTTCAGGGCTTTTTGAACCGCAAGGCGAATTGATCCGTATGCCCCCGGATCGCAGGATCGAACACGTTGGTCGTGCGCGTATCGTCCGGGTTGGCGAGGAAGCCGCTGTCTGCATCGAGCATGAAGCCGGCGCCTTCCGCCATATCGACGACGATGGAGCGGTCGATGCGGTGAATCTCGTTCCCCGTGGTTTCCGGCGAGCCCGGAACCGCCGAATGATCAATCACGACAAAGGCGCCGCCGGGCTTCAGGATGCGGAAGATTTCAGCATAGGACTTGAACGGATCGCCGAGAAACGTTCCGTCTTCCGGCGTGTAGTATAGCTCGTGCGGTCCCTGCACCCAGGTGACGAGGTCGATCGATCCGTCCGGCGCGTCCAGATCATCGAAGATTGACAGAGACTGGCGGACGTTCGCGAGCCTCCCGTCCGCAAGCCGCGCGTTGATTTCGTCGCCTACGAAAGCAAGGAAGCCTTCTGGATTCTGCATGACGACGCTGCCGTTTTCTCCGACCGCATGCGAAAGAAGCTCCGTGTACCAGCCGCCGCCGGCTTCCATGTCAAAGACCGCGTCGCCCGGCTCGACCTGCATGAAGGCGAGAGCGATCGCAGGCTTGCGGCGTTCGTCGCTGGCCCGGTCTGCTTCCGAACGGGCGGGATTCGCGACAGCCGCCGCAGCGATGGCGTCATAATCGACCGATGCGGCAGGCGCTGCGCCGGAGGCGTCAGGCGCTTCAGGAAGCGCAGTTTTTTCCCCGCACGCGACGAGCGCCAGCGAAGCGGCGCCGGCGACAAGCAAGACCTTCAGACTTTTCCGGTTAAGCATCATCCATCCCCTCTGCCCCGGCGCCGCAACAGGCCGGCGCTTCTTTGCCGACTTTAGGCGATGATGTCGCGCGCGCCTACGCTATCTTATCACGGCCCTTACGCCCAAGGTCACATCGCGCTTGACGGGCGCGCCGCCGCCGCGATGATGCGCCGCGATGTCAGCCCCCGGCGCCCCCTCCTCTCCGCCTTCCCCGCAAGCGCTCGCCACGATCCGAGAAATCGTGCGGAATCAAGGCGTATTCGAGGGCGACGACCGCGCGCCCTTCCTGTCCGAATGGCGCGGCCGCTGGCCGGGAGAAGCGGCGCTGATCGTCGCGCCCGCATCGACGGAAGATGTCGCTAAAGTCGTCCGCATCTGCGCCGATCACAACATCGCGATCACGCCGCAGGGGGGCAACACCGGGCTGGTCGGCGGCCAGATTCCGTTCGGTAACGAAATCCTCCTGTCGCTGAAGCGAATGAACAGGGTGCGCAACATGTCGCCGCTCGACAATACGATGACGCTCGACGCCGGCGTGACGCTCGCCGCCGCGCAGGAAGCCGCGCGCGGGGCGGGCCGGCTGTTTCCCCTTTCAATCGGCTCGGAAGGCTCGTGCCAGATCGGCGGCGTCATCTCCACCAACGCCGGCGGCGTCAACGTGCTGCGGTACGGCAACGCGCGCGATCTCGTGCTTGGCATCGAGGCGGTGCTGCCGAGCGGCGAGATATGGAACGGCCTCAAACGTCTGCGCAAGGACAATACGGGCTACGACCTGAAACAGCTTTTCATCGGCGGCGAAGGCACGCTCGGAATCATCACCGGCGCGGTGCTGAAACTGTTTCCCCTGCCGTCGCAGGTCGTGACAGCGTTCGCCGGGGCGCCGAGCGCCGAGGCGGCGGTCGCGCTCCTCTCACATGCGCAAGGCGAGACCGGGGGGCTTGTCAGTAGTTTCGAGCTGATGTCGCGCGCCTGCCTTGAGCTTGTGGTGAAGAATATTCCCGGCTCGCGCGATCCTTTGAGCGCGCCGCATCCATGGTATGTGCTGATGGAATTTTCTTCCAGCGGCGGCGATCTCAGGGCGATCGTCGAAACGCTTCTCGAATCCGCCCTGGAGAAAGCTCTCATCGGCGATGCGGCGATCGCCGACAACGAGAAGCAGGCGCACGCGTTCTGGCGCATGCGCCACTCCATGTCGGAAGCCATCAACCATGAAGGCCTTGGCGCGCGCCACGACGTGTCGGTCGCGACCGCCGACATTCCCGCTTTCCTTGAAAAGGCTGACGCCGCGGTCGCGCAGGCGGCCCCCGGCGCGCGCGTCATCGCTTTCGGCCATATCGGCGACGGCAATGTGCATTACGACATCGTGCCGCCCGAAGGCGCGGCGAAGACGGCGCTGGACGACAAACGAAAAGAAATCGAGACGCGGGTCTACGACGTCATCGCTTCATTCAACGGGTCCATCTCCGCCGAACACGGCGTCGGCCGTCACAAGAAGGAAGCGATCGCGGCCAGGAAGAGTCCGGTCGAACTTGCGATGATGCGCGCCGTTAAATCCGCGCTCGATCCCAAAGGGATCATGAACCCGGGCAAGATGCTGTGACGGGCCGCGGCGTTTAGAAAAGCGCCGCCTGCGTCGCCACGGGCTCAATCAGCGCCGCGCCTTCGCTGCGGTAGCTGTTGACGGCCTGCGAGACTTCATGAGCGAGCCAGAAGCCCGGCGGCGACGGTGCGAAAAGCGGAAACAAGTCCTCTACATCGCGCTCATCCGCTTCAAGCCAGCGCGCATAGTCTTGAGGCGGAACGACGATGGCCTCGCGGTGATGGATTGCGCGAAGGTCGGGTCCGGCTTCCTTGGTCAAAATGGCGAGCGTATCGATTTCACCGCCATCGGGATCGACCGCCGTTTCCCAGACCCCGGCGAACGCGAACAACGCTTCATCGCGCCGGCGCACGCGCCATGGAATTTTACCGAGCCATTCGTAGTAGCCGTCGGCGGGGACCAGACAGCGCCGCCGCTTGAAGGCCGAGCGGAACATTGGTTTCTCCGCGATCGTTTCCGAGCGAGCGTTGATCATCGGCCTGCCGTCGGCTTTTTTCATCCAGGAAGGGATGAACCCCCACCGCGCCAATGCGTATTCGCGCCCTCTGGCGCCCTGCCGGATATGCGCCACAGGCTGTGTCGGGGCGATGTTGTAGCGCGGCGGAAAATTGTCGCGCACATCGACGCCGAAATGCTCGCCCGTCTCGTCTGGAGAGGAAATAAAGAAATAGCGTCCGCACATGCGCGCGCTGTATAGGCGGATTCATGAAACAGCGCGAGGTCATCAGCATCGGCGTCGGCGCCGTGGTTTTCCGCGGCGACGAGGTTCTCATCGTCAAGCGCGGCAAACCGCCGTTTCTCGGCCACTGGTCGATACCCGGCGGGGGGCTTGAGCATGGCGAAGCGCTGAAAGACGCGGCGCGCCGCGAAGTGCGCGAGGAGACCGGCGTCGAGATCCAAATCATCGGCCTGATCGATGTGTTCGAGGCGCTGCCGCGCGAAACGCCGGAGGACGGCCCCCTCAACCATGTGCTGCTGGTCGATTACGCCGCTGAATGGGTATCGGGCGAACCGGTCGCGGGCGACGATGCGGCGGAAGCTGAATTTGTCTCCATAAAGGAGGCCGTCGCCCGGCTTTCCTGGAACAAAACCCGCGAGGCGATCGAACGCGCGCAGGCGCTTCGCCTGGCGGCCACAAAACCGCTATAATGTCCGGCCAGAGACGGACCGCATGCTGAAACGCCTGATCATCGCCGCCGCTTTCTGCGCCGCATCCGCCCAGGGGGCCAGCGCGCAGGACATCGACTATGCGCAGCGCTCGCGCGATCTTCTGACCCTGTCGCGGGTCTTCGGCGAGCTTCACCACATCCGCCGCGCCTGCGAGGCGTGGGGCGAGGAGGAAGTATGGCGCAACCGCATGCGCAAGCTCGTAGAGCTTGAATCGCCGCAGCCTGACCTGCGCGACCGGATGGTCGCCGCCTTCAACGACGGCTTCCGCGGCGCCGAGCAGCGTTTCCCCTATTGCGACCGGGAGGCGCGAGACTATGCGGCGGCGAGCGCGGCGGAAGGCGACGCGGTCACTGCCCGCCTGACGGCGCCGCTTTACGATTCGCTCGCAGACACTGGCGAAACGCCTGTGTGGCCTGGAAGCGGCGACGATCAGTAGCGCTTTGCGCCGCGTCACGCTTCAGCGAAACAATGACCTCCAAGGTAATTGGCGCACGCCGAGCGCAGGCGTATGAATCATCCTTATAAAAACAGCCAGATGCAATCCGCAGGAGGTTTGCCATGAACAACAAAACCGGGCGGTGCTTGTGCGGCGCGGTCGCCTATGAAGTCTCGGGAGAGCCTATCATGACGGCGCTGTGCCACTGCCCGTCCTGCCGGCGCGCGTCGGGCGCGCCGGCCGTCGCGTGGGCGATGTTTCCACGCGACAAACTCAGCGTTCAGGGAGATGGACCGTCCGTTTACGCATCATCTCAGGGCGTCCAGCGGCGCTTCTGCGATAAGTGCGGAACGGCGCTCTTCTTTGAAGCCGACTACATTCCCGGTCTCGTCGATGTGACTATCGCCAGCTTTGACGAGCCCGAATCTCTCGCTCCCCAGATGCATATCTGGAACCGTCACCGTCTCCACTGGATGAACGGGGTCGACGCGCTTGAAACGCATGAAGAGCTGCCGCCCTCCGGCTAAAGCGGCTCAGATGCGGCGGCCTTCGCGAGCAATTCGCCGGCTCTCGCTTCCCCCGGAAAATCTTCGGCGATCCAGGCTTCTTCCGCCGCCTTCAGCGCCGCGGCTACACGGGGACCGGCGGGAACGCCGAGCGCGATGACATCCTTGCCCGTGAACGGAAAGGCGGGCGGCGCCTTGCTGTCGGCGATGTCGATAAGACGCGCCAGTATCTCCCCCTCGCCGCCGGCGCGCGCCGCGGAAAGCAATGCGCCGTCTCGAAACGCCGTTTGACCCGCACGATAAAGCGCCGCGCGCGCCTCTTTCACAGTCATTTCCGAGTTTATCCTCTCCGCTGCTTTCAACGCCGCGCGCCGACGCGCAGCGTCGGCGTTGGAAAGACGCAACGCCGAATCGATTCCCTCGCCGGCTTCTCCCCATAGCGCTGCGAGACCGACCGGCGCCGGCGACGCGGGCGACAGGGATTTGAGATGGGCGAAAGTTTCCAGCGAAGGCGGCGCGGGCCAGACCTCGCCGAGAACGCCGGCGCGGCGCATCTCTTCAACGGCGATCGGCGCGCGCGGCAGAGCGAGGATTTTCGACATCTCATCGCCGACCCGCTCGGCGGAAAGCTTTTTGATCCCGCCGCGCTCCTCGGCGCACGCCGCAAGCCCCACCGCATCGAACGCTCCGGCGAACCGCGCAGAGAAACGAAAGAAACGCAGGATGCGCAGATAGTCTTCGCGAATCCGGTCCCGGGCCTCGCCAATGAAACAGACGCGGCCCGTTTTCAGGTGCTCGATTCCGCCGACCGGATCGAACAGGTTTCCATCCGTCGTCAGATAAATCGCGTTGAGCGTGAAGTCCCGTCGCCGCGCATCTTCCGCCCAGTCCTCGGTGAAAGCGACGGTCGCGCGGCGTCCGTCCGTCGAGACGTCCGCGCGCAAAGTCGTAATCTCAACCCCGACGCCGCCGGCGATGCCGGTCACCGTGCCGTGCTCGATGCCGGTCGGCGCGGCGCGCAGCCGCGCTTTCTTCAAGGCGGCGACGACTTCTTCCGGTTTCAACAGAGTGGCGAGATCGACATCCTTCGGCTTTACGCCGAGCAGACTGTCGCGCACGCAGCCGCCGACAAATCGCACCGAGTCCGGCCGCACGGCTTCAAGCGCCGCGATAATGCTTGCGACAGGCGTATTTTGCGTCCAGACGAAATGCTTGGCTTCCTCAGCGTTAAGCGCGCGCAGATCGTTGGCGAACGCAGTCATTTCTTCAGCGCCGTCTCATCGTCCTGAAGCGTTTCAGCGAGCGTTCTGAGAATGCCCGCCGTCAGTCCCCAGATGTGGAAGCGGTCATAGGGCGCAGCGAACATATTGTATTTAACGCCCTTATGCTCGCGCTGCTCCGTTCGATGATTGGCGAGGTCGGC